>DATAQW010000004.1:0-15150 GCA_036264445.1 Pseudacidobacterium sp.
ATCATCGAGCGCCGCATGACCATGGAGCTTTCCATGACCATCGCGCTCGTTGCCGCCCTTGCAATCGGAGAATTTTTCACCGCTCTCATCATTACAGCGTTCGTCCTGGCCGCCGAAATCCTCGAAGGCCTAACCGTAGGACGCGGACGCAACGCCATCAAAGACATGCTGGACTTTCTTCCGCAGACTGCAAGCGTGATTCGCGACGGACAGATTAAGGAAGTCAGCACCCAGGCCATTCAGGCTGGAGAAATTGTCCTCATTCGTCCGGGAAGCAGGATCCCGGTAGATGGAACAGTCATCGAAGGCCGCTCTTACGTTGAGCAGGCTGCGATTACAGGTGAACCGGTTCCCGCCGAAAAAATTGTTGGCAGCGAAGTCTATGCCGGAACCATCAACCAGGCAGGAACACTCCATGTGCGGACAGAAAAGCTGGGCAAGGAGACTACTTTCGGCAAGATTATCGAGGCCGTCGAGAAGGCGGAACGCGCACGCGCGCCGATCCAGAAAACCGCTGACCGCCTTGCCGGATATCTCGTTTACTTCGCCCTTGGCGCCGCCGCGTTGACATTTCTTATCACTCGCAATATTGAATCGACAATTTCTGTGGTCATCGTTGCCGGAGCATGCGGCATCGCAGCGGGAACGCCGCTTGCAATTCTCGGTGCCATCGGCCGGGCTGCACGTAAAGGATCGATTATTAAAGGCGGCGTCTATCTTGAAGCGCTCGGCCATCTCAATACGCTCTTTGTCGACAAAACCGGCACGCTCACCTATGGATCGCTCGTGGTGGATAAAGTCATCCCGGAGCCTGGATACACAGTTAACGACGTCATGGAGGCTGCCGCCATTGCGGAGCGAAACTCTGAGCATCCAATTGGACAGGCAATTGTGCAATATGCGCTGGAGCACCAGATTCCTATCGCAAAGCCGGAACATTTTGCTTATGAACCAGGTCGAGGAGTGATTGCCTTTTCCAACGGCGAAGAGATGACAGCCGGAAATCCGGCATTCTTCGCGTCAAAGGGCATTGCCGTTCCCGCAAATAATGAACTAAGCGCTGGCTCCGGAGTACTCGTTGCACGCAGCGGAAAGTATTGCGGCGCAGTCACCGTTGTTGACCAGATACGCCCAACATCAGCGCAGGCAGTTCAGGAGCTTCAACAGATGGGGGTCAAGGTCATTCTGCTTACCGGCGATGGAAGAAACACTGCCAAGTCTGTTGCAGGTCAATTAAACATCTATCACTTTCACGGAGAGATGCTGCCTGAGCAAAAAGCAGATCATGTCGCTGCCGAAGTACAAAAGGGCCGCACTGTAGCGATGCTCGGCGATGGAATCAATGATGCTCCAGCGCTGGCCGAGGCAACGGTAGGCGTAGCCATGGGCGCGGGAACAGCAGTAGCACGTGAGAGCGCGGACGTAGTCCTGATTGGAAACGATTTGATGAAGTTCGTGGAAACAGTTCACATCGCGCGGAATTGCCGCCGCATCATCTTCCAGAACTTCTATGGCACACTCACGGTCGATGCCATCGGCATTGGCTTGGCCGCGGTTGGACTGCTGAACCCACTACTCGCTGCTTTCATTCACGTGTCCTCTGAACTGGCATTCATTCTGAATTCAACACGACTGCTTCCCCCAAGAGAGAAACACCCTCGCTCTGCAGATGAGGTTGTAGCTGCCCCTGCGTAGTTTCGCGGTGTAACCGCTATTCTCATAGTAGTGCGCATCCGTTCGCGCTTTCTTGCGAAAGGATGGGATCTTGACGCTGTCAAAGTCTAATAATGAAACCGGTATCGCACCTCGGCATAAATCTCTCGAGGATCGTTGTAGTGGAACCCTCCAAAAGTGAGGCTATTGTCAAGCAGCACCCTCCGGTTGGCTACGTTTAATGATGTAACTGATACAGTTACGTTTTCCGCAAATGTCTTTCCTGCCGATAAATCAAACGTAGTATGCTGCGGCAGATAGTCGCCCGGATATACCTCGTTCGGACTTCCATTGGTGAATCCCGACCCGTAATAAACATTCGTTGATGCGAAGACGCGCCACGGCAGCGATGCATTGAAGCCCACATTGAGGGTATTGCGCTGGTCATGATCGACAGGCGTATATCCCGTCTCAACATCGCACTGCGGCGAGCTGACGGGATAACAGACAAGCCCACCGGTAATCGCCCCACGCTGCTCTGCAATCTGGTTTGAATAAGCCAGATGCGCCTGTCCGAAATGCCACAAACGCGGTGAGCGCATCGTTAGTTCCCAAGCGCGAATGAGCGCGCCGTCAATGGTGACAGGATAGTAGATGCTCGATTCACCCACGTTGCTGTGGTCGAGAAAGTTTTTCGCCCGCGTGCGGAAGTTGTTCACATCAAGCATCCATCCCCGGAACGGAATCTGTACTCCGAATTGATGCTCCTCATCGCGCTCGCCATGCAGTGGCTCGAAGGCAGTGTTGTTGGCATTCGCATAGCCGAGTATTGGCCCCGAAGCAGTCAACAACGGCGGCGGTTGATAGTAGCGGCCATAAAATCCGCGAAAGACCCAGTTAAGTTTTGGCACCTGCACGGCCACGCCGATGCGCGGACTGGTTGCTTTTTCCGTGAAGTCGCCGCGGAACCATGATTGGCGCAATCCGCCAATCAATGTAAGCCACGGTGTGACTCTATAGTTGTCGTTGATGTACCCCTCGACTAAGCCGCCGGATGACGCATCGTTCGTCAAAAAGTTTGGATAGCTTCCATCGTTAAAGATGCTTCCGAAGGTATAGCTGTCATGCTGGCCAAAAGAATAGAAACCAGCCTGCACCATGTTGCGTGCAATCTCAGTGCTGATGGAAGCTTGCAATCCGGCATAGTTGGAAGCACGGTCGCTCGTTGTAGCTACCGGGTAGTCATAGAGCTTGGGTTGGTAATTCGCGCTGTTGTAATGGTAGAAGGGCGATATCTGTAACAGTGACTGCGCATTAAAGGTGTGCACCCATGAGAATGCGGTCAGGACGTCAGTCTCATGCTGCCCGTCACGCAATCCGCTGGAGTCGTACTCTTGATTTTCCCAGCTGTCCGGATCTGGATCATACGGTACCTGGAAATAATCCTTCCGCAACTGCGCGACCAAACGGAACTGGTCCTGCGGCGTGGGGTTATAAATCACTGACCCAAATCCGCCATAGCCGTTCACAGCATCGTGATAGACCTGACTGATCGGTGGTTGCAGACCAAGATTACTGCGGTTCCCATTCAGGCTCACATAATAAGCAAGTTTCTCTGTATGGCTGCCGAGGTTAAGCTGACCGCTTGTCTGATAAAAATTCCCTGCGCTTAAAACCAGCTCTCCCAGATTGTTGCCTTCGAATCCAGTTCGCGGAACAACGTTGAAGACTCCATAGGTGCGGTCACCAATATCTGCTGAATAGCCTCCGCGCTGCACTTCAAGATAATCAATGTCCTTGGGATCAATCTGCGCTCCCACGTTGCTTCCGATATTGGTGTTAGGAATCTGCACGCCATCGATGAGCCAGCTCACCTGGTGTCCGCCACGAATGTGCAGCATGTCATGCGTTTCATAGGAGCCGGGAACGTAATTCGTAATCATCTCGAATCCGTTGGTACGGCTGGCTCCGGGCGTGCGAGCAATATCCTGGCGGTTCACAAGTGTTGTAGGCGTGGCTGTGTCGATATTCGCCGTCTGCGCCTCTGCTGTAACAACCGTCGATTCATGCACACTTTCGACTGACAGCTCAAAATGCAGGATCGGCGATGTGTTCGACGCGACTGTTATCTCCTGCTCAAGTGAGCCGAACCCTTTCTGCTGAATCCTGACGGAGTAGTTGCCGACAGGAATGGCAGCGAAGTGAAATGCCCCTTCCTGGCTGGTCAGTACAGTCTGCGAAAAGTCCGATGTAGCCGATTGAAGCGTAACCTGCGCTCCGGAAATAGGTCGGTGCTGCGGATCGTGGACTATGCCCTCGACCTGTCCAAAGACAGTCGCGTGCGCGCGCTGACTGAAAATCACACACGCAAGCAAAAGCAAACTTACAACTCTGCGCATACGGCAGATGCCTCCTCTATGGCTGAAGGAAAGAACTGAAAATTGCGAGAGGAGCTACAGAAGGTTCAGGCTGGGTGGGCCGCGTTTCTGCCGCGAACGGTCAAACGAGATGCGATACTGCGCTTCCGTTTGCGCATGAATCGCCGGATGGCTGGTAATGGCCGCAAAGATAGCTGAGTCTGCTTGCGGCGCGAACGTATTGAAATGAAAGATAGCAGCGACCGCCGGAGTGCATGGACATTTTTCGGCGATGACGGTAACGTCATGCCCTTGCTGCGATGTTGCTTCTCCAGGCATCGCACAGTGATGCTTACCGCCTCTACGGCAGCACGCGGGAATGCTTCCTTCGGACATATCCAGCGCTAAGGCTGGCGCAATCAGCGGCAATCCGAAAAGCAGTAACAGCGAGATGGCGATGAATCGCCGCACGCATTCAGTGTAGCCGAAATGGAAGTTTCAAAAGAAAATCCCTGACAGAAACTTTTCAGATCAATGAAACACCATGTGAAATAAGAGTAGGCGATGGCTTCAACTCTCGCATGATGATGCGATGAATGCCAGCTTTAGCCCCCGAAATGCAGTCGCATTGGCAATCCCACCCATTGTTCAATTGTTATCGCCGCTGTCATCACCATCTTCCACCAGCACAGCCGACAATCCCACGAGATCGTAGCTGACCTGTGCTCCTCCCGTCGGCTGAAAAGTGACGCGCAATGGATCGCGCTGCCATGTTGAAGCTGCACAGGCAGGCGTAGGATGATCTCCGGCATCCCAGGCACCAAGTTTCTTCGCAAGCACAGGCTTGCGCGCCGCCACCTGAGCCACAACCGCATACAGTTGCTTGCCACTCGTGGTTAAGCCGCAGTAAGCAGCATAGTCGCGAAACCAGACGACGCGGGAAACCGCAGGATCGTAGTCTGGCAGTTTGGGCGCAATGACATGTCCCGTGACGCGGTCAACAAGCAGCCACGGGCCGCGCTGCCAAACCCAATGCTCGGTTTTGTCTGTTGGAAGCGCGTCATTCAGCCGAATCGCGCGGCGCACTGCAAAAGTGCGATCCGTCACATCGTGCGCCTCGCCTGTTGTCCACTCTTTGACCTTCCCGTCGACTATAAGCGGGCGAACGCGCAGTTCTTTTTCATCCGCTGCCGCTCCATCAGGGTCGCCTGTAACTGAGTAGGGCACCTTCTTCACTGCTCCCAGGCCAACGACATGGGGCTTGGGAACTGCAAAGACAGAACCTGGCAGCACCATGGTCATTGCCAGAACAAAAGCGGCAGATTGTGCGCGGTTCATGAAGTTCAGGCTAGGCGGCTAGCTACGGCGAATACAAGCCCCGGCGCCGTTACGAAGGTGACTTGACCGGATCGAACACTTTCCGCACGAAGTAAAAATTTTTATTGATGGCGCGCAAAAAACCGCTGCAATGTACTGTTTTCGCGATAGAGTAGCGGCGATGAAGAAACGATGGGCCTGGTGGGTGATTGTAGGACTGCTGCTCATAGTGCTCGTCTATCCGCGGAAACTGATCGTAGTTCCTGCATATCACATCACTCTTATTGATCAGTCTGGAAAACCGTTGCCCAACACCGGTGTAAGTGAGCTGTGGCAACAGACATCGATACAGCGTCAGGAAATGCTCCATCAGGTAGTGACCGACGCTCAAGGCAAAGTGTTTTTCCCACAGCGGACAATACGCGCATCACTCGTCGAGCGTGTAATCGGCTGCATTGCCTATCTTAGCCGCGAAAGACTGGCGGCCCCCTGCGGTGACCACTACTCTATTACAGCAGCTGGAGACCTGACAGAATTGGCCCGGGAAGAAACCATCTCAGGGATCTTCAAAAGGCAGCATTCATTAGTGTTGACCGTCAAACCGTGCAATCTCAACGAGCCCTCAACGTGCTGAGGGACTCGCCGTCCAGGCACACGCGCCTTCGGCGCCATTCTTGTCGACCGTACGGGACGGGTAATGGATGGCCATTCAAGCCTTCTTTGGGTGAGTGGACAGCAGCTTCAGTGCAAAGCGCACGTGCCCTGGAGCCAGTCCGGTAGAATGAGTGGTTCACTATGCTACATAGCCCTGTTTTGCTGGTCCACGGCGGCGCCTGGGCCATCCCGGATGAAATGGTCGAGGCCCACGAGCGCGGAGTGCACAACGCGCTCCTCGCGGGATACGCCCTGCTCGCGAAAGGCGAGTCTGCCGTAGATGCAGTCGAGGCGGCCGTTGCAGTTCTTGAAGACGACGACACCTTCGATGCCGGACGCGGCAGCTTTCTAACACGCGACGGCCGCGTGCAGCTCGACGCATTGCTGATGGATGGCAAAACCATGCGCGCCGGAGGCGTGGCCTGCGTCGAGCGACTGCGGAATCCCATTCACGCAGCCCGTCTGGTGCTGGATAAAAGCCCGCATGTGTATTTTGTCGGACAGGGCGCTGAAGAGTTCGCGCGGGCGCACGGCATGCAACTGATCGACAACTCGGAGTTGGTGCTCGAACGCGAAAAGCAGCGCCTTGAAGACGCGCAGGCAAAAGAGCGTGCCGGACTCCCCGATCTCACCTTCGCCGGAGACGACAAGTCTCCCGAGACTGCAGCAGAACTTGCATCACACGACACCGTGGGAGCAGTCGCGCTCGACGTGAAAGGCTGCATCGCTGCGGCAACCTCCACCGGAGGCACATTAAACAAAGCTCCCGGCCGTGTCGGCGATTCATCCCTCATCGGATGCGGCTGTTATGCCGACAACGCGAGCGCAGCGGTCTCGCTCACCGGATGGGGCGAACCAATTATGAAGTTGGTGCTAGGCAAATGGGCCGTAGACCGCGTGCAACAAGGCCGTTCCCCCGAACAGGTAGCCCCCGACGCAATCGCATATTTACATAAACGTCTCAGCGGACACGGCGGCATCATTCTGCTCGCCCCCGATGGCCGCTACGGACTCGCGCACAACACCCCGCGCATGGCTTGGGGAATTTACGACGCGCAGGGGGCAAGGGCTGGGATTGCCATAGAAAATGAATAGCCGGCCATTCTCGGTATTTTGTGTCGCGTCGAGGGTAAGCTAGGATCAAGAAGCAATGGCACTCAATCCTTATATTTTGACATGGGCACGCGACATGGCGGGCTTATCTGTCGATGAGGCCGCTCACATGCTTGGGTTTAAGAATACCCGTGGCCGTACTGCGGCGGAGCGCTTGCGAGCAATGGAAGCCGGGGAGGAGGAACCATCGAGGAGTGTTCTCCTAAACATGGCACGGGCATACCATCGCTCTCTGCTCGTTTTCTATCTGAGTGAGCCACCACGTATAGGTGACCGAGGGCAGGATTTTCGTAGAGCTCCTGGTGTAAAGCCCCCTGAATATGACCCTACTCTTGATACGCTCATACGTGATATTCGCGGACGGCAAGGCATCGTAAAAGACCTGCTTGAACAAAGCGAGCCCAAAAGGGTGGATTACGTCGCATCGGTGACGATGGATGTGCCGCCAGCAGTGCTGGCACGCCGCATAACAGACAGACTAGGTTTTTCGCTTGAGGAATTCAGGCAGCAAGCGACTGTGCAAGTAGCCTTCAGTTATCTACGTGGGAAGATTGAAGCATCGGGTGCATTCGTGTTGCTGCTTGGGAACCTCGGAAGCTATCACACAAATATTCCTAGCGGCGTTTTCAGAGGGTACGCCATTGCTGATCCCATTGCGCCTTTTATTGTGGTCAATGATCGGGACGCTCCTGTAGCGTGGGCATTCACAACGCTTCATGAGCTAACGCATTTATGGTTAGGCACCACTGGTGTGAGCGGTGGAAGCACCGACACGCAAATTGAGAGCTATTGCAACAGCGTCGCAGGAGAAATACTGCTGCCCGAGTCTGAGATGGACGACCTGCGCTTTTTGCGTCGAGCTTCCCTTCAAGAGACCATAGAGGCACTTGCTCGCTTCGGAAGCAGTCGGAAAATAAGCCGTGCGATGGTTGCTTACAAGCTTTTACGAGTAAATGTAATTACTCATACTAGATGGCGAGAGCTAGACAAACATTACGAGGATGAATGGATTGCAGCGCAGGTACAGCTGGCAACCAAGGATAAGAATGAAGGCGGCCCAAGTTACTACATCGTAAAGCGGCATCGGCTTGGGCACGCTCTTGTGGACCTGGTGAAGAATTCGCTTGCAGAAGGATTTCTCACCTATACGAAAGCGGGACAGGTGCTCGGCGTTAAGCCTCGCAATGTAGACCCCTTGATCTACATGGCCGGAGTGCGAGGTGGCCAGTAAGTGCTCTATCTCCTCGATGCAAATGTGCTCATCACCGCTAACAGCACCTATTACCCGCTTGATCAGATTCCAGAGTTTTGGAGCTGGGTGTACCATCAGGCCACCTCGAACCGGATAAAGATTCCCCGCGAAATCATGGATGAGATAAAGGCCGGACGAAAAGACGACGACCTGCTACTTGATTGGATTCGTACATCTGAGATCGAGGCTGCCTTACTGCTCGATGAAGCTGTTGATGTTACTCTTGTTCAACACATCGTCGCCACAGGTTATGCACCCGACCTCAGCGATGACGAGGTCGAGAAGATTGGACGCGATCCGTTCCTGATTGCATACGCGCTCGCTGACCCGACAGACAGGACGGTTGTGACAACTGAGGTATCAAGACCATCAGCCAAGCGTGCAAATCGCAAGGTTCCTGATGTATGCCAAGCCGTAGGCGCAGCGAGCTGCGGGCCATTCGCTCTAAACAAGGCGCTCGGTTTTAGAACAGGATGGAAAACATTCACTTGAACAGTGTCCTGGGCCTCGGGAACAAGGGAATCCTCCAAACCTGCGGATTATCACCGTTGGCGACAAAATTGGTGCCGCGAGAGCTTACATGAGGGCGACAGTAGCTCTCAATGACGAACTCCTGCCGACAGCGCAGGAATATGTCGGAGTGACCGGGAGAACGATTCCTTCCCCCGCGAAGCACTGAAAGGCATTAATTCATCTTGAAGCGTCTCGTCGGCTTGTGGCTCTTGAGGGCACAATGCTGGACTTAGAAGACATTCCCCGCAAAAAACTATGGCCGCGCGATACTAGATTGCGAAGCGTAGCGCAATATCTCGGAACTCATGTCAGCCGGCCTTAATCTAAAAATATGCTTGTACTCGCATCCGCATCGCCGCGTCGTAAAGAGCTACTTACACAGGCAGGATTCGCCTTCCGCGTATATCCCTCTTCCGTTTCTGAAGAAATGAAGTTCGGAGAAGACCCGATCGCCTTCGCCACCCGGCTGGCGCGGGAAAAAGCAGAAGCAGTATTCGCTGAACAGGGTAGTTCGCTCGATACACCCGACAATCCGCTTCTGGCACTCGGCGCAGATACGATTGTGATCTCGCCATCAAAAGAAATTCTGGGCAAGCCGAAAGATGCCAACGATGCAGCACGAATGTTACGGACGCTCTCAGGCTGCACGCATTCCGTTGTGACAGGAGTCGCGCTAGTCTCGCGTCTCGGAGTCGAAGTCGCCGCGGAACTGACGTACGTCACCATGCGCACGATCTCAGAAAACGAAATTGACGCCTACATTCAGACAGGCGAGCCCATGGACAAAGCCGGAGCCTACGGCATCCAGGGCCGCGCCAGCGTATGGATTCCGCGCATCCATGGCTGCTACTTTAACGTCGTGGGACTGCCTTTGGCGCTGGTCACAAGCATGGCGGAAGGTGCTGAGGCGCGGCTGCGTAAAGAAATTGCAGCCTCGGCGCGATGAAGCGAAGAACCCTTACAAAACCAGCTATTTCGCATCGGATTGCTATGCCTGGACGGCCAGTCCTTAGAACTCTACGCGTGCTGCGAATTGCGCCAGACGGTAGTTCGTAAGCAGCGCCGTTGCCTGTCCAAATGTCAGTGGATTATCAAGTGTCGCGCTGATCGACTGCGGGTCGAAACGCACGCTGTTGGTAATGTTGAACATGTCCAGGCGCAGGATCAGTCTGGCCCGGTCGCCTAGACCGAAGGTTTTGTTGATTCCCTGGTCCCAATCGAAGAACCCGTCGCCGCGAAGTGGATTGCGCGTTCCTGATTGCCCAGGTAACGCATGGCTGAAGCTGGCAAATACCGTTGCCGGATCAGCAAAACGCTGTGTCAGGTATCCGCGTGCTCCGGCACGCGATGGAATTTTTGATGTCAGCATGGCGTATCCCTGGATGTCCCAGTTCGTCGGATAATACGCGCCGTTATTCATCAGAAAGGGAAAGCCGCTTGTCCAGCGAACGATGCCTGTTGTCTGCCATCCCCCAATAACTTCATTCGTCAGCCTGTTCACTCCGGAAAAATATTTCCGGCCGCGCCCAAAAGGCAACTCCCAAACAAAGTTTGCATTGATCTGGTGGCGCACATCATAGTCCGAAGGGCCATAAAGCTGAGATGGCTCCCAGCTGTTCATGATCTGAGCATAGTTTGTGCTCGCGGAGTTCCCCAGCCGTTCAGCCTGTGACGTGATATCCAGCGATTTCGAATAAGTATAGTTAAAGTCCGCCTGCAATCCGGCGCCAAAACGCTGCCGGTAGACGGCCTCCAGCGCATTGAAATTGGCAAATCCAATGGACCGCCACGCGTACAGGGCGGAGTACTGGTCGTGATAGAAGCGATACGCTGGATAATTTACACCAGCGCCGATACCGCTGTTCGGAAGGCTGCCTGGCGTATCCAATTGATAGAGCGCATAGGTTTCGTTGTAGAGGTTGGCCTGATAGATCGCATAGACGTTCTGCGTTGCGCTCAATGGCCCATATCCAAGGCCGACATCCTGATTGTCGAGTCCTCCAAAAACCTGCTCCCAATATGGAATCGGCTGGACAGATGTCACAGACACACCTGCACGGGCCATCTGCGCAAGCTGCGATGCGGGGCCAAAATAATTTGTTCCAGCCGCCCGCAAATTGATGGGCATGGCAACATCTTCCTGAGCCAATTGCCTGTGCGCATAACGCCCCACGTATGACAACTCCAAAGACGATCCATTGCGCAACTCACGCGCTATCGAGAAATCTACGAGGTGCGAATACGGGGTCTTGATGCCGGAATCCAGTCCCCAACTGATCGCGAATGCGCTTGATGAAGGCACAGCAGGAAAACCGCCCGTGGGGGCTGGCGGCAACAACGATTGAGGAACCTGATTGATTGCAGTGAATCGCGGTGCGCCTTCGATAGGCACGGAGCCAGCAGGATTGGAAAGATGCGAGTTCAGGCCAAAAGAGCCTGTGGTGTCAAAGTTGTTTACGACCGCAGCGCCAAAGTGATCAAACACGAGGGAATATCCCGCGCGAATGCTGCTTTTCTGGTCACCAAAAATGGTTTTCCAGACTCCGTCAGAAGGAGTGGGGCTGTATGCAATGGCAATGCGCGGACCAAAGTCCTTCGTATCCGGCTTCCAGAAATCAGGAGCATGATTGTAGCGGCCATTCAAGTTAAAAGCCACTTCACCGATACCGTTTGCTGCGCCTCCCGCCGCTGCCTGCGCCACGCTGCCGTTGTAATACCGCGTGAGTGAATATGGCTGACATACTCCACTGGAAAACTGGCAACTTCCTACCTGAGTGCCGCTTGTTTCCGCAGGCGCCTGCAGGTAGGAGTACCGCAGTCCATAAGTCAGAGTGAAGTTGCTAAGAATCTTCCACGTGTCTTGCGCATAAAATTCATACTCGTTCCAGCGATAATCGCGTTTCAGCGGAGCGCCAACTGCAATCAGGCCGCCGCTTTTGTCGTAGTTGTAAATGGCGTCGCCTTCAGTAATCGTTCCGACCAGAGTCATGATTGCATTGTTGTAGGCATTGCCATAATTGGCGAAGTCCACAGCCGGAAAACCGTATTGTTCCGGATCGAACGGCCCTTTGCTGTTGGCAATCGTAGAGCTGCGGGTCAACCAGCCCTGATTCATCTGTCCATCGGGAAAGGATTGCTGATTGCTGATCCGATGATCATCGATGAAACGGATATTTGTTCCAAACGCGAAGCTATGGTTGTGCCTGGTCCATGAAAGATCGTCGGCCACGTTGTGGACTGGAATAATGAATGAGCTTGACCGGGTGAATGCAATCGGCTGTGTAATCTCGGAAAGGATAATTTGCGGCTGATTTGAAATACCCGCATTGTCGATACCCTGCCGGGTCAGTCCATAACGCAGGTTGTTGACCAGGTTGTTGGTGATTAAGTATGTATATCCTGCCGCAAATCCTTTGCTATTTGTCAGCGTTACCGCGGCAGCAGGCTGACCCGGAAATGCCGACGCAGTTGGCTCATTGTCATTCTGCAGATTGCCACGCCAGAAAAGTGTGTGTTTTCCGTCCGACGTCACATTCCAATCGATACGCGCGATGTATGTGTCGTACTTCCTGTGAACGGTATAAGGAAAACGATAGCCCGCACTGTTTAACCCATCACCTGGGTTTGCAGTATTTGCCTGAGGATACTGGCTCATCATCTGCAATATCGCTGTGCTTTCACCAATCCCTGACGGATCCATTTGCTGGATATCTGCAGGGGTCAGTGTGTAGGTGGAATCAGTACCGTTTGCGTTGAGATATTGATAATTCAGATAGCCGGTACGGAAGTTCGCTGTTGGCACCATTCCGATGGTTGAACTCGCGCCCTCAGAATTCGCTGTCCCTGCAAGCACGCTTGTTCCCTGCGAATCGCGACGCCCCTCATAGTTTAGGAAATAGAACAAACGGTTTTTCAAGACAGGGCCACCTACATCTCCACCAAAGATATTGCGAACCAGGCTTACCGGACGGTTCGGCTCATTATTCGAAAGCTGTTGCTGTTTATTGAAGAAGTCATTAGCCTCTAGCAGATTCGAGCGGTTGTATATGTAGACGGCACCGTGAAGATCGTTGCTGCCGCTGCGCGTCACCAGCGCTACCTGCGCTCCCGACGAGTGGCCCTCTTCCGCGTTGGGATTGCTCGTAGTAACGCGGAACTCGGCGACCGAATCCTGCGTCGTGCGCAAGACGCTGGTAAATGCGTATCCATTGTTAATGTCGTTGACGTCAATACCATCGAGCGTGATATTTGACTGGTCGCTGCGTCCGCCATTGACAGATCCGGCACGCGAATCTGTGGAGTTGTTTCCCACACCCTGCGTTCCGTTCACATCGTCAGAACGCCCAAGAAATGTCACCCCCGGTTGCAGGCTCAAAAGATCAGGAACATTGCGCTGATCGAGCGGCAGCGACTCTACCTGATGTCCGTCAAAAGCATTGCCAAGAGTAGCATCGGTTGTGTTCAGCACAGGTTGTACTTCGGATGTGACCGTTACCTGTTGTGTTACCGTCGCTACACTCAAGGCCACATTTATTGTCGCAGGCTGGCTCACCAGCAGTTCCATGTTGTCTTTTTCGACAGTCGTAAATCCGTCGGCAGAAACAGTGAGTGTGTAGCGTCCTGGAGTAACCTGTGAAAATTGATACTCGCCGCTGCTGTCAGTTGTGTTGATGCGCGTTGCGCCGGTTGCGACCAGCGTAAGTTTTACGGTTGCGCCTGGGAGAATGGCGCCGCTGGCGTCAGTGACCCGTCCGCCAAGCGAGCTTGTTGCTTGTCCCAACGCTGCGTTGTGCGCTATGAAGGTCAGGCATAGGAGAGCGAAAAACGCTCTGAGCAATCTGCAGTACGTCACGTCGTCCTCCGAAGATTCAGGAGTCCGGACGCTTAAAACTTGTTATCCACTTTCACGTTCTGTTGTGCTTCCCGGACCCGAATAAGAGAAAACAATAGATCAAGTACACCGGGAGCGCTACATAATTCTGACTTACTTAGCTCACATTCTCAGCTTCGTAGATATTTGTTGAAGAAATCGAGCGTTCGCTGCCACGCTAGCTTTGCGGCTGCTTCGTCATACCGCGGAGTCGTATCGTTATGAAAACCATGGTTTGCGCCTTCATAAAAATACACCGTGTAGTTCACATGATTCGCCTTAAGAGCTTCCTCATAGGCTGGCCATCCGCTGTTCACGCGCGTATCGAGCGAAGCGTAATGAATCAGCAAAGGTGCTTTGATCTTCGCTACGTCAGCCGCCGGTGGTTGCACTCCGTAGAATGGAACAGCGGCAGCAAGATCAGAAAGCCTCGTCGCCAGCTTATTCGCGACCCCACCGCCAAAGCAGAAACCTACCACGCCGATCTTTCCTGTGGATTCCGGACGCGCTTTCAGCCATTCGGCCGAAGCCACAAAGTCTTCGAACATCTTGTCCTGATCCACTTTGCGGAAAAGCTCGCCACCCTTTTCATCATCGCCAGGATATCCGCCGACAGACGTAAGACCGTCCGGAGCAAAGGCAAGAAAATTGGCCACACCAAGACGGCGCGCCACATCCTCAACATAAGGATTCAGCCCACGGTTCTCATGAATAACAAGCACACCGGGCAGCTTCCCGCTGGGATTCGCCGGGCGGACAAAATATCCACGTATACTGCCGTTGCCCTGTGGCGAAGCAACAGCCACGTATTCCGTGTGAAGGCGCTTGTCATCTTTCGGGACCTGCTGCGCCCACGCATAATTCGCCCTCAGACTTTCCCAAAGACCGACGGCGGTCAATCCACCAACTGCAAATTTCCCCACCCCATCGAGAAACTGGCGACGGCTCATGTCTCCATGAACATACAGGTCGAACATGTTCAGCAGTTCCTGCGGGTAGTCAGATGCGCTTTTTCGCTCCATCAAGTTGCTCCTTTACCTTAATGACGAAAGAGATTAAGCCGCAGACGCGTCTTTCGGCAACATGGCGCGAACTACCAGCGACGCTCCAAAGCAGATGATGACGCACTTAGTAAGTAGATATGCGTTGTAACGCCACGCAAGAATCGCGAAACAGACTGTTAGGGCGACGTAGTAACTTTCACCAAGAATGCTGTTCAACCATTGCGGCTGAACAGAAGATGCAGACACTCGCGCGCGTAGGCTTCGCCAAAAGCGGGGAACGTGCTGCTTGTACTCAAGATAAGCCTCGCCCAGTCGCGCTGTGAGATAAGCTTCCTCCCTGAGGATGAGCCGGTAATAGAAAATGGCCTGCGCAGCGAGAAAGAAGATCGCGCCAGTAGGAGGCATCAGAATCGAGAC
>DATAQW010000071.1:0-9454 GCA_036264445.1 Pseudacidobacterium sp.
AATCCAGTCTCCAGCCTTCAGGCCACCAGTGCGCCGCTGTCCTTCATTCGTCAACCACACCACAAGCCGCAGCAGATCGGTTCCGGCAGTATTCGAAGCGGTTCCTTCAAAACGAACAACCCCATCAATCTCCAACATGACAGATTCCTTCGTAAAATCAGCGCTGCGCCATCCCTCGAAGGCTGGCCCATAAGCAAACCCGCCATTCATCTGCAGATCACCGATGGCAGAGAGCCGGTCCACCTTGTCCGGATCAACAAACGCAGGCTCAAGCAATTCAATCGCAGGATGCGCGCTGGCAATTGCATCGATCACTTCTTCGCGAGAATACGACTCAGCACGCGCAGGTAAATTCTTACCGAGACGATAAGCGATCTCTGCTTCCACCCCACGGTAACGGAGCTGTGGTCCAGCCAATGTCTGCCCGCTGGTTGCAAATCCACCAAGCAAAGGCATGGGTGCATATACAGGCATTGCATCCGGCGAGGGAGCTCCGATCTTCCAGCCGCCAATCGGCCCCAGCAAGTCCGCAATGATGTCCTGCAAAGCATATGCCTCATCCAGCGTTTGCGGACGCAGCGCACTCGGCAACTCCTTGATTGGCGCCGCATTTCTTCGTGCAGCGAGCAGCACCTCGGCGGCTTGCCGCAAGCGGTCTATATCTAATGCAGAAATCACTTGCTGACCTGTAACCATTCATCGCTCCTTTGAGTCACATAAACAGAGATTTGATGCGGCCCACATCAATTAAAGCCGCACAGCATCGAGCTTCAACACGTTGAAGAGTAACTTAGTCTATAAAGAGAAAGCAGGTACTGAGCAGTGCTAATCCGCAAGCCAGACAACATTCCTTCTTCTGAGATCACTCCAAAATCTGCCTATCTTAATAGACGAAAGTTCATGGCCGCCGCAGCGGCAGCAGGAGCAGCCGCGCTCACTGGAAAGCGAATTGCGCGCATCCTCAATCCAGAAGCCAGCGTCGAAGCCGCTACAAAACTCGATACCGTCAAGAGCCCGCTTTCCACAACAGGTGAGGACCTCACGCCCTACCAGTACATCACCAACTACAACAACTTTTATGAATTCGGTGTAGAAAAGGGCGACCCCGCAAAAAACGCAGGCCGAATGCAGACACGCCCCTGGACTGTAAGTGTGGAAGGTCTCGTGAAAAAGCCAAAGACCTTTGACATCGATACGTTACTCAAGCTGCGTCCACAGGAAGAACGCGTCTACCGTCTTCGCTGCGTTGAAGCCTGGAGCATGGTCGTTCCCTGGGCAGGTTATTCGCTCTCTGAATTCATCAAGGAATGCGAGCCTCTGGGCAACGCGAAGTATGTACAATTTCTTTCGCTTGCCGACCGCAAGCAGATGCCGGGATTAAGCCAGTCCTCCATCAACTGGCCATACTCTGAGGGCCTGCGCATGGACGAAGCAATGCACCCGCTCACGCTTCTCTGCTTCGGGCTTTATGGAGAAGTTCTCCCTAACCAGGATGGCTCGCCGATCCGCATCGTGGTGCCATGGAAGTACGGCTTCAAATCAGCAAAATCAATCGTGAAAATCCGCTTCGTAGAAAAACAGCCTCATACAGCCTGGAACGATGAAGCTCCAAATGAATACGGCTTCTATTCAAACGTGAATCCTAACGTAGACCATCCCCGCTGGAGCCAGAAATACGAACGCCGCATCGGCGAACCAATATTTAGACAGCGCAAACAAACCCTCATGTTTAATGGATACGGCGACCAGGTAGCCAGTCTCTATAACGGTATGGATTTGCGAAAGTACTACTGATTTTGAAAGCTAGTAAATCTTTAATCCTGAGCGAAGGGAGTACAGTCGAAGGATCTACAGTTTGTTTCGCTCCACACAATCCTCGAAAAATATGTCAAATCGCTGGATCATTTTTCTCAAAACGCTGACGCACATCGCCTGCCTGGCGCCGATCGTGTGGCTCATCACACAATTCTGGCG
Organism: Pseudacidobacterium sp.; assembly: GCA_036264445.1. Lineage (GTDB taxonomy): Bacteria > Acidobacteriota > Terriglobia > Terriglobales > Acidobacteriaceae > Pseudacidobacterium. Next base: position 1,975 of record DATAQW010000071.1, read on the forward strand.
AGCCAGCACCACGACCCCGGACGCGCTAGGCCCCGATCCGATCGCATTCGTCACCTTCTTTACCGGCAAGGGCACATTACGCTTATTGGTGATCTCACTGGCGATCACACCCATCCGGCGACTCATTCCGAAACTGAGCTGGACCATTCGCTTCCGCCGCATGCTCGGCCTTTATGCATTCTTCTATGCCTGCCTCCACCTCACGACTTACATCTGGCTCTATTCCAACTTCAGCCTCAGCGCTATGGTCAACGACATCAGCCAGCGCCGCTTTATCACCGCCGGACTTACCGCGTGGCTACTGCTCGTGCCGCTCGCGCTCACCTCGACCACGTGGTCTATCCGCAAGCTCGGAGGAAAGCGCTGGCAAGCTCTGCATCGCCTCGTTTATGTCGCAGCAATTGCAGGAGTTGTGCATTACTGGTGGGGCGTGAAATCCGGTGTCCGCACACCGCTCGGCATCACCATCGTGCTCGGCGTCCTGCTTCTCGCAAGGCCTGCGCTCCAGTATTTTTCCCGGAAATCAAGCCAGAAGGCGCGAACAGCACAGACAGCGCAACTATGAGACTAATATTGCTGTCTACATGATTGTCAGGAGCCATTGCATGCCCCGCATACAGGCACTTTTGCGGACTTTTGTTATTTTTCTGCCCGTCAGCGCTTTGATGGCACAAACGAACGCTCCCGCTACATCTCAGCATCACAAAACCACTGCCAAAGCTGAAGCTGACCACTCACGCCCCCTATCCAACGAAGAACGCGGGCAGCAGATTCTCGACCGTTTCACCTTCGGCCCTCGTCCCGGCGATGTAGCTGCCGTAATAAAGCAGGGCTGGGAAGCATGGTTCAATCAGCAACTCAATCCTGACAGCATTCCAGACACAGAACTCGACAAACGTCTGGCGGCCTTCCCCGCACTCACCATACCGCCGTCAGAGGTCGCTGCCGACTTCCCTGATGGCGGAGCGCTGCGCCAGATTGAGATGGGAAAGCGTGCCATGCCGCAGGATCCGATCCTTGCCGGAGCCTATGAAGTCTCTCTGGCAAAGTACGACAAGCAGCAAACCAAAAAAGATGTTGGAAACCAGCCTCCGCTGCCGGTCGATGCACAGAAACCTGATGAGAAGAAACAGGAAGACTTTGCTTCCGCCCAAATGCTGGCCGTACAAATTCTCGGCTATCCCAAGAATTTGCGCATGCAGGCCATCATGAAACTGCCCGTCGAACAGCGCATTGCCCTATGCCGCGACATCGCCGACCCGCAGCGCGGCATGCTCATCAATGACTTCAATCCACGCGAGCGCGAACTCTTTTACATGATGGCTGGTGGGGGCGGTGGTCTTGGGGTCGTTCAGAACGAATTACAGCAAGCGAAGATACTGCGCGCCATCCTGAGTGAACGCCAGTTGCAGGAAGTGATGACCGATTTTTGGTTCAACCATTTCAATGTCTTCCTGCACAAAAACCCCATCGAGACCTACTATCTTGCTGACTACGAACGCAACGCCATCCGCGCGCATGCGCTGGGAAAATTTAAGGACCTCTTGCTGGCGACCGCCGAGCATCCAGCTATGCTTGACTACCTCGACAACCGCACCAGTATTGGCCCGGATTCACCCGCCGCAGGCAAGCCCAAACCAGGCCAGAAACAGCCGGACCGCGGCCTGAATGAAAACTACGGCCGCGAAGTGATGGAACTGCACACGGTAAGCGTGAACGGCGGCTACACACAGACGGATGTAACCAACCTTGCAAAAATTCTTACCGGATGGACCATCGATCGCCCTGAACTGGGTGGACCGTTTGTCTTTAATCCACGCTGGCATGAGCCCGGGTCGAAAAAATGGTTTGGCCACACAGTTAAAGATGACGGATTCAATGAAGGTGTGCAGGCGCTTCTTTGGCTCGCTGCGCAGCCACAGACAGCACACTTTATCAGTTACAAATTAGCGCAGCGCTTCGTTGCCGATGATCCACCGCCAGCGCTTGTTGATCGAATGGCGCAGACTTATCTCTCTTCTGACGGAGACATCAGGCAAATTTTGCAAACCATGGTGCACTCGCCGGAGTTCTGGTCACGCACAAATTACCGCAACAAGGTGAAAACGCCGCTTGAGTTTGTTGCCTCAGCTTTCCGGGCGACCGATACGAACCCAACCAACCCGGGAGCATTGATCGGCGTGCTCACGCGCATGGGCGAACCGCTATATCAGATGCAGCCACCAACCGGATATCCAATGACCGCCGACCACTGGATGAACTCTGCCGCGCTTGTCGACCGCCTGAATTTCTCGATGGCGCTCGCCACCAGCAAAATGGGCGGTATGAAGTTTGACGCGCCGCACCTGCTGGCTACCGGCCTACTCGCGCGTCCAGATGAACAGCAACGGGCTGGGCTCGCTGAACCTGTATCCCTCACGCAGACAGCTCACATCAGTGGGCAGGATGAAGCGCTTGCCATGATGGAACAGCTATTGATCGCTGGCGATGTCTCAGCAAAAACAAATACCGTCATTCGCGAGCAGCTGGCACAGTCACAAGCACAGGACCCGGCACAAACCCTCGATACCATGACCGCGCTCATTCTTGGTTCACCTGAATTTCAGATGCGGTGAAATCAGGTGCAGATAAATCTACTTCTGAGTGACACATGACGATGTCCCGTGCAAATTCTGTTCCAGCAACCTGGGCATCCAGAACAGAAAGAATTTGTCCGAATCAGAGCTAAGACACACATTCACGTTTGCAGCACCCGGACGTTCCCGCGTAAACCCTGCATCATCCACTTCAATATGCATCGGAACCACCGGACAAAGATCCGGCCGTATCGCATAGGCAACAGCAACATCGTCAAACAATGTCGGTGTTGTCCAGCGCGTAACCCGCTGCCACTGTGCCGTCAATAACTGCAACGTATCGGTCAATGGAGTGCTCACCGTACGCAATCTCTCCCGCTTGGTCTCATCAAATAAGATTTGCGTAGAATCAAGCGGCATCATGTAAATCGGCACGCCGGACTGAAACAGCTTCCGCGCCGCAGCTGGATCTGTTGCAATGTTGTATTCCGCATCCGGTCCACGTGCTGCAGTAAAGCTTGGATTGTCATATCCGCGGCGAATTGACCCGCCCATCATCACTACGCGCTTCAACTTCTTGAAGGTAGCCGGATCACGATCAATCGCTGCGCCGATATTCGTGAGTGGGGCGATCGCAATCAACGTAATCTCTCCCGGGTTCCTCCTGATCTGATCCAGAAGAAACTCCACCGCATCTCCGTGCGTATGCGATTCACCAGCCCGAGCCCACACCGCCTGCGAAAACTGGGCCTTGCTCACCGTCTTCACTCCTGTGAGTACAGGAATGTCGCTACGCCCAGCTTCACACAACAAGCGGTCCAGCATACGGCTGCGCAATTCCGTATCACCCCACGCAGAAGTAATGCCGATAATTTTTAACTCGGGACTGGACAACGCCAGCGCCACTGCGTATGCGTCATCAACATCATCACCAATGTCCGTATCAATGATGACCTTCTGTGACGCAGCCTGCGCAAACAGAAGCGGCATTCCTGCAACGAAGCATATCTGCACTAAAATCCATCTCAACAAATTCTTTTTCATTTATCCTCTGCGGTAAATTTACCTTTCGGTGCTGGAGCCGCATCACTGCCCACATACTTATCCAGCCACTTCAACTCTTCACGCACCTTGATATACCCATGCCACGGATTCTTATCCAGCGAGTGTCCTTCACCCGGAAACACCAGAAAACTATGCGGAATGCCCAACTGGCTCAACGCGCGCTCCATCAAAACATCCTCAAGGTAGCTGACACGAATATCAGCATTGCCACCAACTAAGTGCGTCGGTGTCGTGACCTTGTTGAACTGGAAAAGAGCAGCCTCTGACTGATAAAGCTGCGGCTTCTCCCATGGCTTGCCGCTCAGATACCAGGCGTCATCATATGTCTCATCATCATTACCCCAGTTCGCGGCATGCTCTACTGCGCCAGCGCCCGTGACAGCAGCCTTGAAGCGCGTTGTCTGCGTAATGAGCCAGTTGGTCATGTAGCCGCCATAGCTGTACCCGCCAATTGCAAGGCGGTCAGGATCGGCAATGCCGTCCCTCACCAGCGCATCCACGCCTTCCAGAATGTCCCTGCCCGGACGCGAGACTAGATGCGGCTCAATCTCCAGCATGAATTTGTCACCATATCCGCTTGAACCGCGATAATTCGGACGGAAGACCAACCATCCGTTCGCTGCCGCCAGCGTGGCCCAGTCATACCAGTCCGCGCCAAAGCGGTCGCCGTCCGCATCCGCAGGCCCTCCATGAATCAAGGTAACCATCCGCAGATGCTTATCGCCTTTCTTACCCGGCGGATAGATCAATACGCCTTCAACTTCCGTTCCGTCATCCGCCTTCCAGCGATACGTCGTCCACTCCGGTTTGGCCCTCTCGCCAAAAATCCCATTGAATGCTGTTATCGCCTTAGCCTGCTGAAGCTGACTTGCATCATCAACAACAAACGACTGTGTCGGATCATTGATGGTTGAATGCAAGGCCACCATCCGGGGTGAATGCAACGCCGCGTCCACGCCGGAATATGTCCCTGCTTCGCCTTTCAATGGCTCAGCTTTGCTTCCGTCAATTTTGTAGAACTGCTGCTCTGTGCCAGTGAGCCCTGCAACGATGATGCTGCCATCATCAGCAACGGTGTAGTCTTCAAGCGATCCACGAAAGTCGGCACCCAGTCGCTCTACCCTGGCAGTCGCCGGATCCATCGCATACAAACGCCCCTGCACATCCTGATACTTGCCCTCAAGCGAGCCCGCAGCAGCGCGTACGTTAAAGTAAAGCCGCTTTCCATCCGGACTCCACCTTAGCCCGCTCTCCACAGCATCGTTGTGGGTCAGTTGCTTTGCCTCGCCACCATTTCCATTTACCAGAAAAATCTCGTATGCCTCAGGACCTTCCATCCGTTTCGATACAGTCCCAGTCTCAAACGCAATCTGGCCCTGCGCTGGAGCAATCTCTGTAATTGCACGATCATTCTTCGTCAAAACCTGAGCCATCTTCGGCAATGGCTGTTCATCATCAGCCCGTTTTGGAGCAGCATGCGGAGACGGAGTCTTCTGATTCTCAGTAATTGCCGCCTGCAGAGAAACAGCCAGCAGAACATCGCCGCGCTCCTGCTCCCGCCAGCGGATTACATCTTTCCAGTCTTCCTTGCGCGCATCTTCCTGTGCTTTGGTGAGCGGCTGCCGTATGGAGAATAAGATCTTCGTTCCATCAGCCGACCATGCAAACGCATGCGCATCCAGCTTTTCCGTGTAAATAGGAAACGCCTCTCCACCAGCGACAGGAATTACCCACACACGCTCAGTTTCATCTTTATCGTCATCACCGCCGCTATCATCAGAGAGCGCTCTTGAAGAAAGAAACGAAATATACTTCCCATCCGGACTCCACGCAGGCTGCGAATCATATCCTGACTGCGTCAGCGGTACAGTCCCGCTGGTCTTCTGCTGCCACAGCCACAAGTCATCACGGAAGCGGTTATGCTGCCAATCCGGCGAGTTCGTCCACACCACCACCGCCTGTCCATCCGGAGCAATCCTCGCGATCCGCACATCCGTCGCATTCATAAATTCATCTAGCGTAATTGGCGGCTTCGCATCCTGCGCATAACCTGCTGCTAAAAATCCACACAAACAAAGAAAAATCCCAGCAGCTTTCTTCACAATTCAACCTTTCAGCATTGGAATTGAGGGCGTTCGCTTAACCTTACGGCGAAGAACTCTGTGCTCTCCGCGTCTTCTGTGGTGAAAGAAGTTTTTTCTTTAGCGTTTCTGGCGTTCTGACGATTGTCTTCGTATTGCAGCCGAAGATTGACCATACCACCCAAATCAGCAAGTAACCAAGCGTTTTCAAGCACAAATCTGTTACCTTTTGTCTTTTACCTGGAAAGGGGAATTCATGCGTTGTACCGCCGCGCTCGGCTTCACGGCGCTTTGCGTATTTGCTTCTACAGCCATTGCCCAGATCGACTCGCAAACCAAACAACTCTCACATGACATCTTTGAGCAACTCATCGAGATCAACACCACCGACTCAGTCGGCAACGTCAGCGTAGCGTCAGAAGCCATGGCACAGCGCCTGGTCGATGGCGGCTTCGCCAAAGAAGATATCTTCATCGGCGGCCCCAATGACCGCAAGAAGAACCTCCTCGTCCGCATTCATGGCACAGGCGCGAAAAAGCCCATCCTCTTCATCGGCCATCTCGATGTTGTCGAGGCACGCCGCTCCGACTGGACCACCGACCCATTTAAGTTCGTTGAGAAAGACGGCTTCTTCTATGGCCGCGGCACGCAGGACATGAAGGAGAGCGACGCCATTCTCGTCACCACCTTCATTCGTCTCAAGCAGGAAGGCTACAAGTCCGACCGCGACCTTATCCTTGCACTCACTGCCGATGAAGAAGGCGGCAAATCCAACGGAGTCGACTGGCTCCTCAAGAACCACCCTGACCTCGTCGACGCCGAATACGTCGTCAACCCCGACGGTGGCGGCGTAGATATGGAACAAGGCAAACCCATCGCCATGGATGTCGACGCAACCGAAAAGCTCTATGGCGACTACCAACTCACCGCCACCAATCCCGGCGGACACAGCTCGCTGCCGGTGCCTGACAACGCCATCTACCACATAGCCGATGCGCTGGAACGCATACAGAACTACACATTTCCCTTTGAGCTGAACACCATTACCCGTGCTTATTTTGAACGTATGAGCACGCTCGAATCCGGCCAGACCGCAACCGACATGAAAACTATCCTTGCTACTCCCCCCGATCAGGCAGCCATCCAGCGGCTCTCAAAGAACGCCGAGTACAACTCCACCATGCGCACCACTTGCGTCGCCACGCGTCTCTCCGGAGGTCACGCCAACAATGCTCTCCCGCAAACCGCGCAGGCCAATGTGAACTGCCGCATCCTTCCCGGACACTCACTTGAAGAAGTACGCCGTGACCTCGTCCGTATTGTGAATGATTCAAAAGTTTCCGTGCGCTACGTCGATAATTCCGGAGAAGTCTTCGACACCGCGCCCGATAAAAAGGCCCTACCGCCTGCCGCGCTGAAACCTGAAGTGATCCAGCCGCTCGAAACACTGGTCAACGAGATGTGGCCCGGAATCCCCGTCATCCCCACCATGGCTACCGGAGCATCCGACGGTGTCTTCACCAATGCTGCAGGAATGCCGACCTACGGCATCTCCGGCATCGCACTTGAGACCAATGATGTCCGCGCCCATGGCAAAGATGAGCGCGTCCCCGTCGACTCCTATTACCGCGGCGTCGAGTTCTACTACGACTTCATAAAGACCTTGGGGTCGAAATAGAAAACACTGGCGTACCCAGGTCTCAATTTTGAGACCTGGGATAACAACTCTCCTGGTGAACTAGAAGCTATATCGCAGCG
>DATAQW010000122.1:0-4578 GCA_036264445.1 Pseudacidobacterium sp.
ATCAGCTTCCGGTTTTCCGGTTTGATAAAGCCTTGTGCTACAGCGTGATCAAGAAAAGCCAGGAAACTGTCATAGTAGCCATTGATGTTGAGAAGGATACACGGCTTCTGATGAATCCTGATCTGGGCCCAAGTGACGATCTCGATGAATTCATCGAGCGTGCCGTATCCGCCGGGGAGGGCGATGAAAGCATCCGCGTGATCGTACATAAGGGCTTTGCGTTCATGCATGGTCTTAACAAAATGCAGATGCGTGATGCCGCGATGGGCGATCTCACGGTCCATCAATACATCGGGCATGACGCCGATGACCTCGGCCCCTGCAGCGAGCGCCGCGTCAGCGAGAACACCCATGAGTCCTACGGTGGCTCCGCCATAGACGAGGCCCATGCCCGAAACTGCGATGCTATGGCCTAATTCTTTGGCTGTTTGGACATAGGCGGGATCGGCGCCATCGGCTGATCCGCAGAAAACGCAGATGCGGGGCTGGTTTGTTTCGGGCATCAAGCAAAGTTTACTAGGTATCACTCCACGCTACCGTTTAATTCACGGATAAAGCGGGTCCCACATCGGCCCTCACACATAAGATCCACCCTGCATGAAAGCAGGAGCGGATTAACAGCGATACACTAAAGAAAGAGCGCCTACCGAAACAATACTTCCGGGAATCATTTTGCAGCATTTACTCGACAAGTTGAATCCGCAACAGCGAGCTGCGGTTGAGGCCGTGGACGGTCCGGTTCTGATTCTTGCCGGCGCGGGGTCGGGGAAGACCCGTGTCATTACGCATCGCATTGCGTATCTGATACAGGAGCGCGGAGTTGCCCCGGATGCCATCCTTGCCGTCACGTTTACCAACAAAGCTGCCGCTGAAATGGGCGAGCGCGTCAATAAGCTGATCGGGCATTCGACGCTGGCCAAGCCGCTGATTGCGACATTTCACTCCTTCTGTGTGCGGATGCTGCGGCGCGACATTGAAGCCTTACGCATTGGCAATGAAGGATTGACCAAGACCTTCGCCATTTATGACGAAAACGACCAGCAGAACCTCGTAAAGCAGATTATGCGGCGCATGGGTCTTGACGATAAGCAACTGACGCCTCGCGTGGTGCTGTCGAAGATTTCCTGGGCAAAGAACCACATGATCGATCCACAGGAGTATTACCTGCAATCAGCGGATCCCATCAGCGAGAAGGTCGCGCACATTTTTGAGTCGTACCGCAAGGAACTGCGCAAGAACAATGCGCTGGATTTTGATGACCTGCTGTTGGAAGCCGTCAGGTTGCTGAAGTCTTCTGCCGAAGTACGGGAGAAATATAACCGGCGCTATCGCTACCTGCTGATCGACGAATATCAGGACACGAACCGCCCGCAGTATGAGTTGATGAAGCTGCTGGCTGGCGAGGCGAAGAATGTCTGCGTAGTAGGTGATGAGGACCAGAGCATCTACTCGTGGCGCGGCGCGGACATCCGCAACATCCTTGAGTTTGAGAAAGATTTTCCTGATGCGAAGGTAATTCGCCTGGAACAGAATTACCGCTCAACACAGATCATTCTGGAAGCTGCTGGAGCAGTTGTAGCGCGTAATTCGCAGCGTAAGGGCAAGCATCTCTGGACGGCACGCGAGGGCGGCTCGCAGATTGGGTACTATGAAGCTCCGGATGGCGAGAACGAAGCGCTGTTTATCGCGGACTATATCCAGAAATATCTACGCAAAGCAGGCCAGGAGCATGAAGATATTCGCGTGGCCGTGCTCTACCGCACGAATTCGCAGTCGCGCTTGGTTGAAGAAGCGCTGCGCCGGTACGGCATCAGCTATACCATGGTCGGCGGTTTCTCGTTCTATGAGCGGGCTGAGATCAAAGACCTGCTGAGTTATCTGAAGCTGGTGCAGAATCCGCATGATTCGATTGCGCTGCAACGCGTGATCAATACCCCGGCGCGCGGCATAGGCAAAGCGACGCTTGAAACGCTGGAGCGGATTGCTCTTGAAACCGGAACGAGCACATGGAATGCGATTGAGCGGGCACTTGTGGAGCGGCTGGTTCCGACACGTGCCTGCATTGCGCTCGATGCATTTCGCAAGCTGATTGAAGACGCGCGGGCGATGCTCTCGGCGGAATTCGCGGAGAAACTGACGGCGGATGTTGCAGCAGATGAGACTGCTTCAGCTTCTGATGACGATACAAGTTTCGATTTTGGCGATGCTGTGCAGCATGGGCTGGCATTTTCTGATGACGATATTGCGTTCGATGCTTCGGAGTTTAATCCGTTCGCCGATGATACAGACGAAAGGCCCGAAGCATCTGAGCCCAAGAAAGAAGAGGCTGTTCCGGGCTTCCGCAAGCCGGGAGACGCGGCGACGCTGCCTGAGCTGATTCGCTTCATCATTGATCGCAGCGGTTATATTCGCGCTCTTGAAGAAGAAGGCACGCCGGAGGCCTTCTCGCGCATCGAAAACCTGAAGGAATTGGCGAATGCCGCACAGGATGCGCAGGAGCGTGCAGAGACACTGGACGAATTTCTGGACCATGCAGCGCTCGTGAGCGACACCGACCAGTATGATGTCAATGCGCATGTCACGCTGATGACACTGCATTCGGCCAAGGGCCTGGAATTCCCGCTGGTGCTGCTGGCTGGAATGGAAGAAGGCCTGTTCCCACATTCGCGCACGCTGAATGATCCGGAACAGATGGAAGAAGAGCGGCGGCTTGCCTATGTCGGCATGACGCGGGCGATGGACGTTCTCATATTGACGCGTGCCCGTTACCGTAGACGCTATGGCAATGACATGCCGGAAGCGTCGATGCCATCACGGTTTCTGGAAGAAGTGCCGCCTCATCTGCTCGAAGACCTGAGTGGCGGACAACGCGCTTCGAGCTGGGGCGGATATGCTGCGTCCTACACGGAGCAGCCCTCGTGGATGCGCCGCCGGTCTTCTTATGATGATGAAGTCGACGGCAGCCGCCACTACAGCTACGAGGACGAAGACCAGTGCCCATCATCGCAGCGAAATGCCAGTGCATCGTCACGTACGTCGGTTTCCAGGCGCGGCGGCGAATCGCTGGACAATATCGCGCAGTTTTTTGGCACGCGCGGAGCAGGTTCGACGCGGCCAAAAGTCGAGGTTTCCGAGCCGAAAGGTAAAGTGGGATTCAAGAGCGGCCAGCGCGTCCGGCACCCGAAATACGGTGAAGGCGTGGTCTTTCGCCGTGAAGGAGACGGTGAAGACGCCAAGATCACGGTACAATTTACAAGGTTCGGTGTGAAAAAGCTGGTGGAGAAGTTTGCTCAGCTTGAACGGTTGTGAATTGTGCCGTCACCGAAATGATTTTGCACAGCGCACAGCGCTGGCCAATAGAAAGAACTGCAGGTCCTTCGACTCCGCTGCACTCCGCTCAGGATGACAACTTCAGTGGGGCAAATGAATGGGCTTGCTGAAGGAGAGAAATGGCAAATACCAAGAAGATTGAAAGCACAGAAGAACGCAAGAAACTGAAGCGCGCTGCGCGCAAGAAGGCTGCTCCGAAGGCGAAGCGTACAACTCCGCGCGGATCGAACAAGAAGAAGGTCAGAAAGCTGGTCCGCGGTCAGAACAAACGCTAACGCTCGTTAAAGGGTCTGTCCTGCCGATTTTACTTCGCGGGACAGGCCCTGAGCGGCTACACTCCCCTCATTACGGCAAAAACAGAGATACCGTGCCCTCTTAAATACCATGTAAGGTTGCTGCTTCTTGAGGTCGCGGCGACTCAAGTGTTGTGGTTTCGGGATACACATCTCTGGTTTTGCGATAAGACTGCAGGAGTCAGGGTCTGCCGACACAAGTCTTCGCCAGAAAATCGATTGACAAACTCATCAGCGATTCAGAAGCGCCGGAGCACAGCCTTAAGAAGACGCTTGGACCGTGGTCGCTTACTGCGCTGGGCATCGGTGCGGTCATTGGCTCGGGCATTTTTACTGTCATCGGCACAGCCATTGCTGGCGAACAGTTTGATACTTCGTCGATTCTGAACACACCGCTGCTCGATTTTCTTGTGCACCACACGGCGCTGGTGGGGCGTCCTGGCGCAGGCCCGGCGCTGGCACTGTCGCTGGTGTTAGTCGCAATTGTCTGCGCCTTCACAGGCCTTTGTTACGCCGAACTCGCTTCGATGATCCCGATTGCGGGATCGGCTTACACCTATACATATGCGACACTGGGCGAGCTGATTGCGTGGATCATCGGCTGGGACCTGATCCTGGAGTATGCCTTTTCGAATATGGCAGTGTGTGTGGGTTTCGCCGCGCATATTGTCGATCTGATGGACTGGCTCGGCATTCATCCGTCTGCGCGATGGATTTCTCCCGCGTATCTGCCCAGCGGGTTGACGGATTTCCACGGCAATATGCTCTATGCGCCGGGATGGCACTTCGGTTTCAACTGGCCTGCGTTTCTTATCGTCATGATACTCACGGTCGTACTGGTGCGCGGTATTCGGGAATCTGCTGAGACGAACAATGTAATGGTGCTGCTGAAGATTGCGGCCATCCTGATCTTCATTGCTTTCGGCGCGCACTTTATTCATCCATCGAACTGGCA
>DATAQW010000133.1:0-8334 GCA_036264445.1 Pseudacidobacterium sp.
AAGCTGCTTCGGGCCTGCCTGCCTTCAGTGCGCTTTCGCCGCGCGCAACCCAGCGCTGCTTTAACTCTTCTCGATGCGTGGAAAAAGAACGGAACAGAAAAAGCGTAATGAAGAACAGAACAATGACAATGGCAAACAGACCGGAAAGCGCCAGCGTATCACGCAAAATAAGCTTCTGCTGCAGTTGCCGTTCTTCAGGACTGAGAGCCGATCGTAACTGGAGCAATGCCATCTCTTATTAAGAGTACCTTGTCGGGAAAACCACTTACCAAGATGTGGGGCCTCAAGCCAACTATGAAGGCGGTATTCGTCATCCTTTCCAGTCAGGAGTACGATTTCTTCAGGGAGCAGTCTATGCAACGGCGCGAATTTCTAAAATCTGCCGCGATCACGGCGCTGGCATCGAAGCTCACTCGACCGGCAGAGGCAATGGATGCTTCTGGAATGCCCTATCGCACGCTTGGCCGGACTGGGGTTAAGGTTTCACTCGTTGGACTTGGGGGCCATCACATCGGCCGCAGCTATGTTTCACAGGATGAGTCCACGCGCATCATCCGTACTGGACTCGATTCCGGCATAAATTTCCTCGACAACTGCTGGGACTACAATGACGGCCTGAGCGAAACACGCATGGGCCTCGCGCTTAAAGACGGGTACAGACAAAAAGCTTTTTTGATGACGAAGCTCGACGGCCGGACTGTTCAGTCTGCGCAGCAGCAACTTGAAGAATCGTTGCGTCGCCTTCAGACGGATCACATTGACCTGCTTCAGATTCACGAGGTCATCCGCATGGACGATCCGGAGCGCGTTTTTGCGAAGGGCGGCCCGCTTGAATATCTCGAGAAAGCGCGGAAAGACGGCAAGGTTCGCTATATCGGATTTACCGGCCACAAAAGCCCGGAGATTCATCTGCACATGATCGAAACCGCTGCAAAGCACAACTATACTTTCGATACCGTGCAGATGCCGCTCAATCCCATGGATGCGCACTTTGACAGCTTTGCCGCCAAAGTCATTCCTGCGGCGCAGAAGCACAACATGGGTATCCTGGGAATGAAGCCAATGGGTGACGGTGTTCTTCTCAAGAGCAACACTGTTACTCCGGTTGACTGTTTGCGCTATGCAATGCATCTGCCGGTGAGTGTTGTGATTACTGGCTGCGATTCCATGAAGATATTGCAGCAGGCGCTTGATACGGCAAAGAATTTTCACGGCCTTGATGAGGCCGAAGTCAACGCAATTCTCAAGAAGACGGAGACTGTGGCTCAGAAGGGCGAGTTCGAACTCTATAAGATTTCACATAGCTTCGACGGGACATATCATAATCCGCAATGGCTGGGCTAAACGCACAACTCGCAGAAAAACAACGGCAGCTTGAGGCGCGGCTGATCGAGCTGGGCAGCGTTGTTGTCGCTTATTCCGGCGGCGTGGATTCTGCCTATCTTGCTTATGCAGCGCATCAGATATCCGGTGAGCGCATGATCGCTATCATCGCCGATTCTGCAAGCCTGCCGCGCAGCCACTACCGCGATGCGGTTGCATTTGCTCAGGAGCAGGGGATTCCACTGCATACCGTCACAACGAACGAACTCGAGCATGAAGGCTACGCAGCGAATAACGCAGACCGTTGCTTCTTCTGTAAAGATGAGCTTTTCAACGTGCTGGAAATGGAGCGTCAGCGGCTCGACTTTGCGACAGTTGCCTACGGATTGAACACCGATGACAAGAAAGATTTCCGCCCAGGCCAGCGCGCAGCGCAGCAGCATGCGGTCGCCGCTCCGTTAGCTGAAGCTGGTTTAACGAAAGCCGACGTGCGCGCACTCGCGCATGAAGCGGGATTGAGCGTATGGGACAAGCCTGCTTCGGCGTGTCTTTCTTCGCGCATTGAATATGGCAGTCGCGTTACTCCGGAAGCGCTGCGCATGGTGGAAGATGCTGAAGAAGCTCTGCGCGGGCTTGGCCTGCGCAGTTTTCGCGTGCGGCACCACGGAAATATCGCGCGTATCGAAATTTCAGAAAACGAGATGGCCGCAGCTCTTTCACCGGAAACATTCAGACAGATGGGCAAGGCTGTTCGTGCTGCTGGCTTTCATTATGTCGCTGTGGATTGCGACGGCTATCGCTCCGGCTCAATGAACGAAATTCTGCCTGTCGACATGCTGATAAAAGCCACGGGAAAATAAAAACGATGCGAATTGGACATCTGGAATGCTTTGCCGGCATCAGCGGAGACATGCTGCTCGGCGCATTGGTGGACGCAGGTGTTTCGCGCTCCTTGCTCGAAGAGACAGCCCTTGCGCTGAATATCGGCGCGGCTTTGAAATTCTCTTCCGTAGACAGAAGTGGCATCACCGCCATCAAGGTAGATGTGATCGATGCTGCAAGCGGAGAGATTGCCGAGCATCCGCACGAACATAAACACGATCATCACGACCATGACCATCACCGTCATCATCACGATGATCATGAGCATCATCACCAACATTCACATGTTCATGGACGCAGTTGGAAACAAATTCGCGAACTGATCAGCCATGCCAATCTCGCTCCTGAAACAAACGCTCTTTCATTGCGCGCATTTGAGCACTTAGCAGACGCCGAAGCGAAGATTCACGGTGTTTCTGTAGAGGATGTCCATTTTCACGAAGTAGGCGCTGTGGACACGATCACTGACATTGTTTGCGCAGCCGCAGGTCTAACATCTCTCGGGATTGAGAAATGGTATTGCTCCCCCGTGAATGTAGGCGGTGGTTTTGTCGAATGCGCGCACGGCACATTTCCGGTTCCTGCGCCGGCAGCAGCAGAACTGCTCAAGGGAATCCCGACATACGCCACAGGCCCGAAAAAAGAGTTGACAACGCCTACCGGCGCTGCGTTGCTCAAGGCGCTTGGCTGCGAATTTAACAATATTCCGGCTATCGCCACTACCGCCATCGGATATGGAGCAGGCACGCGCAATCCAGAGCGCTTTCCAAACGTACTGCGTCTGAGCATCGGAGAGACAGCCGCGTCGACGGAACGCGTCACGGTCCTTGAATGCGCGGTTGATGATGCAACTCCGCAACTTGTTGCGCATGCGATGGATCGTGCTCTTGAAGAGGGTGCGCTTGATGTTATGTGTACACCGGTTGTCATGAAGAAAGGGCGCATGGGCAGCCTGCTCACCGTGCTCTGTCATCTCGAACAACGCAACACTCTGGAAAAGTTATTGCTCGAAGAGACGACAACATTGGGCATCCGCATACGCGAAGAAGACCGCGTCGTACTTCAGCGCCGTTTCATCGAGATCGAAACGGCGTATGGCCGTATCCGCGTCAAAATCGGATCGCGCAACGGCGAAGACATGAATATCATGGCGGAATATGAAGATTGTCTGCGTGCGGCGCGTGAACACAGTGTTCCGCTCAAGCTGGTGATGCAGGCGGCGCTTGCCGCAGCGGCGGAAGCCCGGGTGGAAGCATGACGCGGGACGCAATCCTAAAGCTTTTGCAGCAGGTCGAACAGGGCAACGTGCTGCCTGCGGACGCGCTTGAAAAGCTCGCACATTTGCCCTATGAAGACGCTGGGTTTGCCAAGATCGATCATCACCGCTCACTCCGTCTGGGTTTGCCCGAAGTTATCTTTGCGGCGGGAAAAACTCCCGAGCAGGTAGCGGAAATTTTCGCGCGCATGTCCCTTGCTGGTGGAGACGTGATCGCTACTCGCGCCGATGCAGCTGCAAGGGACGCAGTGAAGCAGATAATCCCTGAAGCCGAGTATCATTGCGAGGCCCGCATCATCGGCCTGAAACAAACCGGCCTATCGCCGCAAGCTGGCCCTGTGGCCGTTTTGTGTGCAGGCACCAGTGATATTCCGGTTGCCGAAGAAGCTGCTGTAGCGGCTGAATATCTAGGTCTGCGCATCGAACGGGTTTACGACGTTGGCGTTGCTGGATTGCATCGCCTTCTGGCGCAACGCGAAATATTGAGCGAGGCACGAGCTGTTATCGTCTGTGCTGGAATGGAAGGTGCGTTACCCAGCGTTGTCGGCGGACTGGTTGCCGCTCCAGTCATTGCCGTGCCCACGAGCGTGGGATACGGTGCCGCCTTTGGCGGAGTGACGGCGCTGCTGGGCATGCTCAACTCCTGCGCGCCAAATGTTGCGGTGGTAAACATCGACAACGGATTCGGCGCTGCTTATGTAGCAGCGATGATGGTGCGTTCCATAGAAGCAGCTATGGCAAAGAATGCTCTTCATGCTTCTGAGAGCCGCTAGATCTTACTTCTTTTCTGAATGTAAAGGGATTGAAGTTCGTCTGCACATCGAAGGTATCCACTCCTTCTGAGCGCTTCAGCCATGCGACAACCAGATAGGTCACTGGAGTCGCCAGTGCCTCATAAGCAACTTTGGTGATGTAGGACCAGAAGATGATGCTCCCTATCGTCCGCCACGGAGCGCCCCAGAACGCGATGATGACGACGGTTGCAGTATCCACGGCTTGTCCGGTCACCGTCGAGCCGATGGTGCGCGTCCATAGCCAGCGTCCTTTGGTAATGAGCTTCAGTTTGGCAAGTGTGTAGGAGTTGGTGAATTCGCCAGCCCAATAAGCAACCAGGCTGGCGACAGCGAACCGCGGCACAAGCCCGAATACGGTCGCAAACGCCTCCTGATTATGCCAATCGTCAGCCGGAGGAAGAGCAACCGCAATCGCGCCCATGATGGAGAGGAGAGCCATGGCGAAAAATCCCAGCCATATGGCCCTGCGCGATGCGGAATAACCATAAACCTCCGTAAAGACATCACCACAGATGTAGGTAATCGGAAAAAGAAGCTGCGCAGCGCTTACGCGGATCGGGCCAAGCGAGCGAAGGATCGGCAGATCATAGGGCCCAAACTGGCAAATCTTCGGCCCAACGAGATTCGACACCAGCAGTACCACCACAAAGCCGATGGTTAGCACATCAAGAAATTTGTAACGCCGCATGGAACCGCAGAATACCGCAGACGCTGACTCGCTACTATTTCAAAATTATTGGTAGAAACAGCACGGCGGGTAGCATTCGCAACCAAGAGATGCTTTTGACACAAAGGCTTGGGGATTGATAAAGTCAAAGTGGTACTTCTTGTCTGGCAACGCTGATCAAGCGGCCACCAACAGCGTCCCCGTCGTCTAGCCCGGCCTAGGACACCGCCCTTTCACGGCGATAACACGGGTTCAAATCCCGTCGGGGACGCCAATCAATTCAATAGTTTACGCGATTGAATGACTTTCTCGTACGTCCGTTTTGTTCCAATAAGAGCGGTGCTCTGTGTGGTTGAGTTGTCGTCGAGCAACATGCTCACGAGACGGCTCTGCGCCTGGCGCTTCGCCTGCGTGACGGCTTGGGCATAAAGATTCATGGTTACCAAGCTGTTTGCAAGCCGCAAAAGTTCTTGCACGGTCTTCACATCTTCGCCATTGGCCTTGAGAAGCGTCGCGTAGGTATGGCGGAATGTATGCCAACCGATCCGACCCTGAATACCCGCTGCTTTCACCCCAGGCTGCAGATGCCAACGGTTCAGTGTTCCCGGCCAATAGGGTTGCACCCCATTGGTGTGTGGACTGGCAAAGACCCAGTCCTCGGGACGCGGGTACGCGCAGATGGTCCTCCAGTTCCACAACGCATCAGCGAGACGCGAATCGAGTGGCACTGGCTTACGACTGGCCTCAGTCTTGCACTCACCCACATGCTGGAGCGAGATGGACCGTGAGACGTGGATCTGAAACTTCTCGAAGTCAATGTCTGCCCACTTGAGCGCCAGCAATTCTCCCACCCGCAATCCAGTCATCACGTCTACCAATACCGCAGTACGTGTCGGCTCCTCCAAATAGAGAAGCAGTTCCTCCACTTGATCGAGAGTCAAGACAACGGGAATGTGCATCCGCTTGGAGCTTTGACGCACCTGCGTGATGGGATTCCGGTCGTGCCACTCCCAACGAACTGCGTGATTGAAAACGGCGTGCATGATGTTCCGGATTTTTGCCTTGCTGCCGTTCGAGAGTGCGAGTGAACGTAGCCACTCTTCAACAGCAACCGCTTTGACATCTTTCAGTCGGTAGTTCCCCCATCGCGGCAGAATCCACTTCCTGAAATAGCCTTTGTACGTTTCGCGAGTCGCGAAGGTTTTGTTCGAGTCATCGCCCAGTTCTTTCTCCTGATAATGTTCGACAAGCGTTTGAACAATGATCGGTTCGAGATTGAAGCGAGGACTTTCAGCGTTGATGTTGACCAAAAGAGATGCAACAGCTCGTTTCGCTGCTGCCTCGTTCGGATACTGATCGAGACTTCCGACCACTAGGCTGCGCCGCTTGCGGCTGCCATCGGGCATGGGCTCGTACCATCGATACTCCCAAACGCGTGCCCCCCGTTTGCGTTCCGCAAGCTGGAGGTTTCCATGTTGATAGCGTGTTCGTCTCATTTCTTCTCCTTTTCAGAGTGGTGAGGCGGCACGGATAGCTACTCTCAGCCTACTGTGCCTGGTCTGCGTCGAGCGGATTGATCCTTTCACCACATTGAAACAGGTCGGAAGCCCGGAAGCGCCACAGCTTGCCCACTCGTACGCCGTGAACGATCCCAGTTCGCGCATAACGTTGAAGGGTTTTGGGGTGAACTCGAATGATGGCTGCTGCTCGATCACTGTCCAGCAGCAGTTCGAATGAATCGAGAGAATAGGGGGAATCGAACATGTTTCGCACGCTACTTAAGATCACAATGTGTTGGGTCTTGCATTTGCGTCAACCAGCCCGCTGTGCACCTTTTCCGATTCATCAAGGAAGGAGAACGAAGTTAAGGCGAAGCGTTGGGAACAGGAAGTGCACGGAGGTGCACCATTGTCCTTCTTTGGTATTCTTTGTCCTCTCCGATTTTCGATCTCACAAAAGCGAAACTAGTTTTGGCCTAGTCTTGCACTGGACAAATCGAGCTGATATTTCCCGGATTGATGGAGCATAGCCGAGGCGCGGACGGAGTCAAGGGCGGCTACGCCGCCGCGAAGCGGTCAAGACCCTTGACACCGCCCTCTCCACCTCTGCGCACAATCCCAATATCCGAGGAATGTCAGTATTTCCTCCCCCGGAGCGGCTTAGACCACGCGATGACGGACGGGACAGCTCTATGCAGAACCTCGCGAGACGAGTGCCGATGAGTGCATTGGCCTGAAGTCGTCAATAGAGGCCCTGCTCAAATTTTGATCTTCCCATAGAAATTCGAGTGGTGTATGATTCTTTCCCGTAGAAGTTCGAGTGGAGAGGTCGATGCGCAAAAGCAGCGAGCCACAGAATGAAATGCTCAAGGGCACCCTGGACATGATGATCTTGCGGACCCTTGTCGGCGGTGATGCACACGGCCATACAATCGCCAAAGTCATTGAGCGCACCTCTGAGGATCTTCTGGAGGTGGAGCAAGGCTCCCTCTATCCGGCCCTGCACAGGCTCGAAGACCGAAGGTGGGTTTCCTCTTATTGGGGTGCGAGCGAAAACAATCGTAAGGCCAAGTTCTACCGGTTGACGGCAGAAGGCCGTAAGCAGTTGGTTCGCGAAACCAGCCGCTGGCGCCAAATGACACGGGCCATCGGCCTTGTGCTAGGCGAAGAGGGAGGTACGCAATGAGTTGGCTAAGGTTCTTTCATCGTGAACGCTCCGACGCCGAGTTGCAGGACGAGATCGAGGCTTTTCTGACGGAAGAGACTGCCGACAATGAGGCCCGCGGCCTGACACCCGACGAAGCCCGGCGACAGGCCCGACTGAAATTTGGCAACCCACAGAAGGTGCGCGAATCGCTGTGGGTGCAAAACAATCCCCAACGGTTGGCCGGTATCGCCCGCGACGTAAAATACGCCTTTCGAACGTTGAGCCGAACGCCCGGATTCACGATCATCGCGGTCGCGGTGATGGCTCTTTGTATTGGCGCGGCCACCTCCCTTTTTACCGTTGTGCGTTCGGTGCTGCTGCGACCGCTGCCTTTTCGCGACCCTGCGCGGCTGATGATGGTGTACGAACACTTCCGAGGAGGGGAATTAACCTACCACCCTGTTGCGCCAGCCGACTTCTACGACTGGCGCTCGAAGACCCACGGCTTTGAAGACATGGCAATCATGCGTCCTGCCGGGTACAACCTCACCGGTGTGCGCAGCGAATTGCCGGAGTCGGTTGGCGCAGAGGCAGGTTCCTCGAACCTGTTTTCACTGCTGGGAGTGCAGCCGGCACTGGGCCGGAACTTTACGGATGCGGACGATCGGCGCGGCAGCGCCGTTGTGATGTTGACCTGGAGCCTGTTCGAGAGGCGGTTTGCAGGCGACGCGAAGATTGTGGGCGGC
>DATAQW010000148.1:0-7004 GCA_036264445.1 Pseudacidobacterium sp.
GAACAATCGGATGAGACAGGCCGCACTTTGATCACACTTAACTCCGATGGCGACATTGTGTTGAATGCACCGAATGGACGCGTGCACATCAACAGCAAGTTCTTTTCCCGGGAAGTTGGCTAGCGTGAAAATCAAGCAGAATTACATGAAAAGGAGATGTTATGTCTAACACAGCTTTTGGCGGCTCACCTTTGACGACAAATTCGGCATTTGATCCAGCGCAGGATAAGACGACACCACATCTCCGGTCCCTAAGTATAGGGGGGATGTCCAGCCCAAGCGCCCTGGCAGGCACAAATGGAGTAAATGTCGAGTTAGTTCATGGGAATTGCTGGCAGCAGATAACTGGCAATGACACCACATTTATTACCGGAAATAGTACTTACACTTTAACTGGAAATAGCACGAACCTGATCAAGGGCAATGTTTCAGATACCATCAAAGGCAACCATGATTATAAATTGATGACAAATCTAACACATTTCATTAAAGGCACAACGAGTGAAGAAAAACATGGAAAGCACGTCTGTACTCACTCCAGTGAATTGACGGAAGTTTTCGTTGGGCCAGTGGAACGGTCGTATCAGGCGCAAGTTATGGAAGAGCATCCGGAGACCTGGATCACAAAGATTCAAGAACGCCTCCACTTCGAACCGTTCGGATGGAAAACTGGCGTTCTGGACACTTCTGCCATGGGTTTCAAACTTGACGTTATAGGTGCGGGTTGCTGTATTCGAGGCAAAGGTCTTCTTGTTGGAGCCGATGAAGGTCAGTTCGGATTGGAGAAATTCAAGGTGATAGCTTCCGAAGAAAAGCTGCATGCTCAAATGGTTGATACTATCGCTCTTCAATTGCACTTAGGGGCAATGGATGCCGGAACTCCCTTTAAGCCAAATGCGCTGCCGCGCCCAACACCTATCACACCGTTCGATTGATCCCGAGGAAATAGAATGTCAGTAAATTTGTCCAGTGCCGTA
This sequence comes from Pseudacidobacterium sp., assembly GCA_036264445.1. Classification (GTDB taxonomy): domain Bacteria; phylum Acidobacteriota; class Terriglobia; order Terriglobales; family Acidobacteriaceae; genus Pseudacidobacterium. Next base: position 978 of record DATAQW010000148.1, read on the forward strand.
CAAATTATTCAGAATACATCCGATGTCCTGAAAGTGTATGTACCGCCGAATTACCCGGGCGGGGTATTGTTTTTCCTTCTGACGATTGTCTCTGCGACTATTGCCATTAAGTCTTATGGTCTCAAATCCCAAATCGTTTGGGGGATTGCAAGCATCGTTCTTGTGCTCTTTATGCTGAACTATTGGACATATCATGGCAACATTACGCTATCTCGTACGGCGCAAACATTCACCTTCGAAGAGCGGACCCTTTATTACAATCACACACAAATCTACCCGCTAAACGCTCTCAGTGAAGCAATCGTCAAACCCGGACGTTATCAGAACAGAATGCTGGCACTGCTGATGTCCTCCGGTCAACAGCTCTCTGTTGGAGAATGGTACTCCAGCAGAGGTGGTATATTTCAGGCCGCACATGCAATCAATGCATTCCTTGCCGACAACACACAGAGATAATGCTTTTAGCTTCGCAGCAGGAAAACATAGTGCGCCTCCGTTCGAGAAAGGCGGATGACCTTGGAGCCTGAAAAAAAAGAGCGCTTAGAGCCAATAGCAACACCATCTTTGTATCCGATTCAACGCTCAAGGAAAATTGAAACTTGCGGACTTTATTGGGTGCCGGTTTACTCGAATCCGCTTCACTGGAGAGAGCGGCAATGGCTCATGGCCTTTTTTGATGAGCTTCACACGTTCCTTGCTGAGCAGCATAAACTGCGGCAGGAAGCGTTTTTGCAGATGAAACTTGTCGCGCCGCTTGGTGTACCTAAAGATCTGTTTCACCGTCACCAGATGGAGCTTATGCCGCGAATGGGGCTCAGCCGCAAACCGGGCGCTCAGTTGCCGAGAATTCCCACAGAAGAGGAGTTGGAGCCCATCCTCCAAGGCAAAAAGAAATTTGAATTCAATGATTATGTCGGCGACTACTGCATGTGGTTTCTGACGCGAAAAGAACGCTGGCGGCGTGAATTGTTTCTCGGCTTTGGCGGATACACGATGCTGTACCTTCTTCCGGACCTCGAAACAGTGCCACCGCCGATTCCAAATTATCCCGCAATCCGCGAAAATCCGGTTTTCTCAATATTCGACGTAGATGCATTATGGGAAACTACATTTCTTCTGTCTGATAGGTTTTGCAAGAGGAGCAAGGAGGTTTTCGGTAGAGGTCTGGAGGATGATCTGAGTTTTCCAGGTATTTCGTTCATCATCCCACGGATGAACTCGAAGGACTTCCATGACACGCAGCCAGCCGTAATTGAGGAATGGTTCACTGTGTTCGATGTCTTTATTCAGGAAAGTCCTGAAGATAAAGGAATATTAATAGCCTCAAAATTCAGCATCGATGAAGCGTTGTCCGACATTTTGAGAAAACTTCAATCTAATCAGATCGACCACCCATTCTTAAAGAAAGAGCCGGCCTGATTCACTTTTGCCATGAAAGATAACCCACTTTACTCCGACATCGCTGAGCTTATCCCAATCGTCATTCCCGATGATAAAGCGGGAGTAGAAGCAGCATGGCTTCGGCTAACAAAATTACCGCTCGATAAAGATTTGAGAGGCAGGCTTATAGAGATACTCGATGCTATCCATGCGATGGTTGAAAAAATCACGCAACAACACATTTTGTACGACGTCTACCTTCAGATGACACAGCTCGAACGGCCTTCGGGCGCACTTGTAATCAGCAAGAACGCCTCGCGATGGACACCGGGACTTGGTTTAGGCGTATGGCCGGATAGAGAGCCTCCGCAGCCATTATCTAAAGAGGATTTCTTTAATACACCACCAGGTCAAAACATTCGCCAAGCCAGCTTTTATGTAATGAGCATCAACAATGAGGAACAGGCGGTACGTCTTGAAGTAATAAACGAAATGGCTGGAACAGGCGCATTGCTAGTAACAATGATGGGAGAAAATATCACCCCTGACCACAGGACCTCTATTTCCAAGCGTCTTGAAGCTTATATGACAGCAGAGACATTCCGTGGTTATCCGATGTACTTCCCTCTACTGGACGAAAAATCTCTGATAAAAATGAGAATAGAAGATTTTGACGCGTTCCTGCCTGAATGTATGGTGTATTTTCGCGAGGATGTACTGGAAAAGGCAGTACTTATAGTGTCTAGAATTCCGCTCCAAAAACTATTTACAGTACAGGACTGAATGCGTCCTATTGGTCCTATGCCTAAAGCTAGTTTTATTCATTAACTTTCATCTTTTACAGCTGTTTGCGTCGGTGTGGATACGGGCGATTCGTCCCCTCCTAAAGGAATCAAAAAACGTAGCGGGGAGTGAAGCGCCTGTCCTAGAACATACTTCCATATCTTCATACGCTCCTTGTGGGGGACGTTATATGCGCGCAGGCCTGTAATGGCTGCTATCAAAAAGCTGACACCGAGGTTCAACACGAAAGTCACGCTCAGGCCAGCGATGGCGAAGTAGAACCGATGGCCGAAGACGTTGAGTCCATAACGCGTGGCGGCGAGTGCCAGCATTCCTGTATTAAGGGTGATGTGACGTACGTCGAGAGGTATGCCGAAGAAGTGCGCTATTTCTGGGGCAAATCCCAACATGTAACCGAGCACGATGTTTGTACTCCACCCCGAGATGTTGTTCTGAAAGGTGTCAGCAAATCGCTGCATGCGGCGGATCCCGATCTTCAGGCCCAAAGGATGCTGCGCTATCGCCGCCGGAATACGGTTGTAGATGGCGAAGTTTTCGCACCATCCGCCAATGACAGCTGCAAGCCAGAGAATAATTCCAGTGAACGCAGCGTAGACAGCCGTGCCGGAAGTGAATGGGTGCAGGGTCTCATAGACGTATTTAGCCGTTTTAGCGGGCAGATAGGGGCTTAGAAAAATGCGCACCCATAGTTGTTCGAATACAACAGCACCAACGCAGACCGCAATTACATTTCCGAAAGCCGCAGCAAGTTGCGTACGGCAGATGCGAGCAGCGAAATCAGCAATCTTACTCCAGCGGGAGACACCACGGTTTTCACGCACGATTCCTGCGAAGGCGGCTGCGGTCATTGAGGGCTGTTTGGTGGCGAGCACCAACCCAAAGGTGTGCATAATGAGAAAACTGATGGCGTAATCGGTGCCAATGAGGAAGCCCTCGACAAAGAGAGGGTGCTGGTTTTCCGTAATGCGCAGTTTGATTGCTGCGGTGAAGACAGTAAGCAGACCGCCTCCGGCAGCGGCCAGCCACATCTGCCAGTACTCTTTGCGCGTATTGGCGATGTAGTGCTCGCCACTGTGACCGGTGTGCTCGACAGTTTTACGGGCCAGCAAATTCAGATTCTGTCGAATGAGCGGATAGAGATGCGTGTCTTCGAGGCGTCCGGAAACAAGAGTGTTCAAAAGCTGACGCGCAGCGTGGAAAGGTTCTTGTGTCTCTCCAACAAGCGCCGCGGCGAGAAGCTGCATACGATCGAGCGAGGCGTCCATGCTGGTGAGATCAAAGACAAGCGCAGTGCTTACTCCTGAATCTTCCATATGCTCTTGCACCTGGATAAGCTCGGCGCGGCAGGCATGGACCGAGTCAAACCAGAGCTGGAGCGCACGCTGAGAGTCATCGGTGTTCTCAGTTTTAAGAAATGTTTCCGTGGTGAAGATCAACTTATAAAAGGGGGAATCTTCTACAGTTCTGCTGCTGCCACGCTGACGGACATCTGCGGTTACTCCGCGCCCGGCAACTCGCGTGGCCAGCAAGGTGAGAGCCTGGTGAATATCTCCACGCAAGCGCGGGAGCGCATCGAGTCCTGTCTTTGGCCAGAGAATGTTGGTAAGGTGCGCGAAATTGACGTTGTCGAGATTAAGAAAGCGATCGACAAAAATGTGTGTAGAGAAGATGGCGGTGAAGAACCGTGCTGTATCCGACTCTTTGCGAGCCGATGGCAGCAATTGCTGGAAAATGCGGTGAAGAGCTTCCGGAAGTAATGCCCGGCGTGCAGGCAACCCGGTCTCGGCGAAAAGTGGAACTGAGTCAAGTTCAGAAAGGAGAGCAAACCAGGACATTGTGAAGCTTGTTCTAAGCTGTTTATCCTGTTCGAGCAGGCGGATCCAGCGCCGGAGTGCGACAGCCGAACCCTGATCTGTGGGCCTATTCCAGATATAAGCAAAGAGTGCGGAGATGCGGCGTGCGCGAATATTTAAGCTTGTTGCGGCAGCAAAAAGTTCAGTGCGGCGACGCAGATCGCCTGGATTATGCAGGAAGGCAGGCCGCTTCAAACGCCGCTGCAACCGTTTCCAGAATTTGCGCACCACCCTCATGGCTCTACCATTATCAATGGAACCGTATATTAACGGCTGAACGCGACTTGCAAGTTATTCAATTGATGCCGTGTGCAAGAAACTCATTCATTTGTGACCGGATAAAAAAGAAAACGCATTTACAATTGGTTCAGCAATAAAATTCGTTGACACAATTCCTGTCTCTACCTACGATGACAGGTTCCTCATTTCTATTCCGGCAATCCTCTTACGCCTTGTAAATTACTTCGTTAAAAGAATGCGGCAGTTCCCATTCCCACGACACAGGAGCTTGAATATGAAAGGGATCGCGTATAAACCTGCACAATGCTTGCCTTCGGCAGTGTGCGTAGTCATCATCATTCTTATCAGTATTGTTTCTGCGAAAGCACAGCAGGCCGGCTTCACGGCTCGCCACGTGCCGCAGGTCGTCGAAAATGGACAGGCGCGGCAGGTGGATTTACTTCCCAATACACAACGCATGAAACTTGCTATTAATTTGCCCCTCAGAAATCAGGCGCAGTTGGACGATTTATTGCAGAGGCTCTATGATCCGCAAAGCCAGGACTATCATCACTTTCTAACTGCGCAGGAATTCACTGATAAGTTCGAACCGACTCAGCACGACTATGATGCGGTTATTCGATACGCTAAATCCCAGGGGATGACGATAACAAATACAGTTCCAAACCGCCGGCTTGTAGATGTGGAAGGCTCAGTCGCAGCCATCAACAAGGCATTTCATGTCGTCATGAGTGTTTATCAGCATCCAACGGAGAACCGTATGTTCTTTGCGCCAGACCGCGAACCTACTGTGGACTTATCTGTTCCATTGCTGCAAATTACGGGACTGGACAATTTCGTTCTGCCACACAACATGCTGAAAAAAGGCGATTCCACGAAGTCGGCCATGGCAGTAGCGAATATCACTGGCTCAGGTCCTGGAAACACATATCTTCCAAAAGACATTAGAGCGGCGTATTACGGCTCCGGATCGCTTACCGGTTCTGGCCAGACGATTGGTATCTTTTCGTTCGATGGTTATTTGTCGAGCGATGTCAAGCTCTATTACTCGAACACTGGCATGTCGTCGAGTGTGCCGATTCAAAATGTTCTGATTGATGGATATACCGGCGCATGCCAGGAATCGCCATGCGATGACGGGGAGCAGGTGCTCGATATTGTCAATGCAATTGGCATGGCTCCCGGCATCTCTAAAGTTCTGTTTTATGAGGGATCCAGCGATACGGACATTCTGAACCGAATGGCGACGGACAATACTGCTAAAGTGTTGAGTTGTTCCTGGGGATGGAGTCCGGCAGATGGTTCCAGCGATGATCCGATCTTCCAAAGAATGCAGGCACAGGGGCAGACTTTTCTGGCGGCGAGCGGTGACAGCGGCGCGTTCAATAGTCAGACTTACGATTATCCCGCAGATGATCCAAACATCTCGATCGTCGGCGCCACCGATTTGACGACGAATGGCGCAGGTGGTTCCTGGGCATCTGAGACAGCATGGAGCGACAGCGGTGGTGGCGTCAGCCAGAGCGGCTTTGCTATTCCGGCGTATCAGAAACTTTCCGGCGTGATCGACTCATCGAACAAAGGATCGACAACTCTGCGCAATGCTCCTGATCTTGCCGCGGAAGGAAATTTCGATAATTACACATGCAGCAATGGCTCCTGCAGCGGCGGATGGGGTGGCACTAGCTTTGCCACTCCGCGCTGGGCAGGTTTTATTGCTTTAGTGAACCAGCAATCCGTGGCGAATGGT
>DATAQW010000160.1:0-6266 GCA_036264445.1 Pseudacidobacterium sp.
GGCTGGCCATTTCGCGCGCAGTGGTTTTGCCCAACCCAAATTGCTTCTGGTCAGGAGGCATTGGTCCGGCGGGCGGCTTAGCGACCTTCTTATAGAGCCATGTGTCTTTGAGTCCCAGCCATTTTATGCGGTCGTCGATATTTTTCAGGCCCAGAGCATCTATCGCGGCATTTGTCGCCGTATTGTCGCTGACGACGATCATCATGGTCAGCACATCTTTCAGGGTCAGCGTCTGCGGAGTGTCAAAAAACATCAGCACGCCGGAACCTTCCGCCTGGTTGTCGTGCACAAGCTTTACCTTGCTCTCGAAGTGCGCTTTGCCCGCCTGAATCTGCTTGAGTGCCTCAAACAGTACAGCCAGCTTTATAACGGAGGCCGTTGGCACAGGCGTATCAGCATTTATCGCAATGGTCTTGCCGCTCCTCAAATCCTTGGCGTAAAGCGCCACTTTGCCTTGATGGAGCGCCGCCAGTGTCCGAAGCCGCGCTTCGAGAGCTGCGTCTTCCTGTGCATGGAGCGCCTGAAAGGTCAGCAAACACACACTTATTGCCGTCAAAAAGAGTGATCTCTTCATCTTTTTTGCCCGAATTCGCTTACTATACTGTCACCCGCATTGAATTGCTATGCCTTTGTCTCTCTCCATTTCCGGCCAGCGTGATCGCTTTGCCCAGGCACGCGCTATTCTTGACCAGGCTGTCGCTGACCACGCCTTTCCTGGCGCTGCTTATGGAATCGTGCATCAAGGCAAAGTGGTAACACTCGATGCTGTTGGCCGCTTTACCTATAACGAGGGCTCCCCTGAAGTTCGTCCGGAAACAGTCTTCGATCTTGCCAGCGTCACAAAGGTCTTTGCGACAACTTCTGCGGCTATGCTGCTTTACGATCGCGGCATTCTCGATCTGGAAACGCCGCTCGGCGAAATTCTTCCCGGATTCGTTGTCGGACGCGAGCCCGGCAGCGGCAAGGAGCGGGTCACTTTTCGCATGCTGCTTGCCCACTCTTCGGGATTACCGGCTTATGCGCGGCTTTTCGAACAACACACTTCGTCCAATGGTTTGCTGCGTGCTTGTCTGCAGATGCCTCTCGAAGTACGGCCTGAAACTCGAGCGGAGTATTCGGATATCGGGTTCATTCTGCTGGGCAAAGCATTGGAGATCCTCGCGGGCGACTATCTTGCCCGTTATTGTGAGCGCGAGGTCTTTGCTCCGCTCGAGCTGACCGCCACCTTTTTCTGCCCTCCACAACAGTTGCGCTCTCAGATTCCGCCGACGGTGCATGATACTGAGTTCCGCAAGCGAGTGATTCAAGGCGAGGTACATGATGAACACGCTTACGTCCTTGGCGGATACGGCGGACACGCAGGTCTCTTCGCCAACGCTCTTGATGTCCTGACCTTTGCGGCGTGTATGCTTAACGAAGGCCGCACAACACATGGCCAGCAGTTGTTCAAGCCTGAAACGGTGCTCTCTTTTGCCGCGCGCCAGAGTCAGCCGGCAGGCACATCGCGCGCTCTGGGGTGGGATACTCCAACAACGCCCTCCTCTTCAGGAAAGTATTTCAGCAAATCGTCAATTGGACACCTCGGATATGTTGGAACATCGTTATGGATAGATCCAGAACACCAGCTTGCCGTAGTACTGCTGACGAACCGCACCTGGCCTGACCGGTCAAGCAAAGCGATTCAGCAGGTACGACCCGCGTTTCATGATGCCGTTTACACTGTCCTCATGTAAGACACAATGCGCAAATGATTTTCGGCTGAACGAAAATTGCACTCCTACAAGTGCGGTTGGAGATACAATGAATGTTGGCAGTAATGCAGGACTAAGTACACCCATGGCAACCATCACAACACCTCCGCCAGCGGAAACTCACCGCACAAGCAACGGGCACTCTTCACCAGCAACAAATCTCCACGAACTTACCACTGAAAGCGCAAACGAAGCGTCTCAGGGCTTCGATACCAAATCCGCTCTTGAGATTGCCCGTATCATTAACCATGAAGATGCGAAAGTGGCAGCAGCGGTGAAGAAGGCTCTCCCGGAAATTGCCCTTGTTATTGACTCGGTAGCGCGCAGCCTGCGCGATGGCGGAAGACTGATTTACATCGGAGCCGGATCAAGCGGCCGCATTGCAGCGCTTGATTCGTGCGAATGTCCTCCCTATTTCTCGAATGCGCCACAGCAAATCCAGTACATCATGGCCGGTGGGCCAAAGGCGCTCGCCTCGCCAGTCGAAGTAAACGAAGATTCAGAAGAGCTCGGCCAGCGCGACATTGCCCGCCGACGTCCTACGCGCAAAGATGTTGTCATCGGACTTTCCGCCAGCGGACGCACTCCTTATGTCGTAGCTGCCGTGGCATATGCACGCGCGCGTGGCGCTAAAACTGCGTGCATCACCTGCAACCAGAACACGCCGCTTGCCAGTGCTGCCGATATCGCCATTGTTGCCGACGTCGGTCCCGAAGTCATCTCCGGATCAACACGTATGAAGGCAGCAACAGCGCAGAAGATGATCACCAACATGATCACCACAGGCGCAATGACCCGGCTTGGCTATGTGTATGAAAATCTGATGGTCAATGTGCACATGCAGAACTCGAAGCTGGTCGAGCGCGGCATCGGCATTCTTATGCGCGCCTGCAATATCGATCGCGAGACTGCGGTGCGTACCATCAAGTCCGCTGGACGCAGCGTGCCTGTTGCGCTTGTCATGTTGAAGGCCAACGTTGACAAGCCGGAAGCCGTCCGCAGACTCGCTCAGTCTGACGGCAATGTACGCCGCGCGATTGAAGACACTGTAATGGATCTGTAGCGCGAACTCTTTAACAGTCTGGAAATTGCGCCCACCCGGGCGCTTTTCTTTTGTCTTGCACGTCCCCACTCCACTTGTCCAGCAGTTCCAGTGACTACAACTGGCTAGCATGTATCCAGGCAGTCAACTGTCAAATGTTTCTGCACAGAGCTTTTCCATATATAAACTAGACACACAACATCATGGACAAATTCGTTATTCGAGGCGGCAATCCTCTTATCGGCACTATTCGGGTCAGCGGTGCAAAGAACTCGGCGCTTCCCTGCATGGCGGCGGCCATTCTCACCGAGGACGAAGTCATTCTTGAAAACATCCCTCAGGTGCGCGATATCGAAACTGAGCGCAAACTGCTGGTTTCAATGGGCGCTGAGGTTGAGCTGGGATACGGCCGAGCGCAGCATCGCACCACTATCAGTTGCCGCGTGCTCTCCGACCCTGTCGCCAAGTACGAAATCGTGAAAACCATGCGCGCCTCCGCGCTCGTGCTCGGTCCGTTGGTGGCGCGTACCGGGCTCGCCCGCGTTGCCATGCCCGGAGGCTGCGCGATCGGCGGACGTCCCATCGACCTGCACATCAAGGGCCTTGAAACCATGGGCGCCACCATCAATTACGAGCATGGATACATTGAGGCCCGCGCCGATCGCCTCAAGGGCGCGAACATTGTCTTCGACAAGATCACCGTTACCGGAACTGAAGACCTCCTCATGGCTGCAGTACTCGCCGAGGGCGAAACCGTCATGGAGAACTGCGCGCGAGAGCCGGAAGTCACCGACCTTGCTGGCCTGCTCACTGCAATGGGCGCCAGGATTGAGGGCGCGGGCACGTCGACGATCCGCGTGCAGGGGGTGGAAAAGCTGCACGGAGCGCGTCATCGTATCAATCCTGACCGCATTGAAGCCGGAACATTTCTTGTAGCCGGAGCCATTACCGGAGGCGATCTATGCGTCGCCAACTGCAATCCGTCACATGTAGGCGCAGTCATCAGCAAGCTGGAAGAAGCTGGAGCGCGCGTTGAGATCATTGGCAAAGACCAGATTCGCGTGCGCAGCGAAGGCAGTCTGAAGGCGGCCGATATCTCGACGGAAGAATATCCCGGCTTTCCCACTGACATGCAGGCACAGTACATGGCACTGGCTACGCAGGCCGACGGCACATCCGTCGTGACTGAGAACATCTTTGAGAATCGCTTCATGCATGTGCAGGAGCTGGTCCGCATGGGCGCGAACATCAAGGTCGATGGCCGTACAGCAACGGTTCGCGGCAAGTCCCCCCTTTCGGCTGCTGCCGTGATGTGTTCTGATCTTCGTGCTTCGGCGTCTCTGGTGCTGGCTGCGCTGGTTGCTGATGGCGAATCGATTCTCGACCGCGTTTACCACATGGACCGCGGCTATGAGCATATTGAAGAAAAGTTGCGCGGCGTTGGCGCTCAGATTCGACGTATGGGCAATTTTTTTTCTGACAAGCGTGAACTTGTGGCTGTCGAAGCTGATTAGCGCATTTAGTTTTGGTGACCTCTCATCCTATTGTTGAACACCACGACGATAGGATGAGACACCCGATTTCATTGCCCCTCCTCTCAGAAGCCCACAAAAATAACCAGCCGTTCGACCTCTCATGCATCTGAAGTAGCTGGAGGGCGTTATGCCAACTGACGATAGGATTCTTCGCGACAGCCTTATTGAATTTTTACGTGGCGGCAGTGCGCACATGGATTTCCGCAGCGCGCTTAAGGATTTTCCAGCCGAGTTTTACGGCAAGAAGCACAAGGGCTCACCTTATTCAGCGTGGCAATTGCTGGAGCACTTGCGGATAGCGTTGCGCGACATCCTTGAGTTCTCCACCAACCCCAAATATGCTGCCCCGGAATGGCCGAAGGACTACTGGCCTGAAGCTGAAGCCCCTTCCTCGGCAGATGAGTGGAAGGCTTCTGTCAAAGCCATTCATGAAGATATTGCTGCGTTTGAAAAGATGGTGGGCGATCCCGGATCCAATCTCTATGCGCAGATTCCCTGGGGCGATGGGCAGACGCTGCTGCGCGAAGTGCTCCTGGTGGGCGACCACAACAGTTACCATCTTGGGCAGCTGATCATGCTACGCAAGCAGCTTGAAGCCTAGCCGAACCAATAATTTCTATAGTCACACAAATAAATTGGTTACTGTAGGAATTCGACTCTTTACGGCACATTTGGTCCATATTCAGTCGATGCATCAGGCTTATAGTCTTCACCAAACTTGTTCTTGTGGGGCGGAATCGTGTCTGCTTTTGTAAGTGTAATAATGCCGAGGCTCGTTTCCGGCAAACCAACCTGCACGCGGCGGCTGAGCGCGTTGAGTTGCTGCGTATCGACGCCTTCCGCCCAGAGGTGCAGCTCATAGGTTCCAACTGAAACATTAGGTAGTAAGATTTTTCCGCTGTCAGAGGAACCGGCAACATAAGGGGTGGCAAGCGCGATCACTACAGCGCTCATTTGGGGATGAATATTGCAAAAGATGTAGGAAATTCCTTCATGGTCGAAGCGCACTGTTTTAACGCTTCCAGCTTCGTAAAGGCCCAAGTCAAATCGCTTCCCATCAAATTGCGAGAATACATTGTGATAAAAGGGATCCATGTTGGGGAAATCAACCGAGCTGCCCAATGGCACCACAAGCAGGTGTGGACTGAAGCTCTTGTCTTTCTGCATCAGACGAAAGTGTCCTGGGGTTACTTTTGCAGGTGGGTCAGTGATCGGATTTAGCCAGAGAACTACTCCCGATGACGTTTCACGCATATCAGCGCGTTGTTTCCCGGAATGCTTTATCTGGATCTGAGCTACAACCTCTGCTGATTGTGCATAGCTTTTGGATGGCAGCAACCACAGAACAAGCAAAACGGCCAGGAACCATGATCCGCGTCTGGATATAGGGCATGTCATCAGAAGAGATATCCTGCAGCCAGGCCCAGGCTTTGATTGGTGTTGGCTTGTCCGGTGATTGGCCAGCTGTAAATATTCCGGTATTCGGCCGAAAAGAGCAGGTATGTCTTCGGCCGGTAAATGATATTTCCAAAAGCTGTGCGATTTCTAGCTAACGCAGTATAACTATTCTGAGCGGGTGTGAAATTGGAATAGCGTATATCGTCCGCAAATGCGTTGTCTTGTCCTATGGCAAGGTTGACTTCGAGAAAGCGGGCAGGCCTGATCTTGAATTGCCCCCAACCACCTTCAGCGTTGAGGCCCTCAGGTAGCCCATCTTCTTCAGTGACGTAATCTTTAAATGCGCCGCCGCCAAGGCCGCCGATGCTGCGGCCGCGATAAAACTCTCCCGACAATTCGAGAAAATGCGTGAATGGAATTCGCCAATCGGCTGTACCTGCCCATGCATCGAGATGATGACCATATTCATAGGACTGCCGGCTGTAATAGCCACCCGCTCCGATCTGGATGGAACGATCGCCAAGCGGTATTGAATAGCCT
>DATAQW010000168.1:0-1978 GCA_036264445.1 Pseudacidobacterium sp.
GGCATAACCGATTGCTGCCGAGAACTCGGTCCAGAAATCACGCGCAGGAGGCAACGAACCCGCCATGAGGGCGAACAGGGGAGCGAGAATAAAGAGCAAATACAGAATGATCCAAACAGCCATGCGCGTGGTGTAGGAAAGCATCGATTGCTTTTGTGCTCCAGACATTGACATAGATATACGCTCAGATAGCCTGCGGCGCTGTACATCTTTTTACTAGAGACATTGATTTGCTAACTCAATCGACAATTTAGAGGGGCCTTGCGAGCAAAAGTTAACTAGAGTACTATTGGTTCATTTTTGGATCTCTTCAGTGAGGTGCTAAGCAATGAAACTCTCAAACATGAAGTGGATCGTAGCAAGTAGTTCCTTCGCTCTTCTGTTGTTTACAACCTTCCTGGCCGCAGGCAAGGCGAAGCCAAGCGGGCCATCCGGATCAACCGCACAGGAAACTGAGTCGCAGCCGGCTGAGCCAGCTGGCTGGACCGCAACGCAAAAAGCAAACATTACGGAATACGTTGTGCTTCTTCACGAGGACGTGCCCGATCAAAAAGAACAGCTCATGGGGTCTACGCTGCAGTTGAGCGAGGCAGATGCTGCGAAATTTTGGCCACTATATGACCAATACTCCAAGGAACTGCGAGCACTGAACGAACAGGCGGCTAAAGCCACAAACGATTTTGTGAGCAGTAGTCAATTAAACGATCAAACGGCGGATGGAATCGTTCACGCGTCGACACAATTCCAGACGCAACGGGCCGCACTGATGGATAAATATTACGGGCAAGTAAAAGAGGCCCTGGGAGCAGAAACGGCAGCGCGCTTCTTTGAAGTGGAAAGCCAGCTTGTCGCGCTCACGGATCTTCAACGCAGTTCCAGCCTGACGGTACCTGAATAGTCAATCTAACCACGAGGAGAGACAGCGATGAGAATGACTTTCGTTAGAACTTTTAGTTTGCTGTTGATCTATGGACTAGTGTGTGGAGTATCAGCGGATCGCTTTGTTGCCGAAGGCAAGGCGTCTGCTGCGGGCGGAGAATTCTCCGGACAAGCCCGGGCTGGCTGGATTACAGTGCCTGCGGGAACAAGAATTCTGGTTCGACTGGCAGAAACACTCAGCTCGCAAAATCAGGTCGCCGGAGGCCGGTTCTCAGCGGTATTGGAAACAAATCTGAACGCCCAGGGTCTGTTGGTCGTCCCACGGGGCACAGCGATACATGGCCGCATAGCTGCGGCAAACCGCGCGGGCGGAATGGCTGGCAGCTCTCAACTTACGTTGGAATTGACTGACATCGTGATCAATGGAACTGCCCACCCTGTTGTCACCGATAGCATTCAACAAAGAGCACAAGGACAAGGTGGCAGCACCGTGAGAAATATCGGGTTGGGAGCTGGGCTTGGATCCGCTATCGGCGCGGTTGCGGGACGCGGCAGAGGCGCTGCGATCGGCGGCATAGCCGGGGGCGCGCTCGGTACGGCACGAGCAGCTGGGAGCCCCGGGGAGCAGGTGTTCATGGGGCAGGGCACTTTGCTTGAATTCCGCCTGGCGCAGCCGGTTCCGTTACCGCTGCCATGATGAGGACGCTCCAGGGTGTCTTTAAACTGATTCATCTGGAGTATCCATCGCTACGCAGTTGACTTGGTGCAGGGTTGTGACGGTCTCATGGAGCGTCCGCCCTGCGTCACAATGCATTTTGGTGATTCAAGCCGGGAAACGAAGATGTTTCTGACAGGAGTTTGAAAAATGCATGCTGCTTTTGAAGCGATACCAAGGCCATCACGTAGAGCTTCGCTGATCTGGGCCATTGCGCTCGTAATCGTCGGAATATTAGCTCTCACTCTGCCGGAGGCCACGTCGTTTGGCGTTGCCAAAGTCCTGGGATGGCTGATCTTGATTCATGGCATCGTGCAGCTTTTTTACGCCTTCAGATCCGAAGGAGTCGGACGCATCGTCTGGAAAGTCCTGGTGGCGATCCTC
>DATAQW010000171.1:0-4645 GCA_036264445.1 Pseudacidobacterium sp.
CAGCTACAGCGGCACCATAGTAAAGATGGGCGCCCTTTTGACGAGCCAGCTTATCAAGGGCAACGCCATGCTCGGCAATTAGCTTTTTGTTTGCTGTAACTACTGACTTCCCTGCTTCCAGTGCGCGTCGCACCCATTCGCCTGCAGGATTGAGTCCGCCTGCAAGTTCCATAACGACATCCACTCGAGATGACAGCACATCTTCGATATTCTCCGTCCAGGCAACGCTCGCCGGGACCCAGTCAACACGCTTGCGTGCTACGCCTCGGTTGAAGATGTGCGTCAATTCGACGCCATCTGGTTTTGCGTCGCAAAGAATGCGCGCCACCGAACTACCCACAGTGCCAAAACCAAGAATCGCTACCTTCACTGTTTGTGCGCTGGAGACAGATGTACTCACTATGTGTGTTTCCCTTTGTGATTTAGCTGGAACGAAAGTTGATTCCATCTTACCGGAAGTTCATCGGGCAGATTCCACAATGTTTGCTGCTTCATGGTCTGTCGTTAATGGAATCCTCACCTCGGCCTGACATCCCTTGGCATCGCTGCGATTGCGCAATTCAAGTGATCCACCATGAGCCTCGGCAATCTGCCGCGCAAGCACAAGACCGACGCCAGTCCCCGTACGCTTGGTCGTATAAAACGGAACGAAGAGATTGCCTGGATTCGCAAGTCCAGAACCATTGTCCTCAACCAGAATAGAAATAGACTCGCCAGCGAGCTTGCCGTAAACTCTCACCCGAGGCTCGCCCTTCACGCCACCTTCTTCATGCTCGCTCAACGCGGCCTCGACAGCATTGCGTACCAGGTTGATCAGCAACTGCTCCATCTGATCGGCGTCGGCCCTAAGGTTTACCTGAGGTACTTCGCCTATCTCAATTGCCAGTCGCGTTTCGAATCCAGCGACGCGATCCAGCAATGCAGGCAGCGGCACGCTGCGCAGCACCGGAGCCGGCAGTTGCGCCAGTTGCCGATAAGCCTGCACAAAACGATTGAGCGATTCTGCCCTGCTCTCAATTACATTCAGTCCGCGGTCAAAATCCGCCGTATTACCATCAGACATCTGATCGATGCGCAGGCGCAGGCTTCCTGCAATTGATTTAATCGGCGCCAGCGAATTGCTGATCTCATGTCCAAGCACGCGAATCAGCCTGCGCCACGCGGCGCGTTCCTCTTCGCGCAACGCGGCGCTTACATTGGAGAGCAGCACCAGGGTATGCGGCACTCCTCTCTGGCGGAAGCTGCTGCGCCGCACCATCCAGCGCGTATGCTGCCCTTGCGATTCAATGGCGACAATACCTTCATCCTGCTCATCAAGAAACCGTTGCAGACTCAGTTCACTGGCTTTTCTGCCCAGATCACGCGCCGCATTCAGACGCAGCACTCGTTCCGCCGCTGGATTGACCACGCGCAGTGTTTCTTGTTCGTCAAACGCCAGCACTGGCGCATCCATCTCCAGGATTACGCGTCTCAGCAGGGCTACGGCTTCCAACGCACCTAGTCTCTGCGATTGCAGAGTATCCGCGAGTTGATTGATCTCAATCGCAAGCTCGCCCAGAGAATCGCGCGGCGTTGCATTGCGCGCCCGAAAGGAAAAGTCCTCTTCTCGCAGCGCAGCAACTACATTGGCCAGTGTTTGCAATGGCCGTACAACTTGTTCAAGAAAAATCGACGCTATCAGAAGAACAACCAGCGCCAGAGTAGCCAGCGTACCCAGAATGACAGAAAGCGAGATATGCTCCATCCAGAGCAGTACGGCAGACAAAGCAAATATCGGCAGGCACAGCAAGGAGATCAGAATTCTGATCTTCGCTTCAAAGCGAAAGCCTTCCGATGGAATTTTGCTTGTGGCTCTCCACCTGTCAGATGCCATATTTCTCCATCCGCCGGTACAAAGCGCCACGGCTCAGGCCGAGCGCCTCAGCCGCCTGACTCACGTTACCACTGCAACGGGCCAGTGCCTTGCGGATGAGAATACTCTCTACAGACTCCAGGCTCATATCTTCAAGGGCCTGGGTAGACACACGCACCTGGTTCAGGCCCAGGTCTGATCCTTCAATCTTCGCGCTGCGGGCCATCAATACAGCGCGCTCAATCGTGTGGTCCAGCTCACGCACATTTCCGGGCCACGGATATTGCAGCATTATCTGTATCGCCGCTGGATCGATGCCATCCATCTGCTTGCGATAGCGGGTAGCATAGCGGTTCAGAAAATGCGCTGCCAACAGCGGAATGTCTTCGCGCCGGTCGCGCAATGGCGGTAGATGAATCTCGACGGTATTCAGCCGGAAAAGCAGGTCAACACGAAAGCGTCCCTGCTCCACTTCTGCATGAAGATCGGCGTTGGTAGCAGAAAGCACGCGCACATTCACGCGCCGTGTCTTTGATGAGCCAACGCGCTCCATCTCTCCTGTTTCAAGGACACGCAGCAGCTTGGCTTGCTGGCGCAGCGGGACATTGGCAATTTCATCCAGAAAGAGCGTCCCGCCATCGGCAAGCTCAAAGCGGCCAATGCGCTCAGTACGAGCATCTGTAAATGCCCCTTTGACATGGCCGAACAGCTCGCTCTCGAATGTGCCTTCGGGCAGTGCTCCCGTATTCACCGTAACTAAAGACCGTGGTGCTCGCTGTGATAAAGCATGAAGCATCTGCGCAATTACTTCTTTTCCCGTGCCATGTTCCCCGGTAATCAGAACGTTGGCGTCGGATGGCCCGATGCGTGTGATCGTGCTCAACACCGGCTGCATTGTGGGAGCAGTAGCAATGAGCTCGGGTAGCCCTTGTCCGCGCAGGATACGGTTTTCGGCTTCCAGCCGCTGTGCCCGTTTTACTGCATGGTGCAGCTCAATCTGAGTACGCAGAATCGTAAGCAGCCGCGCATTGTCCCAGGGCTTCTGAATAAAATCGCGAGCGCCGCGCCGCATGGCCTCCACAGCAACCTCTACATTCGCCCATGCAGTCATCACAATCACGGGCACCTGGCTGTCGAGCGTCTTGATTTGCGTAAGAAGATCAAGACCTTCTTTCCCGGAAGTAGTATCGCGAGTGTAGTTCAGGTCGACAAGCAGAGCATCAAACGAGCCAGACTGCAGCGCGCTCAGTACCATCATCGGCGAGCGAGCTTTTTCTATGCGATATCCTTCCGGCTCGAGCAAAAGCTCCAGAGCATCCAGAATGTGGGGCTGATCATCGGCAATCAGTACACGCGGCGGCTGCGTTGTAGCTGTGCCACTTTCCGCCCCGCCGAGTTGGTAAGTTGTGGCCATTTAAAACCTGAGTATACCGTCAACCACAGTCATGGCTGCGTATGCGTCACAACGCCACTTTTGGCGTCATCGATAGATACCCCCATGCGGTCGAGCGTGGACCCGGTAGCGCGGTCGATATCGACTTTAGCCTTTTCAAAATCGCTCTGGGCGACAGCAAGTGCGGACTCCGCCACGGCGAGTGCTTGTTCGCTGGTGAGCGTGTCATACGCGGACATGGCTCCCAGCTTTTGTTCCTGCTTGGCAATATCGAATGTCTTCTGCGCCAGATCGCGGGCCTTCTCGGCCGCGGTAACGCGAGCCTGTTTCTGCTGGAGCGAATACTGTGAGTTTCGAACATCCAGGCGAATCAACTTCTTCTGCTGCTCGAAAGTGATCTGACCTTGGCGGAACTCAAGCACCGCGCGGAACTGGTCAGCCTTTGCGACCCGGTTACGCAGCGTTACGTTCAGGCTAAAGCCAACCTGGTATTCCGGCGCTGTGTAGTTGAATGTATTTTGCAGTGTGCTTCCAAAATCAGGCGGAAGCGTAGTCGAACACTGTTCCGGTCCCAGACTGCAAAACGGGTTCGCCGGGCCGCCGGCCGCGCTTCCAGCGTAGAGCCCATAGAGAGAGAGCGATGGCAACAGCAAGTTTCTGATGGTCTTCAGATTGTCCCGGGCGATTTCCATCGCAATCTGGTCCTGCGAAACATCGGGACGGCTCTTTTCGGCCTCGGCAATCAACTGATCGATTGGCTCAGTCGCCTTGGGATCTGGTGTCCCCATGAGATCAAGCGGAACGACCGGCATATCGGCCAGCGTTGGATCATCAATGGTCTTGGTGAGCGCGTTCTTGATAAGAAGCTCGTTCAGCCTCAGCGTCGCTCTGGCAACAGTAAGATCACCTTCTGCGGTAGCCACCGCGGCCTGGTCTTTCATCACCTGCATTGCAGGGACATTCTGAAGCTGAAACTGCTTCTGATCGTCAGAAAGAGTTTCGTTGGCATAGGCCAGCGAGCGCTCTTTGATCTGGGCATCCCGATACGCGTTGATCAGGTCCCAGTAGATGTTTTGGACCTGGGTGATTGTCGCAATGGCCTGCGCCCTGAAGCTCAGGTCCGTCAGAACCTTGTTCTTTTTGGCGATGCGGATATAGCGCTCGTTCGTCCCAAATCCAAATCCCGCGAGCAAGGGTTGGCTGATGGTGAACTGGAAGTTCGAGTACAGGTTCGGATTAACGCTGTAATATGGGCTGTTCACGCTGAAGCGCTGCCCCAGGTAGTTGGCCTGAATATTCGTGCCCAATGGGAAGGATTGCGCATATTGCGACTTGAGCTCGATGGTGTTCTGTTTGAACAATGGCACGCCAATTGAAAATATATTCGGCTCCTGAGTCGT
>DATAQW010000174.1:0-5677 GCA_036264445.1 Pseudacidobacterium sp.
TATGCTCCGTCGAAATGAAGATTGTTTACGACGATAGCATGATGATTCGCGATCTAGTAGCTCAATGGAATATTAAGGAGAGTGCCCACCCCAGGTGAGATGACCAAACCTGGGGCAGTGCTTATCGTTTTTTCTTAGCTGGCTTCTTTTGCGCCTTAGCTGGTTTGGCGGCAGCTTTTTTCGCCACCGGTTTTGGAGCAGCTTTTGCAGACTTCTTTGGGACTGGCTTTTTAACCGCTGGCTTAGCAGCTTTCTTGGCTGCTGGTTTCTGGACGGCCTTCTTTGCCGGATGAGCAACTTTAGTCGCAGGCTTCGCCGCTTCTTTCTTGGCCGTTTTGGCTTGTGGCGCAGAAGATTTCACCGCAGGCGCAGATTTTGCTGCAAGAACATGCGGCTTCTTTTCTTCGGCTTTTTTCGCTATTTCCTGCTTTACTGAAACCGGCTTTGCCTTGGTTGCTAATTTGGGGAGAGGTGCTTCCGTTTCTTCTTCCTCAGCAGCTTCTTCGCCTAAGTCATCTGAGTCGAGGTCAAGATCGTCAGTATGCGGCATCTCAACCTCTTCGCCCTCTTCTTCTGAAAACTTCTCCGATTTAATCTTTGGCTCAGCGGCTTTCTTGCGTGAGCGGCGAAGCGTAAGCGGCGGGGGTGGAGCTGGCGGTGAGTATGGCTCAAGAAACGCGCGCATCTGCTCGTCGGTTTGCAGCTTGCCGTCGATGAGCTGGAAAAACAACTCCTGCAAAAGCTCGTTGTAGCGCTCGATCTCAGGAGAAATCCGCAACTCCTGCATAAGCGCGACTGGAACCTTCTGTTTGGCTTCCGGCCACACGGTGAAGAAGTTCTTGAACTTGTTCTGGATAGCTGCGCCTTTACCGGTATGCGCCAGCCAGAGCACTGGCTCCGGCTGATAGGATGTCAGCAGCTTCCAGGTAGCCGAGGGCGTGGACGCTTCCTTTCCAGTTAGAACATGAGCGAATTTTTTCGCTTCAGCATCCAGATGATTCCATTGCTCAACAAAACCATGTCGCGGGAAAGAGCGCTTCAGTACAGCAATATCTTTAGGCTGCATCTTGGCGGTCAGCAACTCCATTTGCGCAGCAGAGATATCCGGATGCACGCCCTGCGTCAGGAGTTGATAGTAGTTTTCAAGCAGGTGCTCCAAGCCATGCGCGTCTGCCTTCGAACTGGTCCAGGCAGGAAAGATGTGCTTCATCCAGCCTTCTGCTTCCAGCGCTTTCAAGACACGCAGACCGTCTTCCTCGTGGCCGATCTCTTCGAGTTCGTAGCCTTTGAGATGGGCTGAAAGCGAATCGATGACATCCTCGTTCTTAGCGTTCTCGTAGCGAGTGTGCGTCCTTTCATCCAGTGCCCAGCCAAGACGGGTGCGCAGACGAACAGCACGCAGGAGCCGCGATGGATCTTCTAGAAACCCATAAGGGCTAACCAGGCGCAGGTGACGCGCCTCAATGTCCGCCATGCCATTCAGCGGATCGAGCAGAAGTCCATACGAACCTTCATTTAGCGAAACCGCCATGGCGTTCGCCGTGAAGTCGCGACGGCGCAGATCTTCAAGGATTGGTGCCCAGTGATAAATAGGCTTTCCTGGCTTTGGATACTCTTCACGGCGAGCGCTTGAAACTTCTACTCGAACGCTGCCCGGGAACCAGAAGAAAAGCGTGCGCGTCGGCTCATGCTCGCCCCAGAGGATCGCCCCTGCTTTCTCTAATGGTTTCTTTAGCTTGAGGGCATTTCCCTGAACTGTAAAGTCAAGATCATGAACGGTAGTACCCGTCGTCAGATCGCGAATGGACCCGCCAGCTAGAAAAACAGTCATTCCGGCGTCGCGGGCCGCGTTGCGAACCTGGTGTATAGCTTTCTGTTGAGCGGGTAAAAGACGGTTTTCCAGAAGATAGATGTAGTCGGGCATGCCTAAACAATCTGCAATGAAAGTCGGCCATCTTTAACAAGGATAAATAGCTTGTTTACAATGGCTTAGGGGTATACTTACCCACAATGCAAAGGAACACTGTAACATACAGGAATCCAAATAGCTACGGCTTTGCACAATTTTCGCTGCGGATTGTTTTCTGAAATGCGACAATCCGTGAGTTAAGACCTCTGGTATGTCATGAGTTCCAGTCGAAAAAAAGTGATTCTGCGCAAACTAACCCGTGACTGGGTTGCGGGATATCTGCCTGCCGATGGTTTCACGCGGCAAGGGAATATCGAACTTCTGGAGCTTTCTGGAAAGGTATTAAGCTTTCCTATTCAACAAGTTAAATGGATTTGCTTCGTGCGCGACTTCAACTCCGGAGAAGTGAACAATCCAGAACGATTATTGCGCAAAAGCTTCGCCGGACGTCCACGAGGGGAAGGTCTCTGGCTGCGACTGCAATTCCAGGATGGAGATGCCTTGGAAGGGCTCGTAGAAAATAATATCGGGCTACTGGATGCAGAAGGATTTTTTCTGATCCCTCCGGACATTCGTGGCAATACACAGCGGTTGTGGATACCACGAACGACACTCACTGGATTGGAAGTAGCGGCAGTCATCGGAGGGACGGCAAAGAAGAAACCTTCTGTAGCTGAAAAGCCAGAACAGGAAAGCCTGTTTCCGCTGATTAAGAATTAATTCCCTCCCACCCTTTGCCGCGCAAAGGATAGAGCAACGAATTCAGCACAACACCTGGCAAACTTGCATGTCCTTCGACTCCGTTCCGGATGACAAATCAAAGATATTAGAATCAGCGCATGAAGTTAGCGGAGCTTGCACAACGGCTGGGGGCGGAGTATCGCGGCAATCCTGGAACAGAAATCACGGGCGTAGCTGCGATCGAAATTGCCGGGCCGGGACAGATTACTTTCGTTGCCAATCCCAAGTATTCCGGGCTTGCAAAAACGACAACGGCTGGCGCAGTCCTGGTTGCGCCTGATTTTCCTGAGATAGAAGCGGCCACGCTGCGCATCGCTAACCCCTATTTGGCCTGGGCAAGGGTCATTGAAATATTTCATCCCGCGCCATCGTATCCTCCCGGAATCCATCCTACGGCGGTCATTGCTGCATCAGCAAAGATTGGCGAGGGCGCTTCTATTGGCGCGTATGCGGTGATTGGCGAAGACTCCGTGATCGGAAAATATGCGACGATTCTGCCGCATGTTGTTATCTACCCCAACGTGCGTATCGGCGACCACTTTTTTGCTCATGCCCACGCGGTAGTGCGTGAGGGCTGCGAGCTCGGTGATCATGTCGTTCTCCAGAATGGAGTCGTGGTTGGAGGTGACGGATTCGGCTTTGCCAAGGATGACGCGGGGCATTGGCAGAAGATTGTGCAGCCGGGACCGGTGATTCTTGAAGACCATGTCGAGATTCAGGCCAACTCCTGCATTGATCGCGCCAGTGTTGGAGAGACGCGCATCGGGCGTGGGGCGAAGGTCGACAACCTCGTCCAGGTGGGGCACAGCTCATCTGTCGGCGAGGACACGCTGCTCTGCGCTCAGGTGGGACTGGCTGGGTCAACGCACATCGGGAAAAGCGCCATTCTTGCTGGACAGGTTGGCGTGGCTGGTCATTGCCATATTGGTGATGGCGTGATTATCACTGCGCAATCCGGGGTGGGCGGCAATGTAGAGCCAGGGAAGATTATCAGCGGGTCGCCCGCTTATGACAACCGTCAGTGGCTGCGCGTCTCGGCAATTCTGCCACGGCTTCCGGAGTTGCTGCGCGCACGTAGAAAGAAAGAAGATTGAGCTACTGCCCAAACGCCAAGAACGCCAATATCCGCTAAATCTTTTCCGCGGAGGACGCAGAGGATTTTTACGTCTCCGGCAGAAAATCACTTTTGCAATATTTTGCAATATGTTGTAGCAGCTTAGGATGCCCTTCGCGCATCCCAAATACGAGATGCTGAAAGTAACAGGCCAGGAAGAAGCTGGCACGCAGGTTGTGGTTGAGCCGATCCGCGTGCTCCTGCTCGATGACCACGCTGAGAATCTGCTCTTGCGATCGACAATCCTGCGCAAATACGGATATCAGACCGAGACGGCAGCAACCATTGAAGAAGCCGAGCAGCTTCTCGATGAGATTGATATTGCGGTGCTCGATTACCATCTCGGCGCCGGCCAGTTTGGCACTGAGGTCGCAGCATCGTTGCGCCGCAGGCATCCGGAAATACCCATCATCATCCTCTCTGCAACACTGGAGCGGCGCTTCGGTGGTCCTGAAGATATGCACTTGCTCAAGGGCTACAGTTCCATCGATGACCTGGTGACGGCACTCCGGTCGTTTGAAGCAAAGAAGCGCGGTAAGCCTGTCGTAGTGGATGCGCGGGAATTTTTCTATTCACGCATCAACATGGCGATGGGCGACGACGTTGTACTCGAAGTGCTCAATGCGGACGGCACCTGGGAATATGTAAATGACACCTGCGCCCGCCTGCTCGAGCGTCCACGCGACTGGTTCACAGGGCGCAATATGTTTGAAGAGATGCCGGATCTAGCTTCAGACTGGCGCGATATTCTCCACACCGTAGCCGAAACGCGCGAGACCTATATCGACCGCACCTATCGCGGATTGTTGAATCTTCCGCGCAAGGGCGAGGAGTGGGTGTGGAATGTCCTTGTCTTCCCTATTACTCTGCACACAAATAAGACAGGAGTTGTTCTTACTGCGCGTATTCTGGAACGTAAGAATACGCTATGAGAAAAATTCCGGTACGCAATTCTCTTCTTGTTCTGCTCCTGCTTCTTTCGCTTCCCTTCACTGGATGCCGCTCGCCATTCGTCGCTGTAACGATTACAAATCAGAGCGATGGTCCCATTTCGTTGATTGAGGTGGATTATCCCAGCGCCAGCTTTGGCGTTGGCTCGCTTGCCCTTGGGAATGAATTCCATTACCGCTTCAAAATCCAGGGCTCGGGCCCAGTCAAGATTCAGTTTACCGACGCCGCAGGCAAAGCCCACTCTGCTACGGGACCTGAGCTTAAGGAGAAACAGGAAGGATCGATGACGATAACTATTGGATCAAATGCTCAGATATTGTGGGACCTACATCTGTCAGGAACGAAGTAGCACTGATCGTAACGATGTATTTGGGGCACCCTCATCATCGAGAAATAGACCTGCCACTAACTTAAAAGGCACGGCGACGCCATGCCTTTTTGAAGATACCGGCACTCAATATCAATGCACGACTGATTGGAACAACGGCGATTGCAGCAGCGTGGCAAACTGACTGTCGGATGTAGCGAAGCGTACTTGCAACGTGCCTGAACTGGAATCGATGGTTGTGTTGTCGATCGCGGCTTTTTCGGTTGCAGTTCCGGACATCTTTTTGTACATGGCGGCCGCGTTCAGCAGAGATGACATTGTGGCCGCGGTGATTGTATCCGGAGTAACCACGTCAAGATTGAACTTCACGCCGTTATTGAAGTTCATGGTGTAGCGTGAGCCGATCAGGCGTTTCTTTACTGTGTCGTAGTCGGTCAGCTGTGATGCGTCGCCCAGCACGCCGCGCATCATCATCTGTGTGCCCTTCTGGTCGAGGATGCTCCAGATCGGTTCGCTGTCGACTGCGGACATCTGTTGCATCATCGAGTCGTTGGAGAGCAGGCTGGGTGCAAGGCCATCGCGGGCATCGAGCGCATACTTAATGGAATCGCTGGCGCCGAAAACCATCGTTGTC
>DATAQW010000211.1:0-3805 GCA_036264445.1 Pseudacidobacterium sp.
ACTAACGTACAAGCTGAAGAACAATCGATTGAGCAAGCCCAGCGGGACATTTATGAAAGTCACCGTCACCGCATCTTCTCTTTGGCCTTTTACATGACAGGAAGTGAACTTCTGGCCGAAGAGATGGTTAAGGAAACTTTCGTAGCAGCATTTACCGCTATGCCTGAGGCCGACAGACGGGCCATTGATTGCTCTCTCATGCGCCAGCTTAACTCACAGTTTTCACTGGCAGACATTGAAACAGAGGCTCCTATTTCTGCGCGGGCAGGAATTAGACTGCGAAACATGCGCCGCACTGATCTGGAAGAAGCTCTCCAACAACTGCCCGCAGCAGAACGGCTGATCTTTTTATTGCGGGATGTCGAAGGCTACTCACCTGATGAGATTTCAGAACTGGCTAATATTCAGCAAATGCAGGTAAATCGCACCCTGTTCTCAGCCAGGATGCGCCTGCGCAGCATTCTGGCTGAGAGTTAACTGCTTTTTACGGTTTCTTTTGGCGGATGCTTCATACCGCGGCGGGTTGTGACCCATCCGGGCTTTATTGTTTGCCGCGCACGGCCAAGGGCGAGCGCATCTTCAGGAACATCTTCAGTAATGGTCGAGCCGGCGGCGATATATGCACCGTGTCCAATGACGATAGGTGCGACCAGGGTTGAATCACTTCCTACAAACACTCCGTCTTCAATTAATGTGCGGTGCTTGTTTACGCCATCATAGTTGCAGGTGATGGTCCCGGCCCCGATGTTCACGCCACTGCCTATCTCGGCATCGCCGAGATAGCTGAGATGGTTGGCCTTCGATGCTTTGCCGATGCTCATTTTTTTCGTTTCAACAAAGTTGCCGATGTGCGCCTCTTCTCCGATTTCGCTGCCCGCACGGAGGTGAGCATACGGACCGAGCAGTGCGCCGGAGCGCACATGCGATTCGCTGATGATACAACCCTGGCGCACCAGAATGTGGTTTTCGAGCTTTGAGCGTTCAATGACTGAATATGACCGAATGTGGCAGCCTTCGCCTATTTTTGTGTCACCCAACAGCTGCACAAATGGTTCGATGATCGTGTCGGGTCCAACCTGTACGTCAGAGTCGATGACCGTGGTCTCGGGACGATAGATGGTCACGCCGTTTGCCATCAGCCTGCGGGCAGTCGCTAGGCGCATCTCGGCGTCGAGAGCAGCCATTTCCGCCAGTGTGTTCGCTCCCAGAACTTCTGTTGCCGATGCTGCTTCGAGCGCAACGACACGGTCGCCTTCCTCAGCGAGCACGCGGGCCATATCAGTGAGGTAATATTCGCCGTGTGCATTGTTGGTGGTCAGCTCGTTGATGTGTTCAAAGAGTGGTCTGGAGGCGAAAGCGTATATTCCGGAGTTGATTTCGCGTACTTTTTCCTGAGCCGGCGTGAGCGCTTTCTGTTCGACAATGGCAGTGACTTCCGCGGACCGGGGTGACTTGCGAATCACGCGTCCGTAGCCCAATGGATTTTCCGGATCGGCGGTGAGAATCGTCATTGCTGCCCGCTCGGCAATATGGAAATCACGCAAACGCGCAATTGTCTCTGGTTGCAGCAAGGGAACGTCGCCGGAAAGCACGAGGATGTGCTCGTAGTTCAGTACAGCAGAATGCGCAGTCTGTACGGCATGGCCCGTGCCGCGCTGGTCGGCCTGGATGACAAAGTTCACGCCGAGATGCGCCATCTCCGATTGCACGGCTCCAGCCTGATGGCCAACAACTACGAAGACATCATGTGGAGGCACAATCTGCGTGGCCGAATGAATAACATGCTCAACCAATGCTTTCCCGCCAATTCGATGCAGGACTTTGGCGCGTTTTGATTTGAGCCGCGTGCCCTTGCCCGCGGCCATGATCACAATGCCTAACCGCATTTACTGCTCTCCTTCGCTATTGCCTGGCTCGCCTGGAGCTTGGTGTGGGGCTCCGGGGATGGTGATGTCAATCGGTTGTGGAGCACCCTTGCCCAGCTCCGTGAGTGACGTTCCGAAGTCTTGCTGGTTGCCCACAACGAGCACAGCCAGTTTGGATGGATCAATGTATTTTCTTGCGACTCGCTCAAGATCCGCCGTGGTTACGCGTTCGACACCATCGCGATACTTTTCGAGAAAATCTGCCGGGTAGCCATAGAATTCAAGCTTTGCTGCGGCGGCAAGGACTTTCTCTTTCGTGTCGTAGTTAAAGATAAAGGAATTCAACACCTGATCTCGGGCGCGCCTCAACTCGTCATCGGTAAATGGCTTGGTTTTAAGATCGCTAACTTCAGAGAGCATCGACTGCGCAGCCTTCACGGTAGACAGGCTCCTGGTTGCGGCGACCACTTGGAACATGCCGGGATGGTCGTACTGAGCGCCAAAGCTGCCTCCGACGGCGTATGCGAGACCCTGTCTGGTGCGCACATTCTGAAAGAGACGCGAGCCAAAACCTCCGGAAAAAATTTGGTTCATGACAGAGAGGGCGAAGAAATCGGGGTTGTTCTTGAGCGTGCCCAACCCAACAATGTAGATGTTGCTCTGGTTCACGTCGTTCTTGTCGACAATATAGACACCCGGTTTTGGTCCGGAAAATTCTCCTTGAGGCTTGGGCCATGCGGGACCGCGCGGCAGGCTTTCAAAAGCGTCGCGCAGCGTCTTCTCCATTGCTGCGGAATCGAAGTCGCCCTGTACGCCAATAATCATGTTATTAGGCACGATCGTCTTGTTGTGCCACTGCTTCAGGTCTTCGAGCGTGACAGCTTTGATAGTCGCAAGCTCAGGCTGGCGCGCATACGGGCTTGATCTTCCATAGACCAGCTTGGCCGCTTCGCGCTCCGCGATTGCGCCCGCTTCATCATTGCGCCGGACAATGGCTGCGGCAGCCTGCCGCTCGGCGAGCAGCAGCTTTTCCTGCTTAAAGTCAGGATGCTCCAGCAGGTCAACAGCAATGCCGAAGACCAGGTCCTCATCTTTCTTAAGGCAGGACCAAGAGACGGAGGTTGAATCAAGATCGCCGCCTGTCTCCACTTTCGCGGCTTTGGATTCGAGCAGATCGTCAAGCTGATCGCCATCTTTGCTAGTGGTTCCACTGGTCCGCCATGCATCGCCGTAGAGGTCGACGAGCCCTGTTTTGTCGGCCGGTTCGTCACGTGATCCTCCACGCATATCGATAAAACCGTTGATGAAGGGGAGTTCATGGTCTTCCTGAAGAAGAATCACGAGGCCATTCCTCAACTCGATGCGCTTAGGGTGCTGTGGATGGAACGGACGCAGCGGAGGGATGGGGATTTGCTTCCAGGGCTGGGCCTGCTGCGCACGAGCATAATGACCAAGCGAAAGAAGCGCAACAATAGCTGTCATTGACAGAAGCATCAGAACGGCTTCTTTTAAATGCCCGTTAGTGCGCCGTTTCCAATAGAAGATGCGATGATGTCGGTTCATTGCGCGCCTCCCTGCGATTGCTGAGGAGCCGGCGGTGCTTCGAATTCGACCATCGTGTATGTTCTGTTGTTTGCTGTGAATGTCTTGTTGGCTACACGGCGAATGTCTGCCTTCGTCACAGCGTTAATTCGCTTCAACTGATTGAACAATTCGCGCCAGTCGCCGTAGCGCAATTGATAAATGGCAAGGTCCTCGGCCAGCCCCTGGTTGTCGGCAAGGCCGCGCAGAATGTCAGCCTGCGCGCGCGTCTTGAACATGGCCAGCTCGTCGTCGGTCACCTCCTGGGTCTTCAACTTGTCGATCTCCTTGTGGATGGCAGTGCGCATCTCCTGTGGAGTATGACTCGGGAGCGGCACGGCATAAAACGCGAACAGCCC
>DATAQW010000277.1:0-3495 GCA_036264445.1 Pseudacidobacterium sp.
CAGACACAATCGTGTGACTATTATTCCTGCTCTCCGGCAAATCTCCCGGACGGAACGTCTTTTCTATCCACCTACGAAGGCGGCAATATTGATCTTCGCGTTCCTTACCTTGGATATTCGTCGGAGTCCGTGGGTTACCGGGCGGCTGGTGTCTCCAGCTACAACGCGCTCCAGGCGCACGTTGAGAAACGCCTCAGCGGAAGCTTCCAGGTAGGGTTTTCTTACACCTATTCGCACGCCACGGATGAACAGAGCGCACTTGGACTGTTCTATAACGGCAACAATCCACTCAACCTGCGCGAGGGTTATGGTTCATCTGACTTTGACCGTACACACGTCATCAATTTCAACTATCTCTACCTGCTGCCGAAATTTTTTGCTGAGAGCTCCTGGAAAGGAAAGATTACGAATGGCTGGGCGCTTCAGGGAATCACGGTGATCCAGAGCGGGCAGCCTTACAGCATCATCGATTATTCCGGCGCGGTCGGCAGCATCTTCTACGGAACATCAAACGGCATCACCAACCCGATCGTGCCACTGGCGCCGGGCTGCAATGCGCATCGCGCCTACACTGGAACCTCCGGAGCATTCGGAACTCCGGCACTGAATGCTGCCTGCTTTACCCTGCCGCTTCTGAATGCGGGAGATTTAAGCGGCGCTATTCCGGCAGGCGATGCCTTTGAAACCAACTTCACGACCGGTCAGCGCAATATCTTCCGCCAGTCATATCAAAAGCGTGCGGACATATCTGCGGTGAAAACCCTGAAAGTGACTGAGAGAGTATCGGCACGTTATACGCTTGATGTATTTAATCTCACCAACACCACAAGCTTTGATATTCCAAGCGACAACGTTACGCAGAATGCAGGCTTCAACGATTTTCCTGTAGTTGGAACAACTCCAGCGCCTTCACCTGCTTCGTGTGCTGCGAATAATCCGCCCGCAGGGACATTCTTTAACTGCCCAACCGGACTCGGCTTCACCAGCCACACCATAGGAAGTCCGCGGCAGATTCAGATGTCATTGCAGGTAACCTTCTAGGGACTGGCCGTCCAGGCAACCGCGCGCTTTGCGCGCCATTCCTGCCACTGCCTGCAAGCTCGACAGCATCCCGCTCCCGCTGGTCGCTTTACTTGTGGGCTGGCTCTGTTGTAGCGGATTCGTATGCCCGTCATTCTGACGACCAGAAAGAGAAGAATCTCAGAGATGGCCAGTTTAGCCTTCATTATTTTTAAGATTCTTCGCTCCGGTCAGAATGACGTAGGCATTGTGCTCTTAGGTCGGCTACTACTATCGTTTGTTCTTTGCCGGTGGAACGACCACCACCACGTTCCGGCGCAGCGGCACCATCGCTGATCCATGCTCTTGAAAGCCTTGCTGCATATGGTGCAGCATCTCGCTGCGGACATAGTCAACAAAGCTCGTCATCTGGCGATTCATCTCTTCCATGCGCTCGCGCATTTGCAGAATGATGGCGATGCCCGCGATGTTGACGCCCAGGTCGCGCGCCAGATTGAGGATGAATTCCAGCCGTTCCAGGTCTTCGTCAGTATAGAGGCGCGTATTGCCTTCGGTGCGTGACGGTTTCAGCAATCCTTCGCGTTCGTAAAGACGTAGCGTCTGCGGGTGAATGCCGTACATCTCGGCTACTGCCGAGATCATGTAAGCGCCTTTGGATTTGCGTTTCGTGGGCATGGCTTCTATCTCTGTGCGAACCAGCGCGTTGCTGCATCATGCACGCGAATACCGCCAAAGCGCACGATGCGCGGCAGAAGGTTGTGCAATTGTCCTCCACTCATTCTGTACGGCACAAAGGCTTTTATGCAGTAACCACTCTGATGCTCGATCTCAACCAGTACCGCATCGGTATAGCCTTCAGGTGAAGGCTTATCGAGGGAAACGTTGGCTCCCGCTGCTGCCGCGATAATCTCCTGCCTTGTGGCGCGCTCGGCGAGCTGCTGTTCCAGGAGATCAAGCAGCAGAGACGGATCGGCGGGCATGTCCTTGTGCGCGACCGTTTCATTATTGATTTTGCGATCGGGTGCAAGCGAGAAAGCAATTGGGCCGAATTCGCCGTATTTCATCAGCATGCGGCGCGCATAGTTCACCACCGCGTTTATAAGCTCGTTCGCGTCGTTGCGGCTCTGCTTCTCGTTTTCCATCAGCACACTTAATAGGCCCAAGTTCTTAGCTACTGGTCCCAGTTGCCAGTAAAACTGGAACCTGGACGGGAAGAGACCGAATACTAAGGACTAACAACCAGCAACTAACAACTACTTTAGACCTTCGCCCACATGGCATCGCGTGGATCGCTGGGATTGAGCTTCGCAAATTCGCGCAGGATTTCTTTGGAACGCTCGTCCTGCACATGCGGGACAACAATTTCGACGGTGACGATCTCGTCGCCGCGTTTCCCGTCGTGTGTAGACGAGGAGACTCCGCGCTCTCGCATACGCAGCTTTTGCCCGGACTGCGTTGCTGGCGGAATCTTGAGCTGCGCCCTGCCGTCAATAGTTGGCACTTCAATCTTTGCGCCCAGAGCCGCTTCAGCGACCGTGACCGGTACGGTGATATGGATGTCGTCGCCCTGGCGCGAAAAAACCGGATGCGTTCCGGTGCGGATGATGAGGTACAGGTCGCCGGCAGCAGCGCCATTGCGTCCGGCATTGCCTTTTCCTGCAAGGCGGATGCGTTGTCCGTCGCGCGTTCCCGCTTTGATGCGGAATTCCAGAGGCTCGGTACGAGCAACGGTGCCTTCGCCGTGGCAGGTAGGGCAGGCGTTGTGCACCTTGCCGGTACCGCCGCAGCGCGGGCACTGGATGTTGAATTTCATGCGGCCGCCCATTTGCGTGACCTGGCCCGTGCCATGGCATTCGGGACAGGTGTGCGATCCACCCGTAGTCGTTTTGCCCTTGCATGTGGGACAGATTTCCTGCCGCTGAATCTGCACGCGCGCTGAGCCACCGCGGACTGCGGTCCAGAAATCGACGGTTACCTGGTATTCGAGGTCGGTTCCTGGGATGGGGCCGCGCTGCTGGTGTTCTCCCTGATTGAAAATCCCGGAAAAGATGTCGCGGAAACCACCCCAGCCGCCGCCTGCCTGCTGTTGGCCACCAGCGGCGTTGTAATCGGAGAAATCGAATCCACCAAAGTCAAATGGGACTTCCTGCTGGCCCTGCGCCCCTGCGCGATGGCCCGCCCGGGCAGCGGCCTCGGCCGCCGCCGGATCAATCTGGTCAGAGTAGAAGCCGAACTGGTCGTATATTTTGCGCTTCTTCTCGTCGCTCAGAATGTCGTTGGCTTCAGAGATTTCCTTGAACTTCTCTTCGGCCTTTTTGTCATCGGGATTGACGTCCGGATGGTATTTCCGCGCAAGTTTGCGGAAGGCTTTGCGGATGTCGTCCGCAGTGGCCGTCTTCTTGACTCCGAGTAAGCCGTAGTAGTCCTTGTTTTGTGTCGATGGCATCGTGTGTGTGTCGTCTCAGTCCTGTTGTC
>DATAQW010000322.1:0-6166 GCA_036264445.1 Pseudacidobacterium sp.
CTCATCAACTTTGTGCGCAACATTGGTGGCAGCATTTTAATTTCTCTTACCAATGCAGGTGTTACTGAGCTCGGCCAATTCCATCAAAACCAGATGCTCAAGCACTTAACACCGTCAACCGCGAATCTTCAGAATCGTATAGATGCGCTTGGCAGTATCTTTTCGCGAACTTCAGGGCCTGCGAATGCGGACTTCCTGGCACAAGGGCAAATCTACAATCAGATGTTGCAGCAGGCCCAAACACTTGGTTATCGGGACATGTATTTCATCTTGTGCGGCGCGTCATTGGTGATGATTCCGCTGAGCCTGCTGCTGCGCAAGAACAAGCCAGGCGGAGGCGGTGAAATCGCTATGCACTAAGTGCTAAGATTTTGATATGCGAATGCGCGTCATTTTCGCTGTGGTTATGACCGTGCTGCTCATCGCAGGGACAGCCGCTTCAGCCATGTGCCAGATGACGTGTCTCCCGCCAGCTCAGACAGGGGCATGTTGCCCGCATCACATGCAGCGCCCGATGGAACACTGCAATCAGGCGAACACAGCATCGCTTGCCAGTAGCCATCAATGTGATTATCCGCAGAACAGTGCCGCCGTTGCTGCAACAAGTGTCCCGGTTATGCCGGTCATTTCAGGAAGCACTGGTTTCAGCGCAGGTTCCGTGCACGCCCCTAATACTGTTTTACATCACCTAGGATTGCCTTTAGTCTCACTGTCCAAACCGTCCAGCAATCCACCTCTTCGTATCTGATCCTTCATTCTTCCCTCTGAAGAATGCGGCAGGTTTCTGCCGCGCGCGTTCTCTTTTGCCTATGAGGAGTATTTGTGATCAGAGTCTTTTTTCTGGCCTTTCTCTTGTGCCGGATTGCGGTTGCGCAGGAGAGCATGACCATGCAGATGAGAAATAGTGAGGGCATGTCAGAATTGATGGACCGTGACAATCATAGTTTCGTACAGCAGGTAGCGCACCATTTGAGTTCCGGGACCAGCTCCGAGCCAAACTCAACGCCAGTGCAGATGTGGATGAAGATGCAGGGCGACTGGATGCTGATGTTTCATGCCAACGCATTCATTGCCAATACCCAGCAGACAAGTCCGCGTGGTGGAGATAAGTTTTTCTCAACGAATTGGTTCATGCCCATGGCGCAGCGCCAGCTCGGACCTGGATATCTGACGCTGCGCACTATGCTGAGCCTTGAGCCGGCTACAGTGACCGATCGGCGATACCCGCTGCTTTTTCAACAGGGAGAAACCGCATACGGCAAACCGATTGTTGACGGTCAGCATCCGCACAATTTCCTGATGGAGCTGGCTGCGATCTATGACTGGAAGCTGGGTGAGAGATCTTTGCTGACGTTTTATGCTGCGCCGGTTGGTGATCCTGCTATCGGCCCGACAGCCTATCCGCATCGTGCCTCTGCGCTTGAAAATCCGGTGGGCACTCTGGGGCATCATCAACAAGACTCGACGCATATCTCAGATGATGTGATTACAGTTGGATTTACGCACGGCATCGCGCGCATCGAGGCCAGCGGATTCCATGGACGCGAGCCAAATGAGCATCGTTGGCAGGTGCAACAAGGCGCAATCGATTCATGGTCAACGCGGCTGACGCTGCAGCCCGGGCAGAACTGGAGCGGGCAGTACTCCTATGGACGCCTTCATAGTCCCGAGGCGCTGTTCCCCAGCGAAGATCAGGAACGCATGACAGCTTCGATCATGTACAACCGTCCTGGCAAAGACAACACGCGAAGCAACTGGGCAAATACAATTGCATGGGGTCGCACGCGTTCGCTTACCGATAATGTGATCCAGAACAGCTATCTGCTCGAATCCACATTGCGTTTCGCAAAACAGAACTATGTCTGGACGCGCATAGAGAATGTCGATCGCACCACCGAATTGCTGTTGGGTGAAAATCCATTGCCCTTAGGTTTTGAGGAAGAGCCGGCAGGCCGTGTGCAGGCTTATACATTTGGCTACAATCGCGACTTCAGTCTCTTGCCGAATTGGAACACAGCGTTTGGCGCGCAGGTGTCAGTATATAGTCCAGGCTCGCGTCTGCATCCCGTTTATGGAAGCGATCCAATGGGTGTTGTTATATTTTTGAGATTGCGTCCGGCAGGGAAGTGAGGCTTTCGCATCGTTCACTTCGTCCATTGCATCGAAACATATAGAACGACTCTGCATGACAAATGACACACAGGACAAAATAGAGCCTGAAAAACCCGCGTCATCGCGGGATTATTCTCACGCATGGCGCGCGCTGCGGCATCGCAACTTTCGCCTCTTCTTTGGCGGCCAGAGCATCTCACTTATCGGCACGTGGATGACGCGCATTGCGACCGCGTGGCTAGTCTACCGGCTTACAAAGTCGGCGTTGCTGTTGGGAACTGTAAGCTTTGCAGGTCAGATTCCCACATTCCTTCTTGCGCCTTTTGCCGGCGTGTTGGTTGATCGAATGAGCCGCCGCAAAGTGCTTGTGTGGACACAGGCAGCGGCGATGGTGCAGTCACTGTTGCTCGCCGTGCTCACGCTCACACACGTGATCAACATCCATGAAGTGTTGGCGCTGAGCGCATTTCAGGGATTCATCAATGCATTCGACATGCCCGGGCGCCAGTCCTTCATGGTGCAGATGATTGAAGACCGCGGCGATCTTTCCAACGCCATCGCTATCAACTCATCCATGGTGAATCTAGCGCGGCTTGTAGGGCCAGCTCTTGCCGGACTAGTGATCGCTGCTACAAATGAAGGCTGGTGTTTTCTGATCGACGGCATCAGCTACATTGCTGTGATTGCTTCGCTGTTGATGATGCGTGTGAGCGTCGCAGCAGTTACCCGCAAGACTACCTCCATGATGGAGCAGTTGAAAGAAGGCTGGACGTACGTCTCAAGCTTCATGCCGATTCGTACTATCCTTCTGCTGTTTGCGCTGCTCAGCCTGATGGGCATGCCCTTCGTAGTGCTCATGCCTGTATTTGCCGCGCAGGTGCTGCATGGCGGGCCGCATACTCTCGGCTTTCTGATGGGCGCACTTGGAGTCGGCGCATTAATCTCGGCTCTTTCGCTTGTAATCCGTAAATCAGTACGCGGACTCACGAAAATGATTCCAATTGCGGCGGCAACGTTCGGCGTGGGATTGATTGCCTTTGGATTCTCAAACTTTCAATGGCTCTCGTTGGTGCTTATGCTTGTTACAGGCTTCGGCATGATGCAGGGCATGACAGCCAGCAATACGATCATTCAGACTCTTGTGCCGGAAGAGATGCGCGGACGCGTGATGAGCTATTACACCATCGCTTTTGTAGGAATGGCACCGTTCGGAAGCCTGTTGGCTGGAGCACTGGCGCATGCCATCGGCGCTCCGCATACGGTTGCGGTCAGCGGGGTAGCATGTATTGCCGGAGCCGTATGGTTCTGGTCGCAGCTTAAGGGTATCCGCAAAGAGATGCGGCCCATCTATGAGGACCTCGGCATTCTTCAGCCGCAAGTGCCTGTTGTGGTGGAAGAAGAAGCGACCAGTTGAAAATTCGTCATTCTGAGCGCAGCGAACAATCTCAACGGTGCGGGCTTAATTAACTCCAGCCTCTGTTATCCTCAGTACCCATAAACGTTTTCCATATTTCAGCAAGACTTTCAGGAGCCGGCGATGCAATCCTCTGCTTGTTTCTGCAGAGCGCTCATGTTCTGCGCAGCATTGTTTTGTTTTCAGGCAACAGCCCAGATCGACCAGACCTACACGCGTGACTCAAACCAGCCCGTCGATCAGCAATATACTGCTCACATCAAGCAATACACCACCTTGCCCGAACTTAATTCTCCGCTGACGGGTTACCTGCCCGCATCGACGACCGTTCCCACTCCTGCAAAAGTGCTTGGTGATGTTTCCGGCGCGCCTGACATGCTGCCCTACGCGGAAGATGTGTACCGCTATTTCCGAATGTTGGAAGCAGCGAGCCCGCGCGTGAAGGTCTTCACCATCGGCCACACAGAAGAAGGCCGCGAGATGATTGCTGCGGCCATCGCAGATGAATCTCTGCTGAATCAATACAAAGAAAATGATGCGCGGTTGGCAAAACTCGCTGATCCGCGAACGATCAATATGGACGACGCGGCCGCTGCGGAGTTAGTGAAGCAGTCCGTGCCCGTCTACTACATTACGGGAACCATCCACTCGCCAGAGACCGGTGCGCCTACTGCGCTGATGGAACTGGCATACAGGCTCATCGTCGACGACTCGCCTTACATCCAGTACATACGCACGCATATGATCACGCTCATCACTCCGGTAGTCGAAGTCGATGGGAGAGACCGCATGGTGGATGTATATAAATGGCACAAAGCGCATCCAGGCGAGCTCTATCCGAAACTCATCTATTGGGGACACTACGTCGCGCATGATAATAACCGCGACGCTATGACGTTGACGCTCGATCTCTCTCGCAATGTACTAAACACATATCTCGGATGGCACGCACAGGTGCTGCACGATCTGCACGAATCCGTTCCTTTCCTTTATGACAACACCGTAGGCGATGGTCCTTACAACGCATGGCTGGATCCTGTCCTGACAAACGAATGGGAGATGCTCGGATGGAACAATGTGCAGGAGATGACGAAATTCGGAATGCCCGGCGTCTTCACACACGGCAATTTCGATACCTGGAGTCCCGGCTATCTGATGTTTATAGCAGCGATGCACAACGGCATCAGCCGGCTCTATGAGACCTTTGGCAATGGTGGAGCTGATACGGTCGAGCGCATTCTTACGCCAGATCAGTATGCGCGCACCTGGTATCGTCAGAATCCGCCTTATCCGAAAGTGAAGTGGTCGCAGCGCGACAACAATAACTATGAGCAGACGGCGCTGCTGGTTTCGCTGAATTACTTTGCGCAGAACGCACAGACTTTCCTCAGCAATTTCTACTTAAAAAGCAAACGCTCCATCCTGAAGCCGACAGATTCAGGCCCTGCCGCGTATGTATTGCCTGCGAACGACGAATCGCTGGACCGCCAGCGGATGCTGCTCGACATTCTGCGCGCGCAGCATGTCGAAATCAGCCAGACGACCGCTCCGGTTACGGTCGCAGTTCCGGTCAAGCCGAAGCGCGACAGCAAAGACACCGCGACCGATGAGAATGTAACAAAGCCAAAAACAGAGCAGAGAACATTTCCGGCAGGCAGCTATGTCATCCGCATGGACCAGCCATACTCGCGCATCGCCGATGCTTTGCTTGATCGCCAGTACTGGGCGCCGAATGATCCACAGAAGACTCCATATGACGATACGGGATGGTCACTGCCTGCGCAGTTCAACATAGAGGCGGTGCGTGTTACGGATGCTGCGATTCTGAAAGCGCCAATGCAGCAAGAGAACAGTGCAGGGGACTCAAGCCATATAAAAGGATCAGGCTCGACGTATCTTATTGCGAATCACGCTGATCCTGAACTCATCACGCTGCGTTACCTGCTTAAAAATGGAACCATGTCAGTGGCAGACGCTGCTTACACCGCAAACGGACAGCAATTCCCGGCGGGTTCGGTTGTAATTCAGGGCGTGTCTGCTGGAGAAATGAACGCCGCGCTCGCAAAAACCAATCTGACTGCCATTGCCGTTGAAAAAACGGCTTCTGCGCCAGTGCAGCATAAGATTGACACGCCGCGCATCGCCATGATGCACACATGGCTGGCTACACAAACGGAGGGTTGGTGGCGGCAGGCGCTGGACAAACTCGGCGTGCCGTATGACTACATCAGCGCGCAAACGGTGAGCAGGGAAGACGACCTGCGCTCGAAATACGACGTAATTCTCTTTGCCCCTGTAGGAGGAGCGCACACACAGCAGATCATTGAGGGCCTGCCGATGTGGGGGAACCCGCTGCCCTGGAAGAAGACGGATCTCACGCCAAGCCTTGGCCGAATCGATTCAACCGACGATATGCGTCCGGGGCTTGGCTATGCTGGGGTGGAGCATCTGCGGCACTTCGTTGAGCAAGGCGGACTTTTGATTACATCGCAGGACACTGCGCAGTTCGCAGTTGAGGCCGGGCTTGCGCCTGGAGTTTCCATGGCGCAGCGCGGCGACCTGAAAGTTGTTGGAACACTGCTCGCAACGGCTATCGTCGATTCCAAAAGTCCGCTGCTCTACGGATACAGCAAGCCATTC
>DATAQW010000379.1:0-17712 GCA_036264445.1 Pseudacidobacterium sp.
GCTGCTTGAAGATGCATTGCGGCTGGCGCGCGAGCAGGACATCCAGCTCGTACTGGATATGAAAACCAAGGGCATGGGCGCTGATGTACTGCAGATCGTACAGCGCGAAGGCATGTTGAAGCGCGTTCAGTTTGGCGGCGAGTGGTCGGACGTAAAGAAGCTGTATCCGGCAGCCGCCGATGCCGGAAAGGATACAGTGTGGGTGCAGCCTGGAGTTACTGCGGATCTGGTGAAGCAATATCACCGCACAGGCAAAGCGGTTGTAGCAAACTTCTCCGCTAATGGCCACGAAATGGATCTGGCTGGCATGAAAGCTGCTGTGGCAGCCGGAGTTGATGGCATCAATGTGGACTATCCGCGGCTTGGTGCAGATGCAGTAGGCAGGCCAGTAGAAGAGAAAGTGCGTAGGCTAGTGCTTCAGGCTAACTCCTGTGAAAGTAAAGCAAGGATCGCAGCGATTCTGGAATTATCCCGTTATAAGGGGCTTCCTTTGCAGAACGATTTCATGCGCTGGCTGCTCGACGCAGACGATCATGTTTCGCGCGCCGCTGCTTTTGCACTCGTAACTGCGCGTCCGCAAACGCCTGCGCCCGTCTTAGTAAATACGCTACGATCCGGCAATACGAATGCACGTGCAAACGCCGCATGGGCTCTGGGCATGCTGCATGCCCCTGCCAGTACTCTGTTGCCGCTTTTGCAGGACAAAGATCCGCGGGTGTTGCAGGCAACGCTTCTGGCGCTGGGCCGTCTTCCTGGAAGCGTGGATGGGAATGCCCTGCTGCCGTTCTTGTCGCACGACAACGCCTCCGTGCGCGGAGCGGCAGCCGTCGCGCTTGCGCAACAGCAGCCGGATCTTGCTCTCCATGCGATTCCAAAACAATTAGAGCAAGAGATAAGAGACGAGCAGGTGCTGCACAGCGAGCATATAAAGCACGCAAATCCGGAGTCCTTCACACAACAAGAAATCGATGCGATCATGACATCCTTCAAGTGCCAGATGGAAATGGTGCGGGCTCTTTATACGCTGAAGAGCAACGATGCAACACGCGACCTGGAGATGCTCGCTTTTCGTCCCGGTGGAGATTTCTCCATATACAACAGCATCATCGCCGCGTTCCAGCTGTGGGATCGTATCGGAGAGAATGCCGTGCCGGCAATTCAGGCATTGGCATCGAGCGACGAACCAGCCGCGGATCGCGCGGAATGGCTGCTGGTGAAGGCCGGTCCTCTTATATTGCCCGAGGTGCGCAAGGCTCTGGATAGCGACAACATCGCAGTCCGCCAGCGGGCCATTCGGATCGTGGCCTGG
Source organism: Pseudacidobacterium sp. (assembly GCA_036264445.1). Lineage (GTDB taxonomy): Bacteria > Acidobacteriota > Terriglobia > Terriglobales > Acidobacteriaceae > Pseudacidobacterium. The sequence goes on from DATAQW010000379.1 coordinate 1,310, forward strand.
CAGGGCGATTCCGGCTCGTTGGGAAGGCTGAAATCCATAAGCGCAGCAAAGGGACAAGATGCTGCTCTTGCTGCATGGGCAATCGGAAAGATCGAGAGTTTGAACGCAGAATAGCCAGCCACGCCTATAGACATCGGATGGTGGAAACCCCGCATGATGATCGTCGTCATGCGGGGTCATTTTTTATGGATTGAAGAAGCGCAGCAACTCTTCTTCTTCGTGCTTGCTAAGCGACGCCCGCACGCGCATGTGGCGAACGACAGTGCCCGAAATGCTTTGTGAAAAGCCTTCCGGGGCTGTGTGACAGCGCGAGCAGTGTACTTCAAAAAGACGCTGGCCTTCGTCTTGACGCTGTTGATAGACATGCATGGTTGCAGCGCTATTATTCCTGGTTTGTGCAGCCGGCCGCGCTGTTTGCGGTTGAGCGGCCAGGAGCGGAATAACGGCCGTGCCGAGAATAGAAGAAAAAACGAGAACCTGCCCCAGGCTCATTGGGCTTTTCCTTTCCAAGTGGGGAAAAGGAACCGGTAAACGATGCCCGTCTCCCAGATGTTCGTATTGCCGGTGGATGCAAATTGCCGCGAGTAGCTGGTGAGGATTCTTGTATTGTGCGGCAGATTGTAGTTGAGCCCGAAGTCGACGCGCTGTGTGTTCACCAGCGGCACGCCGTCGCTCACAACTGTGTCGCGGCGGAAGGTCTGCTGCATCCGGAAGAGCGGCTCGAAGCGGCCGATCCAACTGTTAAGCCCGCCGAATGCCTGCGTACGATAATCGGCCTCGATCCAATACCCCTGCGCATGATGGCCACGCGCATACTCGGAACGCAGGCGGAATGCCGTGTCCTTCGCCTGCCACCACACATGCGCCCCATAGAAGTTTTCCTGCGTTCCCTGCAACAGGCGGCCGTAGGAAAGACCAGCCTCCAGCCGGCTTCCAGGCAGAAAAATGCTTGCGCGCCCTCCTGTAGACCGTTCTGAGTTGAACTGCTCATTCCCGCTGCGGGTAGAAAACCAGGCGTTGTAGCTGATCGAATATTTGTCATTCGAGACGGCCGATCCGCTCAGCATACCGCCAACACCCGTGCCCGTGGACATTGTGCCCAGGCTGGCAATGAGCGGCCCATCCTGAAAGTTGCTGATCCATACCGGAGAGAGACGGTCGTTGTAAGTATTGAAAGGAAGCAGGAAGCTGCCTGCAATGATGGTGAGATGAGGCGATGCGATGTAGTCGCCCTGCAGATAAGTAAGCCCGGCGAAGTGAGTGTGGTCATATCCTGTGCTGGTAGGTGAGAAAGTCTCGAGTATCGCGGCGCGCGACTCGATCAGCAGACGACTGCCAATAGGCGCGGCCAGTAGCGGCTCAATAAGCGGGGTGTAGGTTGTATTGCCTCCTTTCGTGCTGGTGAGAAACGCGACGCCTCCAGAGATCAGCGGCGTATCTTGTGCGCTTCCATGCCATGAGGCGCAAAGCATGGCCAGAGCGCAGGCGATGTGTCCTGCATACCGGACAGCGCATAAAGATGAAACGTGGGGAACTTGGCGCGACATAACTGACACATTAGCGATGTGTCTCGCGCTATGTGTCTCGGCGTAGTCTGCTCTTTGTCAATTGATTGTCACTAACAGCCAATCCACAGCAACAATGCAATGACAATTCGCTGACCGAGGCATGACAACCGGAGCCAGAACGCCTGTCTACAGTCAGAATAGCTGGCGTCTACTCAACCGGTGGGCGTTGCAGGCAAAACGCGAGCGCCAGCGATTTTCTTTATGCGCAGGTCAAAAGGTAATCTGGCTCATACGTCTCTCAACAGCGCGCAGCGATTGCGCGAAGCTGCCTTGTTGCTCCTCTGCGATCCCCTGCCGGAATGCTGTTTGCGTTTGGCCATGCTTTCTAAAGCAGAGTGGCAGAGGCTTTTGCGCTGGCTCGATATTGCTGGTTTGGCTCTCTATTTTTTGGATCGGATCTCTGAGCTGAATCTGCTCGGCATGCTTCCGCCTTTTGTGCTCGCACGTTTACAACAAAATCTCGCCGATAATACCGAACGCATGCTCGGGATGATGGAAGAATCGACTGCGATTCATCAGGCATTTCAGAGCGCAGGCATTTCTTACGTTGCGCTGAAAGGGTTTTCCCTCTGGCCTACTTCAGTGCCGAAACTGGAACTGCGCTCGCAACTCGACCTGGACTTCCTCATCGCCAAAACAGACATATATGAAGCGCAGAGAATTCTCGAATACAGAGGCTATTACCTGCATGCTGTGAGCGGACGAAGCTGGGAGTTCAAAACCAACCAGATGCCCGACACTTCCCTGAAGAACATCTACAAACCAACGCCTTACCTGAGCGTGGAATTGCATGCAGAGCACAGCGGGCCAGACAAGCCATCACTGCTCGTCCGCGCAGAAAGGCGGATCATTCACGGCATCAGCATGCCGGTGCTCGCTCCCGTCGATCTGTTTCTTGGCCAGGGAATGCATTTGTATAAGCATTTGAGCAACGACTTCGTGCGCCCTGCGCACCTGATCGAATTTCGCCGTCACATGCTTGCGCAGCAAAGCGAGAGACAGTTCTGGACCAAGCTGCAGATCGCCGCAGAAGAAAACCCAAATGCATCTTTTGCGCTCGGCGTAGCCACGCTGTTAATCACAAAATTGATGGGTGATTTTGCTCCCAAGCAATTTACCAGTTGGACAGTCAACCTGCTTCCGTCATTTGCGCGGATCTGGGTGGAGATGTATGGAGCCCGTTTGATCTTCACGGATTTTCCGGGCAGCAAGCTTCATCTTCTGTTGCAAAGTGAGTTGGAAGCAGCAGGAGTTCCTACAAAACTTTCACGCCGACGGGCGCTATTGCCCCTGCGCCTTCCACCCGCTGTTGTCAAAGCCCCTGCGCAGGAGAATCTGCCGGCGCGCATTCGCCGCTATTACGGACAAACGCGTTTTATTTTCTTACGCCTGCGTTTTCACGTCGTGGGGGGATTTAGCTATCTCATCGAATTGCGGCGTTGGCGAAAATGCAAAAGCGGTTTGTGCCATAGCGGCTCTTCGCCCCTCCATGCTTCGCTTCATGTGAACCTGCAATGCGATTCGCAGCAGGCTCTTTCAAGTTCAACAAAGGAATGACAATTCCCTGACCAACGCATGACACGTCGTGCGTCCTGGTTCTTTACGTTCATAACTGACAATGTCCATGCAGCAATCCATGAAATCAGTCGACGTATCTAAAATCTTTCGTAGCTGCAGCTCCCGCTCAAGGACAGTTCTTCTTGCGGCATCATGGATGCTCGCGCTTGCCACCATTATTTCAGCTGCGAATGGGCAGGAAACTTCTGCTCCATCAGAACAAAGCACGACACAGGGCGTTGGGAATGAACCTGGCGCTGTGGGCCAGACGACTAGCGGATTCAGTGAGCGCGACTCGAATCAGGTCAATACTCCTTCCGCGACACATTCCGTTGCGTTGTCTACTGACCAGATTATCCGCCTTCTGCAGCAAACCCCTGACCTCATAGTGGAGCTGAAATCGCAGGTGGCCGACCGCCTGCAGGAGCAAGGAACTGAGATCAACGCGGATGACATTTCCGACCAGATGCTCTATGACCAGATCGCATCAAGCGCCAGCCTGCGAACGAGCATAACAACCTTTCTGCGGGCACGAGGATATGTCACAGACGAAGATCTCCAGGTTTCGCGTTCAGTTGTATCTGCTGAGGGCGCGGATAGCGCTACATTCACTCAGCGCACCCAGCCACAGGTGACGAATTCTGACGCAGCGAGGCTCGCAGCAGATGGCGCCTTGTATTCGGGTCAGCCACTGACAGATGGGAATAACCTCCCCCTTTCTGTAACCCGTCCGACGATCTCTACGCGCTCCGACAGAGCCTCTGAGGAAAGACAGCGCAGCAGCGAGCAAGTGAATACGTCCACTGATGCGCCGAAAGTCCTTCGACAACCGACGCCATACAACCTGCAGGCAATGCGCGATCTTTACACACAGATCCCGGATCAAAATGCGTCCTTGAAACGATTTGGCTCTGATGTTTTTGAAAATCACAATCTTCCCGCCGCCATGCTTGGAGCAACAGACCGTGGCAATCCGCTCGATGTAGCCTTGGGTCCGGATTATGTTGTGGGTCCAGGAGACACGCTCACCATCAATCTGTGGGGCAGCATCACACAAAGTTTCACACGCACAATTGACAGGGAAGGCCGGGTATTTCTGCCTGAAGCGGGCTCGCTTCAGGTTGCGGGGCTCCCGCTGGAACGGGCGCAAGGCCAGATTGAGGCGGATCTCAAGCAGCAATTCCGCAATGCGCAGGTTTCCATCACAGTTTCTCGTCTGCATTCGGTACGCGTCTATGTTGTAGGAGATGTGCAGCGCCCGGGTGGCTATGACATCAGCGCGCTTGCGACTCCGGTAAGCGCCCTCTACGCTGCGGGAGGTCCCACAGCAGCCGGTTCGCTTCGCATGCTACGCCACTATCGCGGTCAGCAACTGGTTGAGGAAATCGACCTCTACGACTTCCTGCTTCATGGGCTTCGCAGTGGAAGCACACGTTTTGAAAGCGGCGATACCGTGCTTGTGCCTACGGCCGGGCCGCAGGTCGCCGTCTCCGGAGCGATAAAGCGGCCAGCCATCTATGAGCTTAAGGCTGGAAAGACAACGCTCGACACGGTGATCAGCGACGCTGGAGGCTTCACCCCCGCAGCATCACTCAGTCATATCACCGTTGAGCGTATCGATGCGAACCACCAGCGCGAAACGGTAACTCTGAATCTCGCCGGCAATCAAGGACTGGGGTCAGACCACGCCGCTGTATCCGAATTCCAAGTGCAGGACGGAGACCGTATCCGTATCCAACCTGTGCTGCCCTACAGCCAGCGTGCCATCTATCTCTCGGGCCATGTCGTGCGCCCAGGCCGTCTGCCTTATACCGACGGAATGCGTCTCAGCGATGTGCTGCACAGTTATCAGGATCTGCTGCCTGAGCCTGCAGCTCATGGTGAGATTGTCCGCCTTATCGCGCCTGATCTTCATGCGGAAACCCTCGACTTCAACGTCCCGGACGTGCTCATCGGAAACGCGAACGTGGGGCTTCAGCCCTTCGACACGATTCGCATCTTCGGGCGCTATGAAGCGGATGCTCCAAAAGTCACAATTCGCGGCGAAGTGTTGCGTCCGGGCGCTTATCCACTCTCGAAAGGCATGACGGCAGCGCAGCTTGTGCGCATGGCCGGCGGATTCAAACGCGATGCATTGCAGGAAAACGCTGACCTTACCAGCTATGAGATTGTGGACGGCGATCGAATTACCGAAAGCCTTTCCACGGTACACATCGGGGCCGCTGTTGCCGGAACGGACGCAACCGCTGATGTTGGACTCAAGCCGGGCGACCTTCTCACGATCTATCAGGTCACCGGATGGAACGACATTGGCCAGTCCATCACGATTGAAGGCCAGGTTAAGTATCCAGGAAGTTATGGCTTCCAGGAGGGAGAGCGTCTCAGCTCGGTTCTACGCCGCGCCGGCGGTTTTCTGCCTGCTGCTTATCCAACCGGGGCAGTACTTGTCCGTGAGCAAGTGCGCGAGCTCGAACAGAAAAGCCGGGATGAGCTCATCCGCCAGATAGAAACAAACTCCGCAGCGGCGCGGCTTTCACCCAATATCGGGACCGGGGACCAGGCGGCAACTATGCAGCTCATCAAGGCGCAGCAGGAACAGGCATTAACCGATCTGAAGAGTCATCCGCCCGTCGGACGCATGGTTATTCGCATTACCGCGGACATCGACAGCTGGGCCAATACCCCAGCTGACATTGAACTACGGCGCGGCGATGTGCTGACGATTCCCAAGCGTCCCGGCTTTGTGCTCGTTACCGGCCAGGTCTATAACGCAACAGCCCTCACATTTACGCCATGCAAAGCTGCCAGCTGGTATCTCGCCCATGCCGGAGGAACAAATTCCACCGCAAACCGGAAGGAGATATTCATCATTCGCGCGAATGGCTCGGTAGTGGGCCGCCACTCCGGGGGGATCTTCGACAGCGACGTTCTCTCAACCAAGCTTGATCCCGGCGATGTCGTAGTTGTGCCGCAGAAGATCATCGGCTCGTCTCTGGTCTGGCGAAACCTGCTGACCACGGCGCAGCTGGCTTCGTCGATTGCCATCACTGCAGCAGTGGCTACCCTTTAGGCGGAACACCATGCACACTTCCCTCTTAACCGACGTGCATAGCGAACAGGATGTGGTCGCTCCACAGCCAAGTTGGGCGGTCCGTGCCATGTTGCTCTGGAAACACCGCCGCCTGCTCGCGCGAGTAACAGTGGTTTCGTTGATCGCGAGCCTGTGCGTGGCATTCGCGATTCCAAAGCAGTACAAGTCGGTGGCACGCATCATGCCACCCGATCAGCAGAGCGGCCCTAGCGCGATGATGCTCGCTGCTCTGGCGTCGCGCACAGGCGGCCTTGGTGAATTGGGCACTCTGGCCAGCAGCCTGCTGGGCGGTCGCGCCACAACAGCTCTCTTCATCAACCTCCTCCGCAGCGGAACAGTCAGCAGCCATCTCATCGACCGATTCAATCTGCAGCATGTCTATCACAAGCGCTATCGGATCGACACGGCAAAACGCCTCGCGCACTATACAACGATCACCGACGAAAAAAAAAGTGGTGTCATCACGATTGAAGTAGAGGACACCGACCCGGTGCGTGCCCGCGATCTGGCCCAGGGATATCTCGACGAACTGAATAAGCTCGTCAATCAAACCAGCACGTCATCTGCTCACCGCGAACGAGTTTTTATTGAGCAACGCCTCCAGTCTGTCAAGAACGATCTTGAGCAGGCACAGCTGGATCTGAGCGAGTTCTCAAGCAAGAGCAACGCCATCGACATCAAAGAGCAGACCCGCGCTATGGTCGATGCCGGTGCGCGCGTGCAGGGGGAATTGCTGGTCGAAGAGGCCGGTCTCCAGTCTTTGCGCCAGATTTACGGCGATGGAAATGTGCGTGTTCGTGAGACGGAAGCACGCATTGCTTCCCTGCGGCGTGATCTGGACAAATTAGCTGGCTCGTCCGTTTCTACTATGCCGGAAACAAATGGAAAGAATGATATTTCGTCAGACACAGGTGATAAAGGTGAGCTTTATCCTCCATTGCGGCAGATTCCACGGCTTGCGGTTCCTTATGCCGACCTCTACCGACGCGTACGGGTTCAGGAAACAGTTTTCGAGCTGCTCACCCAGCAATACGAAATGGCGCGCATCGATGAAGTAAAGGACATTCCTGTTGTCAGCGTCATCGATCCCCCAGGCATACCGGAAAAGAAGTCCTTTCCTCCTCGGCTGCTGCTGTCTCTGCTGCTCACGGTTATTTGCGTTACAGGAGCATCAGCGTTGATTCTTCTGCGCGACCGCTGGTTGAAGCTCAGGCCAGATGATGCGCGCAGAGCATTCGTAACGGAAGTGCTTTCCGTTGTACGCAAGCGGGCCCTCTCGATCTTCTCAGCCAGATGGAGGGACGCGTGAACAGGCATCTGACAAATGCGGCTTTCGGTGTTCTCGACTACGCGGCTTATCCCCTTGGCATGTTCCTGGTCGCACCCATCGTATTGCATAAACTCGGGGCGTCTGAGTACGGAATGTGGGCCATTGCAACCGCCGTGATCAGCATCGGAGGCATCATCGCCTCGGGTTTCAGCGACGCCAACATACAGCGCGTCGCGCGCCTTCGTGGCAGCGGCGAAATCGGCGTCATAACCAATACAGTGCGCAGCATGCTGGGCATTAACCTCGTGCTCGGTTTTGTCCTTGCGCTCGCAGCATGGCTGGCAGCCCCATACGCCGCACAGCGCATCTCGCTTCATCACGTAGAGCAAACGTGGGAGTGTTTCATCTCTCTTCGCATCGCCAGCGTGCTGATCCTGGTACGTGCTGTCGAGAGTGTCCCGGTCAGCACGCAGCGGGCCTTCGAAGAGTATCGCGGAACTGTACAGATCAATGTCGCCGTACGGCTGTTCACACTTGCTTCAGCAGCATTGCTCGCACTGTCAGGACGGCGGACTGTCAGCATTCTGCTGGCCACTGCTGTTTTTCTGGTCCTTGGTACCATCCTGCAGTTCCACGAGCTTCGCCGGTTTCTCGGCGATGTCCCAATAAAGCCCAAATACCAGCGTGAAGAGACGCGGGTCTTGCTGCGATTTGGCGTCTTCAGTTGGCTGCAGGCGCTGGGCGGTGTCATCTTCGCCCAGTTGGATCGCGTTTTGCTTGGCCTCTCTCTCGGAGCAGCCACCGTCGCTCCCTATGTATTGTGTGTGCAGTTTTCACAACCACTCTTCGGGCTTACTGCTTCCGGCCTTCAGTTCCTCTTTCCGCATTTTTCCAAACGAGTGGTAACGGCTGATAGCGCCTCTTTGACAAAGACACTGCTGAAAGCTTTTGCCTGTAACTTGTTCCTCGTTCTGTGTGGAGCGGGTCTCTTGCTGCTCCTGGGAGACCGGCTCATCCAGGCATGGGCGGGAGTGGCTGTAGCCCAAAAAGCAGCCACCATCCTTCCGCTCGTTGTGATGGGAGCTTCTTTGATGGGACTAAGCGTCACCGGGACTTACGCTCTGCTTGCGTTTGGCATGTTCCGGACATTGGCCATCTTCAATCTCTCAAATAAAGCGCTGATGTTGTTTCTGATGACTTACCTGCTGCGACATCATGGCCTTCAAGGGCTGGCATTTGCGCGCGTCTGCTATGGATTTCTCGCGTTGTTGCCATATGCGCCTCTTCTACGCAAGCTGAGCCATGGGATGAAGGAGTCTCACGCGGGCTCCTCAATTGTGATGCCGCGCGAGCTTAGCGGGGAGCCGGAGCTATGAAGGTACTGATCGCCGCTGTTGCTTTCTCGTCGGAAATCTCAGGCGTGTCACGCCATGCCTTCAATTTAGTGCGGTGTCTTCTTCAACGCCCGGAAATTTCAGCAGTGCATCTTGTCGTTGCTCCCTGGCAGCGCAAACTCGTGCAGTCCGCTGGTCTGGAACCGAACGAGCGGCTCATCTGTCATATCGCAGAAGTAAAGAGAAGCGCAATCGGCAGAAATCTCTGGCACTACCGGGAGCTACCAAAGCTCGCGGCCTGTCTGCAGGTAGATCTGGTGCATTTGTCCTATCCAGTTCCTATTGATGTTGCTGCGTTGCCATGTCCGGCTGTGGTGACTCTGCATGATTTGTACCCTTACGAGATTCCGCGGAATTTCGGTTTTCCCCAGGTCCTCTTCAATCGCTTGATACTGTGGCAGTGTCTTCACGGCGTCGATGCCATTGCATGCGTCTCTGACACGACGAGGCTCCGCCTCAGACAATATGCGCCCCCTGCCGTATCGCGCAAGGCCACACGCATCTACAACTGTGTTGAGGCAGCGTCGCTCTGCGCATGGCAGTCGCCCATTCCCAACTGGCGAGGAGAATCGTTCCTGCTCAGCGTAGCGCAGCATCGCCGAAACAAGAACATTGCCTTGTTGATCCAAGCATTTCGTCTCCTGCTGCTATACCCGAAAGTCGACAGCGACATTCAACTTGTCATCATCGGCATCGAAGGCCCGGAGAGCCGTCGTATTCATCGGCTTATCTCCGCTTGCGGGCTTGAGCAAAAGGTGCATTTTTTCGAAGGGCTACCGGAATCGGATCTTCAGTGGTGCTATGCGCGATGCGCGGCGCTCGTTGCTCCCTCCCTGGCCGAAGGTTTTGGTCTGCCGGTTGCAGAAGCACTTATGGCAGGCTGCCGCGTAGTCTGTTCCGACATACCTGCATTCCGTGAAGTGGATAGCGAGCACTGCCACTTTGTGAAGCTCGGCGAGAATGCGGAAGAATTGCTGGCAGAATCAATCGCCGCAGCTCTCCGGTCTCCAGTCAAAAGACCCGTCTCGCTGCCTCAGTTCTCGCCTGCAATCATAGCTGAACAGTACGTCAATCTTTATCGCCAGACCATGACGCACGCAGCTCATGCGCAACGCACCTTGATTTCTTCTTTTCATACAGCCACCACAGAAAGGCATTCTTCTTGATGAGGCCAGAGAGCCACCGTCCTGCAGCCAATGTCCTCGGGGTCGATATCGATGCTATCGACATGGAGCGCGCCCTCAACCATATCTCTGCTGTATTGCAAAGCAGCCGAAAAGGCTACATATGTGTCGCCGGCGTCCATGGAGTGATGGAAGCCCAGCGCTCCGAGGAACTGTTCCAGGCGTATATCGGCTCAGAGATGACCATTCCCGATGGCATGCCACTGGTCTGGGTTGGACGCGTGCAGGGACACGCCTCAATGCAGCGTGTAACCGGCCCAGATCTGATGCGCGAGGTTTTCCACCGCAAGGAATTTGCCAATGTTACTCACTTTTTCTACGGCGGGCGTCCAGGCATTGCAGATGAGCTGCGCGAAAAACTGAACGAGCAATTTCCCCATGCCAGGATCGTCGGCTCTTATACACCGCCCTTTCGCGATCTTTCCAGTAGCGAACAGGAAGAGTTTGCAGCCATTATCCGTAAGCTGAAACCTGACATTACCTGGGTTGGCATCAGTTGTCCACGACAGGAGCTGTTCATGGCCAGCCAGCTTTCAGGACTGGAGACGAAGCTGATGTTTGGCGTCGGCGCCGCCTTCGACTATCACACCGGACACATTCGTGACTGCGCCGAGTGGATCAAGCGCGCCGGTCTTCAATGGTTGCACAGGTTGGCGCAGGACCCGAGCCGCCTATGGCGACGCTACCTGCGAAACAACCCGGCGTTTCTCTGGCGCATTGCATGTCAACTCTGTGGGCTACGTCGATATCCCATAAGGCAGGGAGTCCGGTATTTCCCTGATTTGGTGTCCACATCGCAGACAAGATCAAACATGGCGCACACTGTCGTCAAAAAACAGGAAGGAAATATGAGCGGTTGCGCTTAAGAAATGAACCGCCATTAGATTTGCGCACAGGCTCTTGGAAGCAAGCGATCGCCAAAACGAGGTATCTCCAACCAACGAGAGAAATCAGATGTAAATGATTCTGCTACTGAAGATACGATTGTGGTGAGTGATCAATGTCCGGTCGTTCAGCGATGGATTTTTGTGACTGATATCCGTCACCGCCGGCTTCCTGTGCAAGAAATCAGTCCTGTGCTCGACTCTCGATGCCGCCATCTTGTGGAGAGGGCGGTGCCGAACGCCTTATGCGAAGCTTCTGCATTCTATAAACCAAGGACGTCCGCTTCATCCCGAGCCGTTCAGCCGCGCCATTGCGGCCGCCTACTACCCAATTGCTCGCTTCCAGTACGCGAAGGATATGATCTCGTTCTAGCTCTTCGAGAGCCCTTACGGGCATATTGAATACACTGCGAGCGTTGAACGGTTCCAACTCAGAAGTCGGTGCGCGTAATACGACGTGGGGAGAAAGAATTACCGCTCGCTCGATAAAGTTTTGCAATTCCCGAACATTTCCAGGCCAACGGTAATGGATCAAGGCATCCATCGTCTCTGGAGGGATTTCGTCGATTTTCTTGTTCATTCGCCGGGCGTAAAGTTCCGTGAAATGCCAGATCAGTTTCGGAATGTCTTCGGTGCGTTGCCGCAGAGCCGGAACTTGGATCGGAAATACTTTCAATCGATAATAGAGGTCTTCTCGAAACGTCCCTTGTTTTACCATGACAGTCAAATCGCGATGAGTCGCCGCGATCATTCGAACGTCAACCTTATGCGTGTAATTGCTCCCGAGTCTCTCGAATTCCTGTTCCTGCAGGACCCGTAGCAATTTCGCCTGAAGCTCCAGAGGGATATCACCGACTTCATCAAGGAAGAGAGTACCTTTATTTGCGAGTTCAAAGCGCCCACTTTTCTGCGCAATGGCTCCGGTGAACGCTCCCTTTTCGTGTCCGAACAACTCACTTTCGAGGAGCCCAAGCGGGATCGCAGCGCAGTTCAACTTGACAAAGGCTCGCTCCCGGCGGCTGCTCAGATTGTGGACGGCACGCGCAATCAGCTCTTTACCGGTTCCTGTCTCGCCCAGGATCAGCACGCTCGAATCTGTAGGGGCCACGATGGACACCAACTTCAACGCAGTCTTTAGAGCCGGACTGTCACCCACAATCCCCACAAACTCGGCTTGAATGTCTTCCTCAAGATAAAGTCTCTGTTCTGTCTCTCTCACTCTTTCTTCCACCACTTTTTCAAATTCCAACGCATTGTCAACTGCAACGGCTATTCAGCGTTTATGATAGGAAATTCCTGGTGTCAAAGGGTCTTGATTTGGTGTCAATTCGTCCAGACGACTGCAATACTGAAAGAGGTATAGGGTGTGGATGTTATAGAGCAGTTGCTGGCCAATCTTGAGGTCGGAATAGGAGCGTTCGCGTCATGCGACATCCGGCTTGGCCATCAGCTGACATTCGACTCCCGGCCGGCCGCCGCCGGTGTGCATTACTGCCTCTCAGGTCAGGGTTATCTACGTCTCAGAAATGGGAAGACTGTCACGATGCGGCGGCATAGCTTCGTCCTGCTGCCGCCGAAGGTTATCTACACTCTCGCGGCAAATGAAGAAGAAGATGCTCACAGCACACCACAGAGGCGATTGCGAGCGCCGCTCTTCAAAGAGAGCGTTCCGACAATTCAGGCTGGTGATGGCGCGTTGGGGATCTTAACAGTTTGCGGAGAGGTTCACTTTGAAGGTACAGGAACACCAGGACTTTTCGCTGGACTGGACGGGCCGATGGTCGAACATTTTGACGGACCGGATGGGCTGCAGGAGAAATTCATAGTTCTTCTCGCGGAATCGGCTCGGCCTAGACTTGGGACGCGGCCCCTTACAGAAGCTTTGCTAAAGCAGTGTCTTGTCCTGTTGTTGCGCCGGAAAATCGAACGCGGCGAATCATCGCTTCCGTGGATTGCAGCTCTCGCCGATCCCGGACTTTCTAAAGCCATGCAGGCCATTCTTCAGAGATACTCGGATCCATTGACTGTAGAAAAACTAGCCTCGATTGCCGGCATGAGCCGTTCCGCGTTCGCGGCTCGTTTTACTCACGCATTCGGGAGAACGCCAATGAGCTTGTTGCGGTCCGCACGTCTCCACCGCGCAAAAGAACTGCTTGCTACTTCCAACGCGTCTGTTGCGCAGATCGCTTGCTGCGTAGGTTTTTCGAGCCGTAGCAATTTTTCGCGCGCATTCTTCCAGGCTTATGGAGCCGACCCATCGAAATTTCGGACTCGCTGGTAAATCCTTGAGCAGATACTTGCGCTGGATGTAATAAAAGATACCGGTATAGACCATACCGAGCATGATCTGGATTGCAATCAACGTGCCCGGTGTATCCCCACACGCGACGAACCTCACAACTAACATCCGTCACTGTCGGACATTCGTCGCAGCTTCGTCAGCCGGAGAATGCGATTTGTTTTGACCTTGCCAAGCGACTCTGCAGAGCAATAAGAACTTAGTACGACAATATGGCACAAAGGAAGAGGTATTGAGTTTGGTATTTCCTTTGCAGCCGAAGAACTGAGGCAATCACATCAGCTATTGCAAGGAGAAGTAACTATGAGTCAGATCCTATCAGAGCAAAGAATCAACGCACAGAACCAAAACCTGGTTTCTTCTGCTGACCTGTCACTAAAGGCCAAAAGCAACTTAACCAAATTGGCTGCATGGATAAATGATCGTAATATTGCTTTTCTGGTCAGCAGTATCGGCATGATTGTTATGCTTCTTTGGGCCGGATCTTATAAGATGACTGCTCCCGGCGCCGAAGGCATAGTTCCCCTAGTTTCTAACAGTCCGCTGATCTGGTGGCACTTTAAATTATTCGGGCCTTATATCGGATCCGACATAATCGGCCTTACCGAGATCACTGCCGCTATATTGATGATCACAGGTTATTTCAGGCCTAAAGCCGGTATCATAGGCGGGCTCATCGCATCACTCATGTTCTTTATAACCAGCACTATGATCATAAGTACACCTGGCACTATCATTGCCGTTCACGGGATAAAGTACATGAGATACATGAGCTTGTTGGGCCTGTTCCTTTTCAAAGATGTCATATCCCTTGGGGTGTCCTTTTACCTGATCAGCTATTTCGGCAAAAAAGCTATTCTTTCTGAAAACCAAAGCTAATAACTAACGCATTGCAGATTCCGAATAGTCTAGACCTGCGAGGACCAGATAACGAATCCTTCTGCTTCAGCTGCAGGGGAATTTAATCGTCGTCCCTGCCTCCTCAAACAAGTCACAATCATCTGATGAGTAGACAGCTATTCATGGGAGAATCACCATGCAGAAATTGCCAAATGTTTTGCAAGAAGCTGATCAAGCAAGGACAGCGATCGGCCATTTCAACATTTCCGAATCAGTGTCCTTAACGGCGGTTGCCGCTGCTGCTCGTGAGTTGAATGTGCCGGTAATCGTCGGCCTATCCGAAGGCGAACGTAAATTCTTCGGCACTCAACAAGCAGCAGCGGTGGTTAGATCTATCCGCGATGAATATGAGCAACCCATTTATCTGAACGCCGACCATACTCACTCGCTCGAGGGCGCGTTGGAGGCAGCGCGAGCCGGATTCGACGCAGTTGTCTTTGATCGTTCGAGCTTGCCATTCGAGGAGAACATCCGGGAAACCAGGAGAGCCGTCGAAGCTTTGAAGAGTGTGAACCCCAACTTTGTCGTGGAAGGAGAGATCGGGGATATTGGAACGGGCTCGCAGATTCACGATAAAGCGCCAGATCATCTCGTACTGACAACCGTACAGGAAGCGAAGCAATTCGTGGACGAAACCGGAGTCGATGTACTTTCGCCTGCCGTTGGCAACATGCATGGGATGCTCAAAAGCATGATTCGCGGCACAGCAGAAAAGCGGCTGAATCTCGCGCGGATCAAAGAGCTAAAGCAAGCCGTCGGAATCTTTATGACGCTTCACGGTGGATCGGGAACCAACGACGCTGATCTGCGAGAAGCAATCCTATCTGGAATGACCGTAATCCATATCAATACGGAACTCCGGGTGGCCTGGAGAAAGGCACTGGATGCATCGCTGGCGAAAGATGAAACAGAGGTGGTTCCGTACAAACTGCTTGCAGAACCACTAAAGGCAGTGCAGACGGTCGTTCGCCAAAGGTTAGAGCTGTTCAATTCCAGACCTGTAATCCAGGCATGATAAAAAGCTGTATCGTTCTACGTACAGGCCGCGTAAGCGATACCGATGTTCAAACTCCGTTTACATCAATATGCAGAGCAAGGACGTCTTCGCCGCCAGACGCCTGGAGAAGGTCTGCGCGTGCATTTGCTTCTGAGGGAAAGCCTATACTCCCCGGACAACTGACGGCTACGGCCTGTTGGCGCCGGCGAGCGAGAGAATGACTCCGCCAAAAAGAAGCGTATCAGCGAAGTAGTTGATCCCCTCGACCTGCACACCGGTATTCGGGTTTGCCAATGCCGCTATCAGGACAGGCCCGTAAATCACCACAACAACGAGCACAATCCAGGCTCCCAAATATGCAGCCGCTATGCGCGTTTTTCTCGCCAGCAGAAAGCAGACCCCGGCGATCGCGAGAGACGCGCCCGTCACATAGTCAACGAAGGCGCGAACCGGAACCCACGAAGGCATCTCTTTCTGGAGCGGAACTCCGGGAAGTCCAAGCGGATGCAGAAAATGCTGAACGCTGAAAAGGATCGCCGTAATTGCGATCAACACCCGACCCACACTGATAAGAAGCTTGCCGCGCCTGTCGCCAGCCCCCATAGCGATTCCCGCCAAGACCCAACCGCCGCCACCGAACGACATTTCTCGGAACACGATCGTCCATGGAATTCGGCCGCCGGTCCTGACCGCTCCCGGCAGATGCAACATTGCCACAAAGAGGAACATCATGATCCCAAACAGCAGGCCGGACCACCGCACCTGACGCCTGGTGGCAATGCTCAGCGATGCGGCAATCAGGGCGAAACCGACGAAGTACACCCAAAACATCCGCCAAGGCATGTACGACGGCACTGCGGGCAGCAGGGCCTGTGAGCTGGAAAGATGTTCCGCGCCGAAGACCGCCAACGGAATGGCAAAGCACATCGGCGCGAGGGCTGCGATCTTATCGATGCCGTGAGCCTCGGCAACATCGTTTTTCGCGGCCAACAGCCCAATTGCGCCCACAGCGAGGCCGGCCGCGGACATAGCAAAGGCCCTGCACGACAACCCAAGGATCACGGCGAGAACACTTGGCTGCATGGCACTCCCGAACCGTACAAGCTTCCTGGAATTCTACGATACGGTCCGGCTGATGATTGTCAACTGCCAAATTTGGATGCGACCGGATGAGCTTGTCGAAAAATACGACAATGAGTTCAGCTTATCGAACGTCGGCGACCGGAATACAATCAAATACTCCTCCGGATCAGAAGGTC
>DATAQW010000430.1:0-26716 GCA_036264445.1 Pseudacidobacterium sp.
GAAACATGGGTGTGAACACGCTGCCGCACGAGGTCTTTGATGTTCTGGTAATCGGCGCCGGGCCTACGGGTATGGCCTGCGCGATTGAGGCGCAGCGCATCGGACTGCGCAGCGTTCTGGTGGATAAGGGATGCCTTTGCAATTCCATTTTTCACTATCCGTCGCATATGACCTTTTTTACGACTCCAGAGCTGCTGGAGATTGGCGACATTCCTTTTCCCAGCGTGAACCAGAAGCCCAGCCGCAACGAGGCCCTGGAGTATTACCGCAAGGTCGCGGAGCACTATCAGCTTGATGTCCGGCAGTATCAGAATGTGGATTCGGTTGCTGGTTCTAATGGAGATTTTCGCATCCACGTAACAGACCGCTTTGGACGCAATCTGACGCATCATGCCCGCAAGCTGGTGGTGGCTACGGGATATTACGATCTGCCCAATTACCTTGGCATCACGGGTGAAGACCTGCCTAAGGTACATCATTACTATGACGATCCGCATCCGTACTATGATCTTGATGTTCTGGTGATTGGCGGCAAGAATTCAGCGGCCATTGCCGCACTGGATCTGTGGCGGCACGGAGCGCGAGTGACTCTGGTGCATCGCGGGTCTTCGATGCACCGGCATGTGAAGTACTGGATTCTGCCGGACATTGAAAATCGCATTAAGAATGGCGAGATCAATGCTTATTTTCAGAGCTCAGTCGAACGTATTGAAGAGGACGCTGTGATGCTGAATACGCCGCAGGGAAGCGTGACGCTTAGGAATGACTTTGTATTTGCGATGACGGGGTATCATCCGGACTTCGACTTTCTAACCGCGTTGGGCATCCGGCTGGAAAGCAAGCACCGCTGCCCGGAGTGCAATCCGCAAACCCTGGAGAGTAATATGCCGGGTGTTTATCTTGCTGGCGTGATCATTGCCGGCGAGCGGACGAACGAAATTTTCATTGAGAATGGCCGTTTTCATGGACGGCAGATTGCCGCGGACCTGAAAGAAAAATTGTCTTCCATGGTGAAGGCCTGATTTCAGGGAGTGCCCGTTAAGGCATATAAAGGCGTAATCTTGTAATCATCCATTAGGTACGGACGTTTTGCTTCGGCCACGAACAATTCGCGGTCAGTTGATTGCCAGCCTCGTTCTCTTTGAGTTGCTGGCGCTGGGCATTTTTGCGTTCTTTCTGGTCCGCGAGCAGCAGAAAGAGCTGCAGCAGCGTGTCGACCGTCGTCTTGAATATCAGGGCTCACAGCTTGCGTTACAGGCAAGCAGCGCTATTGCTGACGGCAAAACAGCAACGCTGCAAGGGATGGTCAGCTCCATGCTGCGCTATCCCAGCATTGGCAGCGTGCAGATTACCGATCCGCAGGGAACGGCGATTGCGGGTACCGACGCGTCGATGAACGGCAAACTCAACCTGACGCCCGTAGAGCACAATAATCTGCGCAACCTGGCAAAGCCCACCATCTTTACGCTCAGGGATAAAGTGCGCGAAATTGTTGCCCCGGTTGTCGTGGATGGGCAGGTAAAGGCGCTGGTGTGGATTTCTCCAAATGAAGAAGCAGACCGGTTGCAGCTGCACTCGCTGCTGCGCGTCACGCTGATCTCGGCCATCCTGGCAACGCTAGGATGCACGCTACTGGCGACGTTCATGGCGCGTACGGTAACCAAGCCGCTGAATACGCTGCTGCGCGCGACTCGCCAGATTGTGCGCGATCCGGAAGATACTTCGGCGTTTCCGCTTCCCGCATCTTCATCGAATGAAGCGACGGATCTTGTCCTTGCATTCAACATGATGGTGGCCTCGATTGAGGAGCAACGATCAGGGCTGAATGACACGCTGGCGCTGCTCGACTCGATGCTGGCGAATGCGCCGATTGGTTTCGCATTCTTTGATCGCAAGTACCGCTTTGTGCGAGTAAACCAGTTTCTAGCGGACATGAACCACAGCACCATCAGCAGGCACCTTGGCCGCACGGTGCTTGAGGTTTTTCCAGAATCGGCTGCCCTGCCATTACAACGCGCGATCGATTCGGTATTTACAAGCGGAAGGCCCGTTCAGGACCTTGAGCTTACTGGAGAAATTGAAAGTCAACCTGTCCGCGCCCGCTCCTGGCTGGTGAATATCTATCCGGTGCACACGAGCACGAACGCAGTTCGCTGGGTGGGAGCGGTGATTGTAGATACAACGCAGCGGCGCAGCTCAGAAGAAGCGCTGCGCAAGACGGAGAAACTGGCGGCTGCCGGACGCCTGGCCGCTTCGATTGCACATGAAATCAACAATCCTCTGGAAGCGGTCACGAACCTGCTTTATCTCATTCGCATTCAGGAGAAGCTTCCGCGTGAAACAGAGAAATATGTTGAATTGGCGCAGCATGAACTGGCGCGTGTATCAGAGATTGCGCAGCAGACGCTGCGTTTCTACAGGCAATCGACACTGCCCGTTACCGCGAATATCTGCGAACTGCTTGATTCCGTGCTGACGCTACATCGTGGCCGCGTGAACTCATTGCAGGTGGAAGTGCACAAGAAATATCAGCCTGATGTCGAACTCTTTTGCTTCGCCGGTGAGATGCGCCAGCTCTTTGCGAATTTGATTGGCAACGCGCTCGACGCGATGATGCCGGGGCCCGGAAAGATGACGCTGCACGTGTGGAGCTCCCGCTCGTGGAGTGATCCGTCAGTTGAGGGAATACGCATTTCAGTTGCAGACACGGGCGGTGGCATTCCGGAAGAAGTGCGTTCGCGAATATTCGAGCCGTTCTTTACTACGAAGGAAGCGACCGGCACAGGGCTTGGACTCTGGGTCGGCGCAGAGGTGGTGCAGAAGCATCATGGCATGATTCGCATTCGCAGCCGCGCTGCAGAAACAAGCACTGAAGATCGCCCATCCGGTACCGTATTTATGATCTTTTTCCCGCTGGTGCGCGAAGAAGAAACATCTGCTGAGAGTCTGGTGGCTAGTTCGCAGGTGGTCTAGTTGAAGGCAATAGGAGACAGGGAAGCAGGGTCAGGTGCCACCTGCCTCCCTATTTCTTTGTTCCTGTAAGTGAGCAGCTTGAAACCGGATGCGCTCCTGCGTATTTCGACTTCGTGACATGGAAGCGATGGAGTTGCAAATAGCGCACGCGCAGCACGCCAATGGTTGCGGGCATGGTCTTCGGGGTCTGGCTCATATCCACAAGCACGAGGAGTGCCGCTTCGCGCGGATCATCATGGCTTTGCGCTACGCCAACTCCAAAAATGGCTGGATCAGACATCAACTGGGAAGAATATTGCTTTGCAGTACTTTCAGCAGCGCTTAAAACGCTCGCGGAAAGCTGGATGCCTGGACTGGCAGCGGGAATCTTCGACGCAGTTCCATTGGCGATGCTGGCTGCATCGGTGAGAATGACCGACGTGCGCAAGCCTGCGATGATTTGAGGCACGGTTGCGTTTGGCTTGTTCTTATCAACATAGATAATTACAGCCGGTTCGCCGGGATTGTCGGCGCTTTGTCCGGCAGCAACTCCTAATATTCCCTTTTCGTGATTCACCAGTTCAGCGGATGCCGTGAGTGCGGCGTTCTTTGCCTGTGCCTGTGCTGCGCTGGATAGTTCGGGAAGTGTTGACGAAATTTCTGTGTTCTTGTCGTAGTCAAGACAGGTGACCGCATGCGGCGAGTTCGTGCCGACGACGCTTAAGCGGGAGCCAGTTTCTGAGCCAAGCGCGTTCAGCACATCGCTGATCGGGTTGGCAACGCTCAGACCATTGCCGTCACCGTCTGTTCCTCCCGCATAGAAGAGACCGATGGGTTTGGCATTGCTTGCATCTACGATAAGCGAGCCGGAATCTCCGCTGTCAGAAAAACTGTCGCCGCTGACGCCGATTTGTCCGGTAAAGGTTTTGGTGTAGTAGGGCTGAGTTTCTGCACAATCTTTGTAATAGTCGACTTTTACGGAGAGATCGACTGTCTCGACGGCAGAGCAGGTCAGTCCTGTCGTGCGTCCGCTTTTCACAACGCGCAGGTCATTCAGATTATCAGCATTCAGCACTTCTCCCGTTCCCGCGACCGGCGGGGCTGCGGCGAGTGAAGTATTTGTGGCTGTATCCTGCGCTCCAAGCTGGAGGATGCTGCCGTCCGAACTGACTGCGCCCGGGGTAACAGCAGCGAGCGCGGCATCCACATTTGTCTGGCTGCTTGCGAGAGGAACATAGTGCCGCAATGTTCCTACAGGGCGCACGCTTGAGCCTTGTTCGTTTAAAGGACGGCAAGCGTCATCAATCAAGCCGGGCTGGTCGATCGTATCGCCGATTTGCGCGTGGTCGGATTCTGCCAGGACGTGGTTGTTACTCAGGATGTACTGGTTGTGTGCGGTGTCTTCTACCAGAGTGCCGAGCGTGCCTCCGCAGCAATCGGCAATGTAGCTGTTGCCTGAGCTGTCTTTATAAACGTCATAATCCGTGTCATTGCTGCCGGAAGCGCCAAGCTGAACAGGGCCGTTCTGGATCGATTGATTTGCCAGTGCGCTTGAATTCACTCCGTCATTGTTCAGCAGCAAATGAAGGCGCGCCTGCGTATTTGTATCATTTACAGTTGCAATTACGTGCAGGGATTGTTTTGCCGTTAGCGTTGAAGGGGCGGTGTAGGTGGCCTTGCAGATGGTGTATTGGTGCTTTCCGCTGCTGCACGTGGATTGCGTCAGGGTGCCGGTGTTGCTGTCGCTGAGGTTCCAGTGAATTGAGCCGCCATTAATTTCTGCGATCTGCGCTGAAATTTCGAGGGCTGCGCCCGCGGCCACCGTTGCGTTTTCCGGTAGCAGGGGCTCAAGAAATCCCGGTGTAACGGTAATGGTGTCGTTTGCTGTGCGCGATGGATCACTTTGCAGGTGCGCAATAATCTGAACAGTCAGGCTATCGCTCGCGAGAGCGTTTGGCGGAGTGTAGAGCCCTGTTGCATCGATGGAACCAGCGCCAAGGGAGCCATTGGTCTTGGTGGAAGCAACGGACCACACCACAGCAGCTGGCGTTCCGTCGGGCATGGCAGCGTTGAAATGCATTTGGCCCGTTGTGCTGACTGTTGCTGCTGGCGCCGCGATTGAAAAACCCCCGCTGCTGATGCCGCTTAGCTGGACGCCACAGCCCGCAACCAATAGAAGCAGAGGCGCGAGGGCGACAGGCACACGGAATTTGAAGGGAACGTACATGCGGGGAAGAACAGATAGTTAAATTGTATTAGATAATCCCGCAGATCTGTTTGTCACTGGGACCACTTGTCCAGCGATAGTGGTTTCAGTGCAATTATCCGAGATTTAACTTACGGATACCAGTTGCGCGTGTTCTCCCGATTTTTATCGCACAAAGATTGGGGTAGCCTCACATATTAAAAGGCACGGACCCCGTTTCAGGCAGCAACCTTAGAACCGCTCTTTGGAGCCAACGCATTTGTGGCAGATGTGACAGGCACGACTTTCACTTCGCCGGCTTGCATGGCTTCAATGCGGCGCACTTCGCGCGCTCTCAGAGGACGCATTGTTTCCGTTGAGTAATAAATGCGTTTACCACAATCAAGGCAAACTTTATATGTCTGTTGTTCGAGCGTGAATGGGCGCGTCAGCTGGGAATGACGGCAGCCAAGAAAAATCTCGTAGAAAAAACTGACAATAGCTCGCAGCACTTTCATTGCTGGCCCTTTCTCGTCTTCATAGTGCATATGAAGAAACAGGCGTTTCAGTCCAACAACAAATGGCCTAAACGTGCACTCCATAAGATGCCGGACAGACAAAAACGTCGCTTCTGCGAGATGAGCATTCAAAATGAATTCACGCGAATGACCAGCTTGCCAAAGTGTGCCGCGGATGCCATTTTGCGCAATGCTTCCGGCGCGGCATCGAAGGTAAATACTTCATCCACAATGGGATGAAGGCTATTCTGCACGATGGCTTTATTCATTTCGAGGAAGTCCGCGCGTGAGCCGACATAAATTCCCCGTATGTGAATCTCTTTGTGCAGAATCGGTACAATTTGGAGCATTTCATTGGATTGAGTCAAAACACCGATCTGCGCCACTGTGCCGCCAACGCGCACGGCTTTAAGCGACTGCCCGAAGGTCCCAGAGCCACCAACTTCCACAATCAAATCAGCGCCTTCGCCACCCGTCTGTTGATGCACCCATTCAGCCCAGTCGGGATTCTGCTTATAGTTGACGCTGGCATCCAGTCCGAGCTTCTTCGCGCGTGTGAGTTTTTCATCACTGCTTGATGTCCCGAGCACACGTGCCCCCAGCATTTTTGCAAATTGCAGCGCGAAGATAGAAACGCCACCTGTTCCCTGAATCACGACTGTATCACCAGCCTTGATTCTGCCTGCATGCACGAGTGCGTTCCACGCAGTAACCCCGGCGCAGGGCAGGGCTGCGGCTTCTTCCCATGAGAGATGTTCGGGAATGAGCACAACACCGCTTTCCGGCAGCACAACGTACTCGGCCAACATGCCGTCGATGTCTCCGCCGAGCGCATTGCGATGTTTCAGCGCATCTGGCGGGCCGTCGAGCCAGCTTTGCATGAAGATTCCAGCAACGCGATCGCCGATTTTTAGCTGTGTCACCTCTTCGCCGACTGCAATAATTTCACCTGCCCCATCCGAAGCAGGGATGCGCGGCAGATGCATTTTGGGGTTGTATTTGCCCAGAGTCACGAGCAAATCGCGATAATTCAGCGAAACCGCGCGTACTTTTATCAGTACTTCTTTTGGGCCGGGTTTTGGATCGGGCCTTTCGATCAGTTCGAGCTTGTCAATGCCGAATTTGGGAATCTGCCAGACTTTCATTTGCATCTCCGTTCCGCCAGTAATTATGGGATATGGGTCCAATTTCTTCGATCTTGGCCTAGGTAGCGATACCATAAAGATATGGCCAGAGGATGGGAGAGTAAATCGGTGGAGGAACAAGTGGCTGAGAAGCAGCATGCTTCAGACACAACGGAAGGCAAGCCGGATGCGGCTGCAGAAGCAGCCCGCAAACGTCAGCGTCAGGAATTGGAACTGCAGCGTGAGCGGATTCTGGATGAACGCACGTCGAACCCAATCCGCAGGGCAGCGCTGGAAGCGGCATTAGCGGATATTGAGGCGAAGCTGTCTTCTATCTCTTGAGCGGGCATTCGTGGTCTCCCATCCTATCGCAAACTACGCGATAGGATGGGGCACCTTTGGTTTGTGATTTTCTACCATCCCCAAATCTGCACCTCAGTCGCGCGAATGCGGGCCATCCAGAGTTTTATGTACGATTGAAGAGTAGAGAATTGGCTTGGTCGATGCTCGTCATCAGGATGCGCGCTATATTGACGTGTGCGGGCCGAGATGCTGCCCACACAATTGCGTCGGCAACGTCGGCGGGTTTTAGCGGCGTCAGTCCCTGGTAGACCTTGGCGGCGCGTTCTTTATCGCCGTGGAAACGCACTTCACTGAATTCGGTCTCGACCATGCCTGGATCGACGCTGGTGACGCGCACAGCCGTACCTAGAAGGTCCTGGCGCAGGCCGTCATTGATCGCATGCTCTGCAGCTTTGCTTCCGCAATAGACTGCGCCTCCGGGATATGCGATTTCACCCGCGGTTGAGCCAAGATTGACAACATGTCCTCGTCCGCGCACGACCATTCCCGGAACAACTGCACGCGTGACGTAGAGAAGACCTTTTATGTTGGTGTCGATCATCTGGTCCCAGTCCTGCAGATTGCCTTCGTATAGTTTTTCGAGGCCGCGGCTCAGACCTGCATTGTTGACCAGGACGTCGATGGCCTTCCATTCTTCGGGAAGCGCGTCCAGCTGCTTCGAAACCTGCGCGGCGTCACGCACGTCGAGCGGGAAGGTATGTACATCGGCTGCGCCCGCTTCCATTAGCTTGGGCTTAAGTTCACTGAGTCGATCCGTTCTGCGCGCAGCCAGGAGCAGCCGCGCGCCTTCTGCTGCGAAGGCAAAGGCAGTGGCTTCTCCGATGCCGGAGCTTGCTCCTGTGATGAAGACGATTTTTCCCTTCAGTTTTTCCATGACGTCATCGTAGCTGATGGAAGGTGCTTTTCGGCCCACGAGATCTCAGTCTGCCTTATGCGAAATGCTGCGGACGAACTGGTAGTATCCTGCAGCCCAGTCGCTGTCGCGCAGGCCGGCCTCGCCTGCCTCACGCAGCTGCTCCAGGAAATGGTCTGCCAATGGCGTGCGCGTGTTTGTCGCGGAAGCAGCTTCTTGGAAGAAGCGCATGTCTTTTTCTCCGATGGCGATGGTCGCTCCCGGGATTTCCGGCGGGTTGAGCATAACTTTTGAATATGCTTCGTAGAAAGGTGACCGGAAGAGCGCGGAGTTCACCACTTCTGCATAAAGAGCAGGATCAATGCTCTGCGATTCAGCGTAAACGAAGCCTTCGCTGAGCGACGCAATCATCGCCGTAATCAGGAAATTGCCGCCGATCTTCATGGCATGCGCTTTGTAGGGTTTTTCGCCCACAATGGTGATGCCACGGCTGAAGGTTTCGAGCAGCGGATATATTTTTTCAACAGCTTCCGGTTTTCCCGCTACTACAGTCCACAGCTTTCCGTCAGCTGCTACATTTGGACGCCCGAATACCGGAGAGGCGACAAAGATTCGCTTGCGCGCTGAATGCTCTACGGTTAGCTGCTGTGAGAGCTCCACGCTGATGGTGCTGAGGCAAACATGAATCGCGCCTTCAGGCATGGCTTCAATCACATTGTTGCCGATCACTACTTCTTCCAGGGCGCGATCATCCATCAACATGCTGAAGATGACCTCGCTCTGTTTTACGGCTTCGGCTGGTGTGCTTGCCGCGACTGCTCCCTGCTCGACCAGTGGCGCGATATGAGAAGTAGTCCGGTTCCATGCTGTGAGTTCATGCCCATTTTTCAAAAGATGCGAAGCAATGGCTGAACCCATCTGGCCTGTTCCAAGAAATGCAATCCGCATAGCTGTTAGATAAACACAAATATGCGCAGGATGGTTAATTCAGCAGAGAGGCTGCCCGTCTGTTTGAGCAGCCTCACGGAAATGCTGAGAACTTAAAGCTATTGTTGCGGAGAATTCGGATTTGCTCCGGGTTGGGTTGTCGGAGTGGCAGCCGATGGTTCGGACTGAGCACGCTCTTCTACCGATTTTTTGTGGCGCAACGCTATGATGCGCGCATCCTCAGCAGTTTGCACGGCTGCGCGGGCATAGCTGATCTCCTGCTTCCGCTGGCTTTCATGATTTTGCAGCCCCATTGCATTCTGCAACTGCTGTTTTGCCGTTGCCAGAGTGTCGTTGGCATATTTGCCTGCGCCTTCGGCTTCTGCAATCTGCACGGCATTGACTGCCTCATAAAGTTCCAGCGGCCAAACATCGTTGCGCGTAATCAATTCGCGAGTAGTATGTTCACCGCTCGTTTGCCCATATGCGCCACGCGGCAGCAGCGAGACGTGCGCGTTAATAGGCTGGATGACTCCTTGCGTCTTGTCCTGGAGAATATAGTTCTGCATAATGACCAGATCGCTTGGCATGGTTACGGCAAAATATGGCTCAGCAGTTACGATCAAGCCGAATGACTGCAAATCAGTCGTGACCGTGATCTCGTTTTCCGAGCCGTTAGGAAGCACTTCGCCCAGGTTTACCGGACGGCCTTCAGGCGTAATCGCCCACAAGACATAGGTCAGATATTCAACGCCGAATGCATTTGCCGGCTTCAGCCCTCTGAGCTTGGCGTCGATGACGGCGCGCCCGCGGCGGCTCTCGACAATGGCTGACCCTTTAGCCTCAGGCAAGAGGCTTGTGCCTGTAAGACCGATTTTTGTTTTACCGCTGCGATTGAAGTAGTTGACTGCGGGTATATCGCGTCCCACGACCTGAATGCGATACACCGGAACGCCCTCGCGCATTTCAGGCTGAGGCCGTTGCTGTTCAGGCCGCGGCCATTGGTCAGTAGTTGCCGGATTCGTCTCTTGTGCGCCGGCAAAACCGAGTGTTGCGAATGCAAAAAGAACAAGTAAGAAAGGTCGGTTTTTCATAAGTTTGAACTCCCTTTGCTGCCAGTGGAGCAAAAAAGGCAACATGACGGCGAAAACCGCCGTCATATTGCCGCAAATAGATAGATGCTTTTGGGGCAGGCAGGGGTAACCCGAATAGGTCCATACATTGCGCAAAATAATTGTGAAAACTTGCTTTTGAAAAGCAACCAATTTGGAAAACCAGTGTCCTAAATTGGTCCATTCATCTTGCATTTACGCGGACTTAAACGTTTGTTTTTATTGGGTCACTAATGTAAGCAAATGCAATCACAAAAATTGGGATCTGTACGCCTTTTTCTGGCAGGCCTGGCTTTGTGTTTATTCTCCATGACTGCAAGAGCGCAATATGAAAACGGAAGCCTCCTGGGAACCATTCACGATTCCACTGGAGCGATCGTTCCTGGGGCTTCAATATCTGTAACCAACACTGCTACAGGACTTCAGAGCAAGACCATAACTAACAGCAGCGGCGACTGGGAGATGCCTTCATTGCGCGTCGGTATCTATCGCGTTGTCGCTTCGACGCAAGGATTCTCAAACGCCGTGGCGGATAACGTTACACTTTCGGTCGGCAGCCGTCAGCGCATCGACCTGACACTGCAAGTGGGGCTGACATCGGAGACTGTTGAAGTCACCAACGTGGCGTTGCAACTTGAAACCGAGTCGAGCCAGCGCGGCCAGACCATTACGCAGTACCAGAGCGCAGCGCTGCCTCTGGTCACCCGTAACTATTCTGATCTTCTGGGGCTGGTGACGGGCTCGCGCCAGGCGCCAACCGCCGCGACGACCAGTTCCGTCAACAGCCTGGTGCGAGCAGGCGCCTACAACATCAACGGCCAGCGCAGCATGTTCAACAACTTTCTGCTCGACGGTATGGACAACAATGCCTACGGCGAGAGCAACCAGGGCTTTGACAACCAGATCATCGCCATCCCGCCAGATTCGGTTTCGCAGTGGCAGATTGTGACCAACAATGAGAACGCCGAATAGGGGCGCTCTTCGGGTGCAACGATCAACGTGGCTTCGCAGGCGGGAACGAATAACTTCCATGCGACACTGTATGAATTTATCCGCAACACTGACCTGAACGCAGCCGGCTTCTTCAAGCCCACGCTCACCGGCACGCTGGGCTCGGTACCGTTTCAGAAGCCTACCTTCAACCGCAATCAGTTCGGCATGAACTTTGGTGGCCCGATCCTCAAGAACAGGCTGTTTTTCTTCCTGGACTATGAAGGCTTCCGCCAGACGCTGAAGCCGCTCGGCGTCTTTACGCTGCCTACGCAGAACGAATTGAACGGCATTCTCGTTGTTCCGGTGAAAAACCCGCTCACGGGAAAGACCTACGCCAAGGGCCAACGGATTCCCGACGCCGACTTCAATCCAACCTCATTGCAGGTGGTCAACTTCTTCCGGAGGATTCCGCTTCCTCTTGCGGGATCGCCGACGACCGGCATCGCTTCAAACGACTACGCCTTGCTGGTACCGTTCACAGACAACTCCGATAAGGGAGACCTGCGCCTGGACTGGCAGCAGAGCGCGGCTAGTTCGTGGTTCCTGCGCATCAGCGACCGCAAGGAGACGGGCGTCAACTATCCGGCGATACCGCTGCCGCTGGACGGCCAGACGAACGGCACCATTCGCGTTCTCGTTCAGCAGGTGGCGCTCGGTTATACCCATCTCTTCGGCGGCAACAAGGTGCTCGATGCGCGTCTGGGCCTCTCGCGCACTAAGGCAGGCAAGTTTACGTTGTCGATTGGCAACAACTCCATCACCATTCCCGGCCTGCCTTCGAATCCTGTAGTGGCGGGCGGTCTGCCGTCGATCGGTATCACCAACTTCAGTTCGTTTGGGCGTCAGAGCACCAATCCGCAGTGGCAGGACCCTGCGCTGCTCGATCCCAAGATCAACTTTACGTGGGTGAAGGGCCAGCACTCGATGAAGTTCGGCTACGAGTACGAGCACATCTGGATGGCCGTCAACGACAACAACCCGCTCTATGGTTCGTTCGGCTTCAGCTCGGATTACACCAACACCGCTACCGGATCTCCGGTAGCCGACAACTACTGGGCCGATTTTCTCTTCGGCATGCCGTCTTCTTATGCGTTGGCCAACTACTATGTAGCTCATCTCCGCACATCGATGAACAACGTCTACGCGCAGGACGACTGGAAGGTAACTCCCAAATTCACGCTGAACTACGGACTGCGATGGGAATACGGCGCGCCTTATTCCGAGCAGCATAACAACATCTCGAACTTCGATCCGGTTTCGCAGACCGTGCTTACCATTGATCCCGGCGCGGTAGCAGGCAATGGGATCACGCCTGTCAAAGCTGGCGGAGTTTACGGCAGCACGCTGATCAATCCTGATCTCACTGACTTCGGGCCACGAGTTGGTTTTGCCTATTCTCCAGATGAGAAGACCGTGATTCACGGCGGTTTTGGCATGAGCTTCGTGCACTACACGCGCGCCGGCTCAGGAAATATCCTGGGAATCAATGCGCCGCATGCGCAATTTGCTTCTGTCGGTTCGCAGTCGGTGGCCCCATCGGCAACCAGCCAGTGCCCGGCAGGCGCTCCAGCTACTACCTGCTTCGTCACCATTGACCGCGGCTTTCCAGCCTCGCTGACGGTCTTCAACAAGGCGACGGACAACATCACCTGGATACCCAAAAACCGGTCAGACAGCTACGTTGAGAGCTACTTCCTGAGCGTGCAGCGCCAGCTTGCGAAGAACATTGTTTTCGACGTCGCTTATGTGGGCAACCACGGCGTAAAGCTCGAAGGTTTCCTGAATGGCAACCAGAAAAACCCGGCGAACGGCTTCGCGCGACCCTTTGCCAACTGGCCTTCAGACATCACCGCAGCGATCAACGAGTTTTACTCACACTATGATTCGCTGCAGGCGCGCTATGAGCAGCGTTTCACCGGCGGCCTCACGCTGTTGAACTCGTTTACCTGGCAGCATTCGCTGGACAACGCCAGCGCATCGCTTGAAGGCAACACGCCTTCACCGCAGAATGGCAACAACATTAACGCTGACTATTCGCAGTCGGACTACAACCTGCCGATTGCAAACATCACCAGTCTGGTCTATGACCTGCCCGTCGGACGCGGCCGCACATACCTCTCCAGTGCGAATGGATTTGTGGACGCAGTGCTGGGAGGCTGGCAGGTGAGCGGCATCAACACCATGCAGGCGGGCACTCCGTTCAACATTACGTATACGCCGAGCGCGGCCAACCAGGTCTCGCAGCAGATCACGGCCAGCTATCGCGGCGCCAACCTCTACCGGCCCAACCGCGTTCCGGGCCAGCCGCTGATCAAGCGATCAAGGCTGGCGGGCACTGGATACGTCCAGTACATCAACTACGCCGCGCTCACCTTGCCGCCAACCAGGGACACAGCTGGAAACCTGCTTAGCCCCTTCGGCAACCTTTCGCGTAACCCCGGACGGACCCCGGCCTTCTACCAGACCGATCTTGCGCTGAATAAAAAATTCAGCCTGCCGGTCGAATCGATGAAGCTCGAATTCCGCTCGGAGTTCTATAACATCTTCAACCACGCCAACCTTTATCTGCCGAGCGGCGTTGGAGGAACGCTCGGTGGCAACCCCACTACCGGTGGTCAGATCACGAGTACGTTCCAGCCGCGCATCATCCAGTTTGGATTGAAACTGACCTACTGATGGTTGCAAATCATCTGATGGGAGCCGCGCTGGCTCCCATTTTTATTGCTTTACCTGTACATTGAACGGGATGAGCAATGATGTTGATGAGCTGAGACGCCAGGTTGCGGAGCTGACCGAGCGCGTCCGGCGTCTGGAGCAGGCTCAGGCGAACGCAATTCCTCGTGTGGAGCAGGAGGGGAGTATTCCAGTGATTGTTGCGGATGCGGCGGAACCGCAACGCAGGGGCTCGCTCGAACGCCGCATCGGATCTCAGGTTTTCAATCGCGTGGGAATACTTGCTGTGCTCATTGGCATGGCATGGTTCCTCAAATTTGCTATCGACAATCATTGGATTGGTCCGCTGGGCCGCATACTGGTTGGCTTGATTACGGGCGTTGCACTGGTTGCATGGTCGGAGCGGTTTCGCAGCAAAGGATATCCGGCGTTCTCGTATTCGCTGAAAGCCATTGGCAGCGGGATTTTGTATCTCTCGCTATGGGCGGCGTTTGAACTGTATCAACTGATTCCGTCCGAAGTTGCATTTGTTGGGATGGTTCTTGTAACCGCGTGGAATGCCTTCATGTGCTGGGTGCAGGATGCGGAGATTCTTGCGCTCTATGCAATTGTCGGCGGATTTGCGACTCCGTTGCTGCTTTCTACAGGCGAAAACCATCAGCTTGCTCTCTTTAGCTACTTATTGCTGTTGGATATCGCAGTGCTTACTCTAATTGCGCTGCGCCCGTGGTCGCGGTTATTGCTGGCAGCTTTCGCAGGCACAGTCTTCTTCATCGTTGCTTGGTACATCCGCTTTTACAGCGATCCGCAGTTTGCACTTACTGCTTTTTTCTTTACCGCGTTCTTTCTGCTGTTTGCAATTGCCCCGAAGATGCTGCGCGGACTTCAGATTGCGGATGCCGCGCATTTGTCCACGCAGGACAATATCGTGTTGGTTCTGCTGCCGCTGGCCAACGCCGCGCTTGGCTTTCTGGGGTTCTACTTTCTTCTTGATACACCGGACCGCAAGTGGGCGCAGCCGTGGACAGCCATCCTTTTCGCGGCATTTTATCTGCTGCTTCTGCAGGTTCCGGCGCGGCGCGGAACTGGCGCAAAGCCTGTCATCTTATCTTCGCTACATCTGGCGATTGCGGTAATTTTTCTGACAATTGCTATTCCTCTTGAAGCGCATGGCCGGTGGATTACGATCGGCTGGCTTGCCGAAGGCGCAATCCTTATGTGGCTGGCAAGCCGCTTGCGGTTACTCTTATTGCGTGTTCTGGCAATCTGTGCCCTGTTGCTTGGTTTCATTGCGCTTATTGTCTTGAATCCTGTCACGTCAACCACGGTTCTGTTCAATGCGCGATTTGCAACCTATCTCATAGGCATCGCTGCGTTTGCTTGTTCGGCGTGGATTGCTGCAAATACTACAGGCGAGACTGGTGAGAAATTCTCATGGCGCTATATTGCAGGTGGATCGGTCATCGCCGTAAATGCGCTCATCATGATTGCGGTCTGTTTGGAGATCCACTCCTTCTGGTGGAACCAGGCTGCCGCAGGGCAGACGTGGAGCGGTTTCAGCGAGCACAAAATGTATGCGCAGTTTACCTACTCGGCGTGGATGATGCTTTTCGGCGCAGTATTGCTGGCTGTTGGATTTTGGAAGAAGTCGGCATTTCTGCGCTGGCAGGCGCTCATTCTGATTGCGGGAAGTATCGGCAAAGTCTTCATCGTGGACACAGGCCAACTCAGCCAGGGATATCGCATTCTCAGCTTTCTTGGTCTTGGCGCGCTGCTGCTCACCGTCAGCTTTGCATATCAACGTGACTGGCTCAATCTGCGTAATCAGGAAAAGAGCGAATGAATGTCCGGTTATTGCCCGTGCTTTTGCTGCTTGCTGTACAGCCGGAGCAACGGTATTTTCGCTACCAGCGTCCGGTCACGGGGATTCCGGCGCAACAGAAGCAAACCTGCGCCACGTTGGATGTAACAGCATTTGCCCATGCGTCTGCTGGCCTGGCAGATTTACGCCTCTATCACGATGAGCAGGAGACGCCGTATGCCCTGCATGTCTCCACGCCGCTGTCTACAGAACATGCTGTTCTTCAGCTTGTGAATCTTGGCAGCCGCAATGGCAACGTGGCCTTCGATGCGGAGATGCCGCCAGGAAGCTACAGCACAATTCAGCTTGGCATTGAACGGAAGGATTTCATTGCATCGGTCGATGTAGCGGGCAGCCAGACGCAAAGTGCTTCGGACGCAACGCATCTGGGTTCATTCACTGTTTTTGATCTAACAGGGCAACGATTAGGACGCAGCATGGTGTTGCATCTGCCTGTTTCAGACTTTCGCTATTTGCATTTCACCGTTGGCAGTCCGGTTAAGCCGGAGGATGTCACCGGAGTTTCAGTAGAGCGTGAGCCGCTCGAGACATCTGAGTACCTTACGGTGGCGGAATCGAAACAAATTGCGCAACAGGGGCGCAGTTCAGTGATTGAATTCTCTGTGCCAGCGAATATTCCTGTCGATCGCGTTGCGTTTGTGCCGGCGGAAAGCGCTTCCAACTTCAGTCGTAGTGTGAGTGTCGAGATCACTCCGGAGCAGGGAAGCAAAATTCACTTGCAGACAATGAACTATTCAGGTGAGATTCGCCGTGTCCATGGAATGCATTCAGGCCGACGTATCGACGATGAAAGACTCGCTGTCGATATTAACAGTGCCGGCGTGCCAGGTGCTTCGAAATGGACAGTGAAGATTGACAACGGCGATGATCTTCCGCTGGCGCTCGCTGCCGTACGCTTGCAGATGCAGAAACAGGATATTTGTTTCGACGCTACACCCGATAAGAACTACATGCTTTATTACGGAGATGCTGCGCTCAGTACTCCTCAATACGACTACGCCACTCTTTTTCAGCCTGATAAGGATGCAGCACAGGCAACGCTTGGGCCGGAGCAGGATAATCCTCAATATAAAGAACGTGCTGATACGAGGCCGTTTACGGAGAGACATCCCGCTCTGTTGTGGATTGCGCTTGTGCTTGCCGTTGTGGTGCTAGGTGGGGTTGCTCTGAGGTCTGCGAAGCGAGTCGGATAAAACAACAGCATTGGGGTCCCCCATCCTTCGTCGTCTAAAAAGCGCGTTTGCCTGGACGGCTAGTCCCGCATGGCTTGTTCTACTTCATTCAGCCAGTCAGGCGGTTTCAGAATTTCGCGTGGTTTTGAGCCTTCTGCCGGGCCTACAATCCCGTCGCGCTCCATCATGTCAATCAGGTGTGCGGCACGTCCGTAGCCGATGCGGAGGCGGCGCTGCAGCAGTGAAGTCGAGGCTTTGCCGAATTCAAGTATCAGGCGCACTGCGTCTTCGTAAAGCTCATCATTCGAGTCTTCGCCGTCTGCACCCATGTCAAGATCGCGACCTTTTTCATCCTTCGGCGATTCGAGGAAGCCCTGCACGTACTCGGCATCGCCTTGCTTCTTCCAAAATTCAGTCACTGCGGCGATTTCTTTTTCCGTGACAAATGGAGCGTGTACGCGCTGCAGGCGTGACGTTCCCGGAGGCAGAAAGAGCATGTCGCCGCGTCCCAGCAGCGATTCGGCGCCGTTCGAGTCGAGGATGGTGCGCGAGTCGACCTTTGTCGCCAGACGAAACGACATGCGCGTGGGTACGTTCGCTTTGATGAGTCCGGTGATGACGTCGACTGAAGGACGTTGTGTTGCCAGCACGAGATGGATACCGACAGCGCGCGCCATCTGCGCGAGGCGCGTGATTGATTCCTCCACATTGGCCTTGTCCAGCATCATCAGGTCGGCCAGCTCGTCAATGATGATGACAATATACGGCAGCGGCTTTTCTTCTTCCTGTTCATCAAAGAGGCTGGGCGTGCCGCTATCAAAGAGCTTGTTGTACTGGTCGATGTTGCGCACGCTGCGAGAGGCCAGCAGCTTCAGGCGGCGTTCCATTTCGCGGACAGCGTTGCGAAGCGCATTCGCAGCGAGCTTCGGCTCGGTGATGATCGGCGTAAAGAGATGCGGGATGCTCTCATACATGCCCAGTTCGACACGCTTGGGATCGACCAGGATCATGCGCACCTGCTCCGGCGTTGCCTTATAGAGCACTGACATGATCATGGCATTGATAGCAACCGATTTGCCGCTGCCTGTGGAGCCTGCAATCAGAACGTGGGGCATCGTCGCCAAATCAGCCACTACAATCCGGCCATTGATGTCCTTGCCCATGGCCAAAGTCAGCTTACTTTTTGAGTGAGTGAAGTTTTCTGCTTCGATCACATCGCGCAGCCAGATGGTCTCTCGCTCGCGGTTCGGCACCTGAATGCCTACGGTGCTTTTGCCTGCCATCCGTTCGATCAGGATGCTCTCAGCGCGCATGGCGAGACACAGATCTTCGGCAAGCCCGGTCACGCGGCTGTACTTCACGCCGGCTTCCGGCTTGAACTCAAACGTAGTGACCACAGGTCCGGGGTTGATCTGCGTAACCTGGCCGTGAACGTCAAACTCAGCGCATTTTTGAACCAATATCTGAGCTTCTTCGCGCAACTCTTCTTCGCGCACCACTTGAGTATCTTCGCTGCGATGCAGCAGTGTGCTCGGAGGCAGACGAAATCCGTTGTGCGATTTTGGCGTGACAGTGACCGTGCGCACCTCAGCATCTGCCCGTTCTTTTACGGCAATACTGGGCCCTGGCGGCTCAGGTTCTGGTTCAGGATCAGGCACTGTGGCACGCGGCATCTGCTCCCATACGCTTTTTTGTGGAGCAGGCTCGCTGACCATGTCAGCAAATCCGCCCTGGCGATGCGCTGGTACCGCCTCTTCTTCATGCGCTGGAGTTTGCTGCTTCTTAAAGTTGAGATTCTCCTGTTTAGCTGCGAGTTTGAGTCCTTTTGCCAGTTCTTTTTCGCGCTGTGCCTGTTCGCGCGCGGCACGCTTTTCATCGCGGCGGCGGGCGCGCGCCTGTTTCCAGTTCGCAAGACGGTCGCGCCACGCCATAATGAAGGCGAAGCGGATGGAGAGCCATTCGCGTGCGGTGTTGAAGCTGAAGGTAGTCGAGAGATAGACGGCGACAGCCACCATCGCAGTCGCAAAGATACATGCGCCCGGATAGTTGAGGTAGTGAACCAGTGTATCGCCCAGCAGGCGTCCAATTACGCCTTCAAGCGGTAGTCCATGAAGAAAACTTGGATGCCCGGGCAGCAATCCAAAGAGTGCCGGGACAAAAAGCATTGTCAGCGCTGCGCCAGCGGCTTTAGCCCAGTGCGAACCAACAGGAAGAGATCGCATCCAGGTCCAGCCGAGAGCAGACAGCAACAGAGGCAGACAGAAGGCCGCTGCGCCTTCGAGTTGGAGCAAAAGGTCGCTGACATATGCGCCAACCAGGCCTGTCCAGTTCTGCGGGCGTGCAGCAGGATCCCCGACAACTGTATTCAACGACGGATCGGTCGGGTGATAGGAGAAGAGCGCGAGAAGAAGGAGGCCAGCAACAACCAGCACCATCAGCCCGATCATCTCGTTCAGGCGGTGGTTGCGCGTTGGCGTAAGAACCAGTTTGAGGGGCTTCATTGGAGACACTTATACCTTCGCTGTTCCGAACCCCAGAGCAGTCTTATTATTTCAGACGTGTGACGGCCTTCCGCGTGAAAAATCTGTGGAGGAATCCAGTCAGAGAACAGGGCGGTTCAGGGTGCAGCGCACAGCGCTCAGGGTGCAGGAAACTTCTTCAGCATCACCCATAACATCTTGCCGACTTCATGCGACAAGTTTTCAGCGTCTTTCAGACTTGTTGCATCAGCAAAGCCAAGTTCCTTTGCAATGATGATCTGAGTCTGTATCTCCAGCACAGAACCCGGGCCATTCCAAGAAAATGCTTGTATTAGCCTCTTGAAGAGCGACCATATCCTTCGGCAATGTTGCTTGCAACGGATACTCCAGCCCGTCGAAGCTGACTGGTCAAGGCATAGATTTCTTCCCGCGGAAACTGACTTGTTAATTTGTACAACACAACACACAACTGAATCGCACGCTGCCAAACTTTCAGCTCCTGGTACGATTCAGCCATATCGTTGTCAATGTTTTCCGAGCGCTGCACCCCGAGCGCTGCACCCTGAGCGCTGTACCCTGAGCGCTGTACCCTGTTCAGGCCAATCTGGCTCCGAATATCAGCAGCAAAATCCCGAGAATGATGCGGTAGATGGCAAAAGGCGTGAACCCGTGCTTGCGGACCCATTGCAGGAACCATTCGACCACACCGAGTGCGACGAAGAATGACACAACAAAGCCAATGGCCAGCACGACCCAGCCGTGACCGGTCATAACCAGCGGGGCGATAGCTTCGGCTCCTTCCACATGTTTCGGATGGAGCGTCCTTAGCAGATCATAGCCAGTCGCGGCGATCATCGTCGGAATAGAAACCAGGAAACTGAACTCAAGTGCAGCAGGACGCGACATGCCCACAATCTGACCTGCAGCGATGGTCGACATCGAGCGCGAAGTTCCCGGAAACACGGCCGAAAGCACCTGACAGAGCCCTATCCAGACGGCCTGAAAGAGCGACATTTGCTCGACGTGTTTGGTGGCCGGCTCTCTACGCGAACTCCACGCATCGACCACCCACATCACTATGCCGCCAATCAGGAGAGAAAGCGCCATCACTCTCAGGCTCTCAAGATGCTTGCCTATAGTCTTGGTTAGCAGGAACGCTGGTATAGCAGTGCAGACAAACGCAATCAACGTCAGCGTCAGCGGATGGTTCCACACCGTGCGGTCATTACCTTCTCCTTTTGGGAAGGTCCGCAGGAATTGGAGGATCCGTCCAGAAAAGACAAGCAACAGCGCCAGGATCGCGCCTAACTGGATGACAATCGTGTACATCTTCCAATAAGGATCGGCGAGATCAATATGCAGCAGGGCCTCGCTGATCCGCAAATGAGCTGTCGAACTGACAGGGAGAAATTCCGTTAAGCCTTCCACAATGCCGAGCAATACAGAAACGATGTAATCGTTCAAAAGTCCTCCAGGGGCTGGCGTCGACGCGTGCCTTGTGAATTAAGAGATTATTTCTTCAGATGCAAATTCAATTCATTGTTTGTGGATTCCGGACACCGGTGAAGCTATGTGCCCGTAAAACATAAATTCATTGAGACCTTCTCTGAGGCCTGAAAATAAATAGCGACTGCGTCATTTCACGCAATGCGCCGAAGGCGCATACGCCTGGATGGTCAGTCCCTAGTTTTCGCTGCTGCCGTAAATTGGAATTTGCTGCTCTATTTTGTATACCAGACCTGCGGCGCGCGCTGCGTAATCGCTCTGCGAATACTTGCTCACAGCACGCGAAGCCAGATCTTTGGCGCGTCCGCGCGCTTCTGAAGCTTTTTTATCATCGTTATCTGCCTGATACATGTCGCCAGCCGAAGCTTCGCGCCAAGCAGCCTGATATAGGGCTTCTGCTGCTTTGGGAGAGTCAGGGTACTCATCTACATACTTGGCAAACAGCTCTGCCTCTTTTTCCGGACATTTTTCGGATCCTTGCCAGTCGCCGCAAATCTTATTGTCAAGCGTGTCATAAGCGGCCAGAGCGGCCCATTTCGAGTGCGGATAGAGCTTGATGATCTTTTTCATCTCATTGTCGTCAATCTGCTCGCGCAGATAGGATTCTTTTTCGTGCGCGGAGGGCAACGAGAATGCGTCGGCCTTCTGCAATTGCCAGCGGATATCTGCGGCACGCCACATCGCTTCAGAGGCGCGCTGGGACTGCGGGAAAAGTTCGACCACCATGCGGTACAGTCCGCGCGCGCTCAGGGCAGCTCCCGGCGGAGGATGCGACTCGCTGGCCTGCTGTTCCAGGCTGACCGCTTCGCCAAAGAGAATTTCGTCACCGTTTGGAGTATTGGAGCTAACGACACCCTTATCGATGACCCATCCGGAAATGGGGGGAGTATTCGTTTCGGTCCCGAAAACCGGAACGTCCTGTTCGTGCACGATGGAAACGTCGGTGTTGGCAAAGACACGCAGCCATTTGCCGCTGTGTTCGGCGATGATCATCTCGCGTCCAGGCGCAATGTTCGTAACCCGTGAAGCAGTTTCATCTGCCTGCACGTAGAGGGGCGCCTGATGCACAAGGGTCGCTTTGACGCCGTTCGATGGCAGCGCGTTTTTCTGCCCAAACGCCATCACGCCCAGCAGGAGAAAAACACAGCAGGAAAGAACTTGATTCCGCATCACGCTAGTGTGACGTTTTTTGACCGCAAAGGGTTTAAGGCCATGCATTTTGCTTAATCCATCGTACAGTCTTCACAGTTTTTCGCCCCGCAATTACCCCAAGACTTTTGGAAATACAAATTTCATCTCACTTGCATTTAATTGACTGAGTCAACTAAATTAGTTGCCACGAGGTGAAAAATGGCAACTATAGCTGATATTCCATCCTCAATTGACGACGAAATTGCCGCTTTTCGTCGCTTTAACCGCCTCTATACCCGCAAAATCGGCACGTTGAGCGAGGGTTTGCTCGACAGCCAATATTCGCTGACCGAAGCCCGCGTGCTCTATGAGCTTGCAATGCGGAAACAATCCACTGCAAAGGAAATTGCGGATGAGCTGGGTCTGGATGCCGGATACCTCAGCCGCATTCTGCGCAAATTTGAAGAGGCGGGGTTGCTGGAGAAAGAGTCGTCCCCAACCGATGCGCGACAGGCCCATCTGAGCCTCACGCGGCGAGGAAAAGCGGCGTTTGGGGAAATCAATCAGCGCTCGAACAGGCAGGCGAAAGATCTGCTCGATGGTCTGACGCCGTCGAAGCGGATGGCGCTGATCCATTCGATGCTTGCCATTGAAGATGTGCTAGGCATGCCGGAAGCCTCAGCGCCATACATTCTGCGCAATCACCGTCCCGGAGATATGGGATGGGTCGTAAGCCGCAATGGCGCGCTCTACGCACAGGAGTATGGCTGGAACGAACAATACGAAGCACTGGTGGCGCGCATTATTGCTGATTTCATCATCGATTACGATCCTAAACGTGAACACTGCTGGATTGCCGAACGCGATGGCGACCGGCTCGGGTGCGTCTTTCTCGTCAAACATCCGGAACAAGAGGAAATGGCGAAACTGCGGCTGCTCTTGGTTGAACCGGGCGCGCGTGGCCTTGGACTCGGAAAAGCTCTGGTGAACGAGTGCGTCAATTTTGCGCGCACGGCTGGATACAAGAAGATGACGCTGTGGACACAGAGTATTCTCACAGCCGCTCATCGCATTTATCAAAAGGTGGGGTTCAAGCTTGTCAAAGAAGAGCCGCACCACAGCTTCGGCGTGGACTTGGTCGCGCAGACCTGGGAGATGGAACTATAGAGTGGGATACCTGAAGAATCTGCCACAACTATTCCATGCATATTGTGCGCTTCAGTACTTCCGGCTCGACGTTGCCGCCGCTCATCACCACCACCGCCTTACGGAAGGGAAGCAGAGCTTCGCGATGGAAGAGCATGGCCGCGGTTGTCACCGCGCCACTCGGTTCTGGTGTGAGCCGGGCCTGGTAAAGCAG
Source organism: Pseudacidobacterium sp. (assembly GCA_036264445.1). Lineage (GTDB taxonomy): Bacteria > Acidobacteriota > Terriglobia > Terriglobales > Acidobacteriaceae > Pseudacidobacterium. The sequence goes on from DATAQW010000430.1 coordinate 23,232, forward strand.
GAAGCGCATGGCTTCGGCGATCTCGTCTTCCTTGACGGTGATGATGTCGTCCACATAAGCCCGGACATGCTCAAAGTTCAGCTCGCCCAGGCTTTGCGTGCGTAAACCGTCAGCCATGGTCCGGACGGTCATCTCGGCAGGCCAGCTTATGAGCTTGCCTGCGCGGAAGCTCTCGGCTGCATCCCCTGCCAGTTCCGGTTCAATGCCGAAGACACGCACATCCGGATTGACCAGTTTGATAGCTGTAGCGACGCCGCTTAATAATCCGCCGCCGCTTAGAGGAGAAAGAACGAGATCAACATCAGGCAGGTCTTCGACGATCTCAAGCCCGCAAGTGCCTTGTCCCGCAATGATTGCAGGGTCGTCATAGGGAGGGACCATGATGTAGCCGAACTTTGCTTCAAGCTCTTCTGCTTTTTGCTTCCGCTCTGAGCTGGAGGGCCCGACCAGTACAATCTCCGCGCCCAGAATAGCGGTTGCTTTCTTCTTTACCTCGGGAGCGTTTGACGGCATCACGATCACAGCTTTTGTTCCCAGCGCTCGCGCTGCGTAGGCTACGCCCTGCGCGTGGTTGCCGCTGGAGTAGGTAATGACTCCGCGTTTGCGCTCACCTTCGCTAAGCTGCGCGATCTTGTTGTATGCGCCACGCAGCTTGAAGCTGCCGATGGGCTGCAATCCCTCGGCCTTGATGTAGACCTTGCCCGGCGAATCTGGAATTTGTAACTGAACCAGTGGCGTATGTACGGCAACGCCCTGAATGCGCTTCTGTGCTGCGCGAAATTCTTGGAGTGACACGAGCAAGGATAGCTCCTGATATTGCAAAAAGCTTACGGAAGATATTGCCGTGGAATCGGCTCCTCGGACGTCTCCGCCTGCCACAGCACTTCGACTACTTTCCATTCAGTTCCGTTGTGAAAAGCCTGAATGCTATTAATGCCACGCATCTCTGGTTTACCATCCGGAGTGGGGCGGATTTCGTAGGTGCTCCAAAGGTGCGCAATGTTTCCATAAACTTCTGATGAATACTTCACCTGGTGCTCATAGAGCGCCTCATGACCACGTGCGGCTACCCGCTGAATCCAATCATCAACAGTCAGGATGTGCGGGGTAATCGTGCCATCCTTCGCTTTGCCGACTGGTATCAGTCGCGCCTCAGGGACCAAAAGCTGGCGCAGGCAGGTGCGGTCCTTGTCTGCAGGCCCGCTAATGGCATCGTCAAGAGCCTTGATCAGGTCATCGAGCGTCTTGGTAGAAGGGCAGGAGGCAGTAGTCTGCGCATGAATGAGCGGCGCAGCAAACAGCAGGCAAATCGTAATTGCAAACAGCTTACTGCGCATGGTCGTTCCCTCAGATTTCCAGAATCACCGGCATAATAAGCGGCCGGCGGCTGGTGTTTTTCTGAATGTAGCGCTTCAGGTCGATACGGATTTTTTCCTTGATGACGCCGTAGTCGGCTTTTTCTTCCGCGCTTGAGTTTTCGAGCGTCTGTGTGACCACCCCGCGTGCCGCTTCAAGGAGTTCCGGATCGGCACCCACAAAGCCGCGACTTACGACTTCCGGCAGTCGCTCTACCTTGCCGCTGAGTTTGTTGATTGTCAGGATGGGCAGTACGATTCCATCTTCGCTCAGATGACGGCGGTCGCGAATGACGAGGTCTTCGACGACATCCGCTGTTGACCCGGAGTCGATGCAAACGCGACCTGCTGTGACTTTGCCGTTCTTACGAGCATCGTCGGGGTCGAGCTCGAGGATGTCGCCGTTTTCAATCACCAGCGCCATATCGACGACGCCCATATTCTGTGCCAGCTCGGCATGCTTCTTCAAATGTCGATAATCGCCATGAACCGGGATAAAAAATTTGGGCCGCAGCAGGTTGATCATCAGCCGCTGCTCTTCCTGGCTGGCGTGTCCGCTGACGTGGATCAGCCCAGAGGCGCCGTCGTCGAAAATCACATTTGCATCGCGCCGGTAAAGATGGTCAATGACGCGGAAAATGCTCTTTTCATTGCCGGGGATCACGCGCGAACTGAGAACAACCGTGTCTCCGGGCTGAATACGCGCGTGCTTATGATTATCGACAGCAGCGCGGGACAGGGCGCTCATCGGCTCGCCCTGCGTTCCGCTGATGAGGATCATCACGTCTTCCGGCGAATGGTCGCCGATCTGTCCTGGATTGATGATGACTCCTGGCGGCACATCGAGATAGCCGAGGTCCTGCGCGATTTCTGCCGATTCGACCATCGATCGGCCGACCACCGCGACCTTGCGGCCATGTCTGTGCGCGAGATCGATAGCAATGCCGATGCGATAGATAGACGACGAGAAGCAGCTGAAGAAGAGTTTTTTCTTTGTACGCGAGAACAGCTCGTCGAGACGCGGTTTCACCGCCCACTCGCTCGGCGTGTAACCGGGGCGGTCGACGTTGGTTGAGTCCTGCAGAAGTGCGAGCACGCCGCGCTTTCCATATTCGGCGAATTTGTGCAGGTCAAAGGCTTTGCCATCCGGTGGCGAGAGGTCGATCTTAAAGTCGCCAGTGTGGACGATGACGCCGACAGGCGTGTCTATGGCGAGCGCGACACAGTCTACGAGGCTGTGGGTGACGCGGATCGGCTCAATCGTGAACGGCCCGAGTAAAAACTTTGCGCCGGGAGTGATCTCGATCAGCTCCGTCTCATCAAGTAGCTTGTGCTCTTCGAGCTTGCCTTCTACATAGGCCAGTGTGAACTCGGTGCCGTAGACGGGAACGTTCAACTCGGAGAGAATCCAGGGAAGGCCTCCGATGTGGTCCTCGTGTCCATGCGTGAGGATGATGGCGCGCACGAGCTCGCGGTTTTCTACGAGATAGGTAATGTCGGGAACGACGATGTCAACGCCGAGCAGCTCTGATTCAGGAAACATAAGCCCGGCATCGATGACGATGATGTCGTCTTTATAGCGGATAGCGAGACAGTTCATGCCGAACTCGCCTAATCCACCCAGCGGAATGATTTGCAGTTTTGCGTCAGCCATCAGGACTTGCCGTCCAGGCACACACGCCTTCGGCGTATGAGATTTTTGTGGAACGGTTCTTACTCTTAGTAAACCACAGGGACTGCGCGTCCAGCGAGACTCTACTGGTGCCCCCCACCTTTTGCTACACAAAGAATGGGGCACCCGGTACCGGGCATCTTTAACGCAGTAAGTCTTCCAGGGCCAGGCTCAATTCTGTTTTCTCATCGCGGTATTTCACAATTACCGGAGTGTAGACACTCAGGCCCCACTCCTGTCCTTTGCCTTTGGTCACGGCACGCGCTCCCGGAACCACGACCGCGCCTTCTGGAATGATGAGCGGCATATCGCCATCTGCGCGCAGAACAGCACCGTTCACTACGTCATAGACCGGAGTGCCGCGAGTTAATACTGTTCCAGCAGCCAGGACTGCCCTGTTACGGACAATTGTGCCTTCATAGATGCCGCAGTTGCCCCCTACAAGCACATCGTCTTCA
>DATAQW010000431.1:0-13873 GCA_036264445.1 Pseudacidobacterium sp.
CGGCTGGCGCAGCCTTTGAGCCACTACTTCCTTGTTATGACCAACGGCTACGGAGCAATGCCTGATTATTCGGCGCAGCTATCGCCTGCGGACCGCTGGGCTGTTGCGGCATATATCCGCGCGCTGCAGTTGAGCCAGAACGCGAAAGAGTCTGACGTTCCGCAGGGTACGCAGATCCATAACCTGAGCGACATTGCGGAGCAGCAAGGGTTGCCAGCGAGTTTCGCGGGGCCATGGCCGATAGCAGGGGACACAAACGTACAGGCATTGCCAACAGAGGGCATGGTTGCAGGCGCTCCAGCGGAGAACCCTAAGACAATGAGTCTGACAGGCAAAACAACGGCAAATATGAAGAGCGGCGAAGCCAATTCGCCTGAGCCAAAGAAATAAGGATCGGAACTGATGGCACACGGATATATCGAGAAAACATTGCCAGCCGACCTCTCGGCGCCAGACTTTGTGAATACCTGGCGCAGCCGGGCTTTTGTCATCGGAGCAATCTTTTCTGTTCTCGGAATCATCCTCGGCGTTTTGGCCAACGATGGCTGGAGCCATTTCCTGCGCGCATGGCTGCTTGGACTGATGATCTCCTTCGGGTTCTGCTGCGGTGGAATGGCCCTGCTGATGACGCAGTATCTGTCGGGCGGTAAGTGGGGTCTGCTGGTCCGGCGCCCGCTGGAAGCAATGACGCGGACGCTCCCGCTGGTCTTCTTGTACTTCCTCCCCGTGGCCATCTTCGGGGTCAATCTCAGGAAGCTTTATCTTTGGGCGCAATATCCCGATCCGGAAGAGGCTCTCAAGAACCACCTCATCACCGCCGAGCAGGCGCATGCGATTCACTTTAAGCAAGCGATCCTGAATCCAACCACCTTCTGGATCGTCTCGCTGATCTGCTTTGCAAGCTGGGCGCTGTATACAGTCCTGTTGAACAAGTGGTCGCTGCAGCGTGACGCGGACACCGCGCCGAATGTTCCTTATTGGCAAAAGAAATTTGAGAACCTTAGCGGATTTGGCATAGTGCTGTACTCGCTGACGCTGACTGCAGTCGCAATTATCTGGGTCATGTCGCTTGATCCGACATGGTACTCGACAGTCTATGGTCTGCAGTTCCTTGTTGGCCAGGCTTATGGCGTGCTCGCGCTCGTGATCCTGACGCTGATCGGGTTGTCAAAGGCCCAGCCCATTAAGACGATCTTTCGCGTGACTGAGCAGCATGATCTCGGCAAGCTCTGCTTTGCCTTCGTCATGTTGAATATGTATCTGGCCTTTGCTGCGTTCCTGATCATCTGGTCGGGTAACTCGCCGGAAGAGATTCCCTGGTATCTGGATCGCATTCGCGGCGGATGGGGAGTTGTCGGCACGCTGGATTTTGTCTTCCACTGGCTGATTCCGTTCTCGCTGCTGTTGTCGCGTGATCTGAAGCGTATCAAGAGCCGCCTGGCAGTCGTCTGTTGCATCATGATCTTCGCCCGTTGCTGGGATATGTTCTGGCTGATTGAGCCGAACTTCCGCGATGCTGCGCGCAACCTGCGCTTCAGTCTCGGCATTCTCGAATACGCTGTCGTTCCTGTGGCTCTGATTGCCTTCTGGATGGCGTACTACTTCACGCAACTGAAGACGCGGCCGCTGGTCGCTACAAACGATCCGCACGTGGTGGAAATTCTGGAGCCCGAACATGCCCATGCATAACGAACACGAGTCGCGCGACAAATCTTCTTCTGTTCGGGAAGGCTATGAGCTTACCGATGTCAGCGTGCAGGGGATTATGGTTTTCCTGCTGGGACTGATCCTTTCGCTCGGAGTTTTCTTTGTCATTTGTTTCGGGATGGGCAGGGTCATTAACAATGCGCTGGCAAAACGTGACGGCCCCCTGAATAAGTGGAATCAGGCGAACGCAGTGGGTAAGACTTTCAGGATGGAATCGAATCCGGCGATGCAGCAGCGGCAGTTGAAGCAGCTGACACAGACATTCCCAACTCCGCGGCTTCAGGGCGATGACGGCAATCAGGACACTGCAGACCTGCATGCGCGCGAAGATCTTCTGCTCGAAAACTTTAGCTGGATTGATCGCTCTAAAGGCACAGTCCGGATTCCGGTCGCGCGTGCTATGGAGTTGATCGCGCAGCGCGGACTGCCAGTTCACCAGCAAACGCAGCAGACAGAGCCATTGATGGCCGGCGATAACCCAATCACTGTGCAAGTTCCGCTGACAGATGGATTTGCACGCACAGCTTATGAGCAGGAACTGCGGGAGGGCGCGGGGAAAGCTCCGGGAGAGCAGGCTTCAAGCAAGGCAAACAATCAGTGACTCCCTTCTTCAGCGAGGGAAATGCGACAGAAAGCGGATTAGCATAGAGGTAGACCCTCTAAAGCGTGGAACAGAATGCAGGCAAGGGTGACAATCCGGAAACGCAAGACAGTAATAAGCACAACCACGCTCTTGCTGTCTTTTGCCCTGGGCGGGTTTACTGCTGCTCACGCACAGGTTTCTGACTACGGGCAGAAGCAGATGGGTGAACCGGCCAGTGATCACCTGCCGTCCGTGCTCAATAAAGTCACCATTATTCAGAAGCTGAATACGCAGCTCCCGCTCGATGGCGAATTCCGCGACGAAACCGGTAAAGCAGTTCATCTCGGTGATTACTTCGGCAAGCGGCCGGTGATTCTTTCGCTGGTTTACTACAACTGTCCAATGCTGTGTTCCGAGGAGTTGGACGGACTCACCGGCGCGCTCGAAATGGTGAAGTTTACTCCGGGCAAGGACTTCGATGTGGTTGTCGTAAGTATCGATCCGAGTGAAACTCCGGAACTGGCCGCGAAGAAGAAGGCCTTCTATCTCAAACGGTACGGGCGCCCGGAAACGGCGAATGGTTGGCATTTCCTTACCGGCCCGCAGCCAGCAATCAATGCTTTGGCCGATGCGACTGGATTTGGCTATGTCCGTGTGCCAGGTCCGGACGGCAAAATGACGCAATTTGCCCATGCCAGTGCGATTGAACTGGTTACGCCTGATGGGCGGCTCTCGCAATATTACCTCGGTGTTGAGTATTCGGCGAAGGACCTGCGGCTCGGTCTGGTGGAAGCATCCGAACACAGGATTGGCTCACCCGTTGATGAGATTCTGACTTACTGCTACCACTATGATCCGACGCTGAACAGGCACAGTCTGATTATTGCTCGCGTGGTGCAGTTGGGCTGCATGATCACTTTGCTGTGCCTGGGTATTTACATGTTGATTATGTTCCGGCGCGATGTGAAGGAAGCGCACAGCAAGCCGGTAGCAAGCTGGAAAAAGGTAATCGGATAAGGGAACGATGCATTTTATCAGTCCAGTACTTTGGCAATTTCTCGTTAAGTGGCTCACGCACGCTGCGGTGTTTCCGCCGGAGGCGTCGAGCATCGCTCCGTATGCGGATGCACTCTACATTTTTCTGGTGCTGATCTCGGTGGTGGGCCTGGCCGTCGTGCTTTTACTGGTGGTGCTGTTCTCTATCAAGTACCGCAAGGAGCGCAACCCGGAAGCGACGCAGATCGAAGGCTCAACGCTGCTTGAAGCTACCTGGACCATCATTCCGCTGGCGCTGTTTATGGTTGCGTTCGTGTGGGGTGCTCTGTTGTATTTCCGCATCTACAATCCGCCGACTAATGCGATGAACATCTACATCGTCGGTAAGCAGTGGATGTGGAAGGCCGAACATCCGGGTGGTCAGCATGAAATCAACGCGCTGCATGTTCCGATCAACCGCCCCGTGCAGCTCACCATGATTTCGCAGGACGTCTTCCATAGTTTCTCGATTCCGGCATTCCGCGTGAAGCGCGAGGTAGTTCCGGGCCGTTATTCGACAGTGTGGTTTGAGGCAACCCAGCCGGGCACGTATCACCTGTTCTGCACACAGTATTGCGGAACGCTCCACTCGCAGATGATTGGGCAGATTGTCGCGATGACACCGGAAGACTACGAGGCATGGACCGCCGGTTCAACCAGTGGAGCGTCTCTGGCGCAGAATGGTGAGCGGCTCTTTGCCAGCCTCGGCTGCAACTCCTGCCACTCAGGCAGCCCTGACGCCCATGGTCCCAATCTGGCGCAGATTTATGGCAGCAAAGTGCAGATGGCCAATGGATCATTCGTGACTGTGGATGATGCTTTCCTGCGCGACTCCATCCTGAATCCGACGATGCACCAGGTTGCAGGATATGCACCGATTATGCCGACCTATCAGGGGCAGATCAGTGAAGAAGGTTTGATAGCTATCGTCGAATACATCAGAAACCTCAATTCGAATTACCGTATTCAGCAGACACTGAATACAAGCCAAGTCCAGACCGCCGCGCCTGTGGCGCCTGCAGCTGGGCAGGGGATGGTGAAGCAATGAGCAGCACTGCAACAATCGTCAAGCTTCCACCTCAGGAGACGGCGCGTCTCCCGAAGAAGTCGTACCTCAATAGTGAATATGGGTTGAAAAGCTGGCTGCTTACGGGTGACCACAAGCGTATCGCTATTCTCTACCTGATCTCGATTACATTCTTCTTCTTTATCGGTGGCGCCATGGCCGGGCTTATCCGCCTGGAACTGCTGACCCCGCAGTCGGACCTGATGGCGACGGACACCTATAACAAGGTGTTCTCGATGCACGGCATTATCATGGTGTTTTTCTTTCTTGTGCCATCAGTCCCAGCGACGATAGGAAACTTCCTGATCCCAATCATGGTAGGGGCTAAAGACCTCGCATTTCCCAAAATCAATCTGCTGAGCTGGTACCTGTATGTTGTTGCAGGCATTTTCACGCTAACTGCAATGGTTTTGGGCGGCGTGGATACGGGCTGGACATTCACGACTCCGTTAAGCACACATTACCTGAATACGCATGTAGTCACAGCAGGGCTGGGTGTGTTTATTGCCGGATTTAGTTCCATCTTTACCGGCCTGAATTTCATTGTGACCATCCACCGTATGCGTGCCCCGGGCATGACGTGGTTCCGGTTGCCATTATTTGTCTGGTCGCACTATGCGGCGTCTATTCTGATGGTGCTTGGAACTCCGGTGTTGGCGATCACGCTCGTGCTTGTGATCCTGGAACGCACGATTGGTATCGGTGTCTTTGACCCAACCAAGGGCGGTGACCCGCTGCTCTTTCAGCACCTGTTCTGGTTCTATTCACACCCGGCTGTGTACATCATGATTCTCCCTGGGATGGGCGTGATTTCTGAAGTCATCAGTACTTTTTCGCGCAAGCGTGTCTTTGGGTATACGGCGGTTGCTTTTTCATCCGTTGCTATCGCGGTCTTCGGGTTTTTTGTCTGGGCGCACCACATGTTCATCATGGGCGTGTCGAACTACTCGGCGCTGGTGTTTTCGCTGCTCACGATGCTCGTTGCCGTGCCTTCGGCTATCAAAATATTTAACTGGTCAGCAACGCTCTATAAAGGCTCGATTACATTTGAAACTCCGATGCTTTACGCCTTCGGATTTCTCGGGTTATTCACCATCGGCGGACTTACAGGCGTCTTTCTTGGTTCGCTGGGCATGGATATCCACCTTACAGAAACGTACTTCATCGTGGCGCACTTCCACTTTGTCATGGTGGGCGGCATGTTGATGGCGTACCTCTCCGGTGTTCACTTCTGGTGGCCGAAGATGACAGGCCGCATGTATCCGGAAGGCGTATCGAAGCTGGCTGCGCTGACTACATTTATCGGGTTCATTCTGACTTTCTTCCCGCAGTTCATCCTCGGATATCTTGGAATGCCGCGACGCTACGCCGCGTATCCTCCTGAGTTCCAGGTACTGAACGTGCTCTCCACTGCAGGCGCGACTGTGCTGGGCGTGGGCTATCTGCTGCCGATGCTCTACATGACCTGGTCGCTCAAGTATGGCAAGATCGCGGGCAGCAACCCGTGGCAGGCTACCGGGCTTGAATGGCAGATTCAATCGCCTCCGCTGACTGAAAACTTTATTGAAACGCCGATCGTAGACCACGAAGCATACGACTACGAATGGCTGGCGCACAAGACTGAACAAGAGGTAGAGACCGTTGGATAGTCAAGCGATCGCAACCCAGCCGCTTTCTGAGCACGAAGCGCATGAGGCCCATCCGCCGCACCTGCGTCACCATTTCGAGACGGTGGAGCAGCAGCGCGAGGCGTCGAGCTTCGGCATGTGGCTTTTCCTGCTGACCGAAATCATGTTTTTCGGCGGTCTGTTCACCGCTTACCTGATCTACCGCAACTGGTACTATCCCGCGTTTGTCGCGGGCAGCCACCAGCTTTCGATCTTCCTCGGAACATTCAATACGGCGGTGCTCATCTGCTCCAGTTTCACCATGGCGATGGGCGTCTATTCGGCGGAAATGAAGCGTCGCAAGGCGCTGGTAGGCTGGTTGCTCGCGACGATCGTCCTGGGATGTGTTTTCCTTGGCGTCAAGGCAATTGAGTATCACGAGAAATGGGAAAAGCAGCACGTACCTGGACTGAACTTTAGCGCCGAGGGCTTTACGCATCCTACCGATCCTGAAGAAAAGCCGCTACCGGCTGATATGGCGGCCAAGACGCAGGTTTATTTCTCGCTGTATTTTGCGATGACGGGCATGCACGCCCTGCACATGATCGTCGGCGTTTCGATCCTGCTGGTTCTGGTGGTGCGAGCGTGGGCAGGCGCATATACGCAGGGCCACATGACGACGATAGAGAACTTTGGCTTGTACTGGCACTTCGTCGATATTGTCTGGATTTTCCTATTTCCGTTGCTTTATCTGATCAGCCGGCACCAGTGAGGACCTGAAACAAGATGCCTGAACCAACGCAGCACGAACAACTCGACCTCGAACCAACGCAGCACGAACATCACATCGTCAGCCCGAAAGTGTATCTGGTAATTTTTGGTGCGCTACTGATGTTTACCGGGCTGACAGTAGCTGCTTCTTATCTTGAATTGGGGATATTCAATCCTATCGTCGCGATTGCCATTGCCTGTACCAAGGCGGTATTGGTGATCCTCTTCTTCATGCACGTCAAGTACAGCTCGCGATTGACAAAGCTGACCGTGGCTGCTGGATTCTTCACTTTTCTAGTTCTCATCACCATGTCGCTGACGGACTATATCAGCCGCGCGTGGGGCTTGTGGTAAGTCATACAGATTTCTGAAAATAGCGGCCTGTGCGGGCCGCTATTTTATTTTGCATGGGACACTCTCAAACCAAAGTAACTTTGCATATCGATTTGATTCACGCATAATGGAGCCACTTTCCGCAACATGGCTAGATCAATAGAACGCTTCTGCGTCCCTTGCGTGGCGCAGAAGCGCTTTTCTTCGCTATGTGTGGATGGCATTGCCGGGACGACGTACCCCCGGTTTTCCAGGGAATGCCGCGAAGAGGCCCATGGCGACGAATCAGTGGTGGAAGCTGGCCCTTTGGGCTTCTTTGTGTGCGCTGACCAGCGGGCTTGTGGCAGCGCAGCAGACGCCGACATCCCCGTCTGCGAATCGAATTGCACAAAGAAATATTCAGCGATCTCGGGATTTTCTTGCACGCCGGAACGTAAATGGTCAGACCCCAGCCGCACTGCTGGCACACGCCCGCATGCAAGACGAACAGGTACAGGCAAACAGCGCGTCATCGCTTACGGCAGCTTGGTCGCCTATCGGACCCACCGCGATCCAGACAAGCACCTTCGGTCTTATCAGTGGACGGGTCACAAGCATTGCCGTTGATCCCTCTGATGCAACCGGGAACACTGTTTATGCTGGAACGACTGGCGGAGGCGTCTGGAAATCAACCAACGCGGCAGGAAACGCCGGCTCGGCTTCATTCACTCCGCTGACAGATACATTGCCGATTTCCAGTGGCTGCTCGACGCCTCCTGTCCCATCTCTCAGCATTGGTGCGATAACAGTGCAGCCTGGAGGCACGGGCGTGATTCTTGCAGGGACAGGTGACCCGAATGACGCGCTTGATTCCTACTATGGAATGGGGCTGCTTCGCTCTGCGGATGGCGGCAATACCTGGTGCATGATTTCAGGCGCGGTTGATGATCTGCTGAGACAGTACACATTTCTCGGCGAGGGCTTTTCCGGTTTTGCGTGGAGCGGCACCACGCCACAATTTGTCGTTGCTGCGGTGGCGAATTCAGCCGAAGGCATGGCGGTGGGCGCAGGCACAGGCAACAGCTTTGCCGGCCTCTACTATTCTGCGGATGCAGGACAGACATGGCATCTGGCTACGATCACCGATGGGACTGCAGCAACGGTTCAAGCGTCGAATTTATCGGCTGCGGGCAATCCCGGAAATTCCGCGACATCGGTTGCCTGGAATCCGGTACGCCAGCGCTTCTATGCCGCGGTGCGATATCACGGATATTACGAATCGCTTGACGGCATGACATGGACGCGGCTCGCGAACCAGCCGGGTGTGAACCTGTTCACGGCGCAATGTCCCCCGAATCCTGGAACAATCGGATCGACAGCCTGTCCGATCTTTCGCGGGACGGTTGTCGCGCAGCCTGTGACGGGCGATCTTTTTGCGATTACGGTTGATAACAGCAACATGGACCAGGGTCTCTGGCGGGATGTCTGCAATGCCGGGTCCAGCGGCTGTGCTTCTTCCACGGTCACCTTCTCGCAACAGATTGCCGATACAGCGATTGAAAGCAATGGGGCCATCCCTCAGGGAGACTATGATCTTTCGCTGGCCGCCGTACCAGCGCAGCAGGACACACTGCTGTTTGTGGGGACGCAGGACCTATACCGGTGCAGTCTTCTGAATGGATGCGTCTGGCGCAATACAACGAACACGAATGGATGCGCCGCAGCGAAGGTCGCTCCGTCAGAGCATGCCATTGACGCGACATTCGGCGCCAGCGGCCTGATGTATTTCGGCAATGATGGAGGACTTTGGCGCACGACCGATGCTGTGAACCAGCAGCAGTCAACCTGCTCTGCGGATGATGCGGCACATTTTCAGAACCTGAACGGAGGGTTGGGTTCGATTGGCGAGGTTGGATCCTTCTCGGTTCATCCACAGGATGCCAGTGTGCTTATGGCGGCGATGGGAGCATTTGGCACCGCTGCTCCATCAGGGAGTGGAAGCGCCTGGCAGCAGATCCTCGACGGTGAAGGCGATTACAACGCTATCGACCCGGAAAGCCCACAGAACTGGTATGCGACCTCGGCTGCTCCCATATCTATCAATTTGTGTACGGCAGGGGCTTCCTGTAATAAGGCAGATTTCGGATCGCCGGTGATCGGCAGCGCTCAAGTGGGAAATGATGGCTTTGGCCTGACCGGAACTGCGCCGTGGATTCTCGACCCGCAGAACACGACAAACATCATTATCGGGACATGCCGCATCTGGCGCGGGCCTGCAAATGGTCAGGGCTGGCTGTCAACCGACGCCATCAGTATCCCGCTCGATAAGGACCAGACGAACGGCGACTGCGTCGGCAATGCACAGATTCGCTCTCTCGCCGCATCGGGGGGAGCGAGTACAACCGAGGTCATGTATGCAGGCATGACGGGATCATACGACGGAGGCGGCACGGTCGCCGGGCACATCTATACGGCGACGGTAAACGATTCTTCAGTGAGTACAAATACAAACTGGAATGATCTGACCCTGTCGCCCATAACGAACATGCTGGGTTACAGCTTCAACCCCAGCGGTTTCGATGTTTCGAGCATTTATGTGGATCCACATGATCCAACCGGCAACACGATTTATGTGACCCTGCAAGGGTTCAAGGAATTGAATCTCAACGTGGCGCAGGTTTTCCGTTCGCTCGATGGCGGGGCGCACTGGATTGGCCTCACAGGTGATCTGCCAAATGCTCCGGCGAACAGCATTCTCGTCGATCCTAACAATGCGAATACGGTGTATGTGGCGACGGACACGGGCGTCTACGTCACCCAGAACATCACTCTCTGTACGGATACGGTCAATCCGTGCTGGAGCCGTCTCGGCACTGGGCTGCCGTATGCCCCTGTTACGCAGCTTAAATATGTCAATTATTCGAGCACAGCTTTATTGCTGGCTTCGACTTATGGACGGGGCATCTGGCAAATACCGCTACTGAGCGCGGGTACTGTGGCAACCACGGCTTCGCTCACGCCATCCTCTTTGACTTTTGCCGCGCAGCAGGAGAATACAGTCAGCAGCGCACAGACAATGACGGTCACAAATACCGGAACATTCACGCTGACAATTACGAGCATTGCAACAGGCGCCGATTTTTCGGAGAGCGACAATTGCACACAGCCGTTATCGCCCGGGGCCACATGCGCAATTCAGGTGAGTTTTGCTCCACAGCAAACCGGAACGATACAGGAAACGCTGACTGTATATGGAAATCTGTCCGGAGGTCAGGTTGCGGCGTCGCTTTCTGGAACCGGATTGAACCCCGGTAATGTTGAGCTGCTGCCGGGGAGTCTCAGCTTTGGCAATGCGCTGGTGGGGACGACAACTGCTGCACAGAACATCACCATTTCGAATACAGGCGGAGTCAGCGTAAATCTCCAGACACCGATGGTCACGGGAGACTTCCAGATCAGCGCCAATACCTGCGGAACGTCGCTCGCGCCGAATTTCGGCTGCACAGTGGCGGTTGTTTTTGCGCCGAAAGCCTCAGGGCCGCGCACAGGAGTCTTTTCGATTGCCGACAGCTCGGGCACACAGACAGTGCAGCTTGCAGGCAATGGTCAGATGCCCGCGACTGCGAGTGTGAGTCCAACGAACCTGAATTTTTCAACGCCAGTAATAGTTGGGGACAAGAGCAGCGGGCAAGTTGTGACGCTCACGAATAACGGAGACGTTGCGTTGAGCCAGATAGCGATTTCTGTGACCGGCGACTTTACGGCCGAGAATGACTGTACAGCACTTCTTGCTGGACATTCTTCCTGCGCCATTCTTGTGACATTTGTGCCGGCTCAGATTGGCGTGGCGACTGGAGCGCTCAACGTGAGCACGGCCCTCGGGGTGCAGAATGTCACGCTTTCAGGAACTGGGCTTGCGCCTCCGGGAGTGTCGGTACTCCCAGCGTCAGTGAATTTCGGGCCTGAGGGGGTCAATATTCCCAGCAGTCAGCAAAGTATTGCGATTACCAACAATGGCGGATCAACGTTGACGGGATTGACGGTTGCTCTGGCCAGCTCGGGTGACTTTGCGATCGCGGCCAATAGCTGTGCAGCAACCGGCACGCTTGCACCCGCAACCTCCTGCAACATTGCCTTGACCTTTACGCCAACGCAGACAGGACTGCGCAGCGGTTCGCTAACAGTCGGCGCTTCGAACCTGTCTGCGCCATTTACAGTGCCTCTTAGTGGCACAGGGGAAGACTTTCAGCTTGCTGTGTCGGGACCCACGTCTGCCGTGATTGTTAATGGTCAGGCGGCTACATACCAGTTGCAGGTGGTTTCTGTGAACGGGTCGAGCGGCGCGCTGACGATGGGGTGTTCCGGGGCTCCGCAGAATGCGACGTGTGCCATCAATCCATCGCCTTTGTCCTTTGGAATCGGCGGAGGAACCGCTACCGTTACGGTCACAACAGGCGTTACCAGCACGAGTTCTTCAGTTGATCCGGTTGAGCTGCGCTGGCAAAGGATGAGCGCTGCCTTTGCTGTTCTGCTGCCCTGCGTATTCTGGGGCTTGAGAAAGCGCAGCAACCTGCTTCGCTGCGGTCTGATGTGCCTGGCGTCGGTGGCTCTGCTGGCATCCGCCGCCTGTGGTACCAGTGCTTCAGGCGGCTCAAGTTCTTCTGGAGGTTCAGGCAGTTCGCCGACAGGGCCGACGACGCCATCGGGTGTCTACACGCTGAATATTACGGCGTCGATGGGCGGATTGGAGAAAAACGTCTCGGTTGGCCTGACCGTCCAATAGGTGTCTGTACAATAAGATTGAAAAATAAGGTTTCCTATTTGTGAGTTACTTCCGTCGTACGATCTTTGCAGCCCTGTTCATAATCTTTGTGTTTGCGGTGCACGCCAGCCATGCTCAGGCAACACGGACCATCACGATTCACGCCAAGCGTTACAAGTTTATGCCTGAGGAAATCACTCTCACTAAAGGTGAGCAGGTGAAGCTCATTCTTATTTCTGATGATGTGGCCCACGGGCTGGCCGTGAAGGGACTCGGGCTTCGCGCGGATATGCCAAAGCATAAGCAGGTGGAAGTGACAGTCACGCCGGATCAGGCTGGAGATTTTCCGGGAACCTGCTCGCGATTCTGCGGAGCAGGACACGGTTCCATGAAATTTCTGGTGCATGTTGTTGATAAGCAGTAACCGCATTTATCAACCTCGCGCTGCTATCTATGTATTTTCATCAGCGCCAATAAGGTTCTACACTGCAAACTGAAGTTATTTGTTTTTAAGGAGTAGATACGCAGACCAGCAACGGAAGCATCGGATGCGGCTGCATTTGTTATGCGTAAGCGACTGGTTCTTTCCCTGGCTGTGTCTCTGCTGGCAACCGTACCGCAGCTATATTCCCAGACAAGCGATGTACTTGGCCAGACGCAAGGTCAAACGGGTCAAGGGGTAGATTGCTCCGATCCTGCAAACGCCACGTCTTCTTCCTGCGCTTCTGATCTGAACCAGAACGCTTTTGGATTGGGGAATTATGGGCAGGCTGGCCAGACCGGGGAAAGAAATGTTCCCAGCGGGTCACCGTTGAATACGCGGACTTATACGGATTTGGGCATCAGCGCAAATGCAACCCAGAGGACAACTCTCCAGCAGGGATTCATTTCCCTTCCACCGGAGCCGCTGACAGAGTTCCAGAAATTTGTGGCTGGGACCACAGGTGAAGTACTGCCGATCTTTGGAGCGGATTTATTCCGCAATGTGCCATCGACCTTTGCGCCGTTGGATCAGGTACCAGTCACGCCAGATTATTTGATCGGCGCAGGGGATGCGCTGCGCATCCGCGTCTGGGGCCAGATCAACTTCAACGCTGATGTCCGGGTGGATCGCACCGGCTCGATCTATCTGCCTCAGGTGGGAACGATTCATGTAGCGGGCCTGCCGTTTTCCTCGCTGGATCAGCATCTGCGTTCGGAGATTGGACGGGTCTACCGCAATTTTGATCTGACGGTAGATGTTGGCCAGGTGCGCTCGATTCAGATATTTGTCGTCGGCCAGGCGCGGCGTCCAGGCTCGTATACGGTGAGCGCACTCAGCACGCTGGTGAATGCGCTCTTTGCTTCAGGTGGGCCGTCCAGTCAAGGGTCGCTGCGTCATATTCAGCTCAAGCGGCAAGGCAAAATAGTTACGGACTTCGATCTTTATGACCTGCTGGTCAACGGTGACAAGTCGAAGGATGTTCAACTCCTGCCCGGTGACGTGATCTTCATCCCGCCTGCCGGACCGCAGGTTGCTTTGACCGGCAGCGTCCGCCATCCGGCAATTTTTGAGCTGCTGGATGAGCAGACTACAGTACAACAACTGCTTTCCTATGCTGGTGGTGCATCAGCAGTCGCTGCTGATTCGCGAATCTCAGTTGATCGTGCAGCTGGCCGTCAAGCCCGCGCGGCCATGGAAGTCGCTTTTGATGCGACCGGACTGGGAACGCCGCTGCGCGATGGTGATGTTCTGCGCGTATTTTCTATCCCGGCAAAATATGACAAAACAGTGACCCTGCGCGGGAACACGGCCAATCCGGGGCGATTTGCATGGCACGAAGGAATGAAGCTGAGTGAGCTGATTCCAGACCGTGAGTCTCTGATCACGCGTGACTACTATTGGCGGCGTGCGCAGCTTGGTCTTCCTACGCCTGAATTTCAGCCCTATGTTGCAGGGCCGGTGCAGTATCAGCCGTCTAATCCCATAGATCTTCAGTCGCGACAGGCCTATCAGCAGTGGCAGATGCAGAACAACTTCCAGCGACTGC
>DATAQW010000022.1:0-11449 GCA_036264445.1 Pseudacidobacterium sp.
CTCGAGTCCGATGGCGGCGATCAGTTTTTCTGCGGAGGACAAAAAAGCGGGAAGGTGAGGGTTGTACGGCGGCCCCGACGGAAGCCCTGAGACAATGCCTCCGAGCGTTCGTCGATTCCATGAGCAAGCAATAGAAGCGACCGTTCAGTCAGGTCGCTTGACAGTCAAGGCATATGCTGTTTTAGCTTTGGATGGACAGCGCTTCCGTCCTGGTTAGCGGCCCGACTGAGTTGCTCATACTATGAAATCAGGATGCGCCTCGAGTTCTTTGTGCGACGGCGCTCGTTCGATATTCTCTGGATATTCCAACACGGTGAGGACAATGACAAAATTGATAAGTTTTCAAGAAGACATCCGCCCGTTTTTCACGGAGAGAGACATTCAAGCTATGAGTAAGGCGTTCAACCTGGCGAGTTACGACGACGTAAAGGCAAACGCTGCAATCATCTATGACCGCATTCGCGGCATCGGTGGCGCAGTGATGCCGCCTCCGCCGCCAAGAGGAGAAGGTCCGTGGCCTCAAGCTCGCATCGAACGATTCGCTCAGTGGAT
This sequence comes from Pseudacidobacterium sp., assembly GCA_036264445.1. Lineage (GTDB taxonomy): Bacteria > Acidobacteriota > Terriglobia > Terriglobales > Acidobacteriaceae > Pseudacidobacterium. Next base: position 553 of record DATAQW010000022.1, read on the forward strand.
GGCGGACGGGTATCAACCTTAGATTGCTCTGGCGTTTTCTCTGAATAGATTCCGGTGAGGCATCTGATTGATTCGCAGACGAATTACTTACCCGTAACCTGAATCACCCGCACTTCCGGATACTGCCCATTCCAGTCCTGCGCCACCGTGTCGAGAATGATGCGGAAATCACGCTCATCTCCAGGCTTCAGAGGATCGGCGCTGACCGGCTGCGTATCCACATAAGGCTCGCGCATGCGGATCAACGATAAAGGCAGAGTATTTTTCTGCACCAGCTGATTTCCAAAGTCGCGGAAAGCCACTTGTACCGTGATTCCAGTGACGGTCTTGTCGCCTTTATTGGCGATATGGCCGTCAACATAGGTCACCTTGCCTCCGGCAAAGTTTGTGGACTCGCTCATCTTCAGGCCGGTAATAGGCAAACTGGCAGCATACGGGTCGGCTGCGGCAAGTCCTGCGCCACCGGGATTCGCTGGTGCGGCTTTATGGCCGCTAAAGACAAAGAGCAGGACGATCGCCACGACCACTACCACTCCAGCAATGACCCATGGCAAAAGGGATCGAGGCTCACGCGTTTGGGTCGTTTGTCCTGTTAAATTCAGCGTATTTTTGCGGTCGTCAGCCATAAAGCGTGTTCTATATAGCTATGATAAAGCTTCAGCACGACAGTTCGGACATGGGAGGCCGATGAAGGAATGGATAGCGATTCAATACCACTCAATCAACGGGGAGGAACTCGGTATGTAGATGGACACATATAGAAATCGAAGAGAAGTGATGATCCACCTGCTGGCATGGTGCTAGGATGACTTCGCCCCGGTTCCGGCTGGCCAATCGAAGCTAGACGAACCACACGCAACTATTTGCGGGCAAAATATTTGTTGCAGCGAATATCTCGTCCGCACCCAAACAGACGAAAGGAGCCTCCTATGGCATCCACCTCCACCCCCGCCTCTCTCATCACATGGAAAATCGATCCAGCCCATACCGCCGCCGAATTCAAAGTCAAGCATATGATGATCGCCAACGTAAAGGGCACCATCAAGGGCATTACCGGCGACCTTACGGAGCACACCACCGACGCATCCCTCTCCTCCATTGAGGCGACTCTCGACGTCTCCACCCTCAATACCGGCGAACCCCAGCGCGACGCGCACCTCAAGAGCGCCGATTTCCTTGAGTTGGAGAAGTACCCCACCATCATCTTCAAATCCACTCAGGTGGAGCGCAAGAGAGAAGAGGAATACGCCGTAACCGGCGACCTTACCATCCATGGCGTCACTCGCCCTGTCACGCTCGCCGTTGAAGGTCCCACGCTGCCGCAGAAGGACCCTTGGGGAAATGTCCGCATTGGCCTGGAAGCCACGACCAAGATCGACCGCAAGGACTTCGGTCTCATCTGGAACGCCGCGCTCGAAACCGGGGGAATCCTCGTCGGCGATACGGTGCAGATCACCATCGAAGCTGAATTCATCAAGGGCTGAAGCTCCTCGACCCGTTCCCCAATCGGATCCTGATCGGCCGCCAACCGGCGCGATTCGGGAGGATTTGCGAGTCGACCCACCATTGTGGCCGCACAATCGGCAATACTGACGTTTCGGCCGGCCTTCTCATGGAAGGCCCAATTCACTCGATCTGCCGATAAAGCAGGCACAAAGAAAAACCTGTGAGATTTCACTTTATGTTTCCGCTTATAAGAGTGACTGCGTGGTCTACAAATTCTGCCCGGTTTCATTAATCGTACCGCGAAATATCACGTATCGTGACGCCCTATACGGTAAGGCATGATCAAGGCTGAAAAACAATCCGCAAGCCTTCTCCTTTTTCATTCCAGGCTGCCTCCAAATCGCGCAGCGGAACAGGCTTCAATTCAAATCGAAAGGGCTTTTTGGCCGCTCCCTGAAAAAATTCGCTGACTGCCCGCAAGATCTGTTCAAGCGATGCGCTGCCGAAGCCACTGCCAAGTAACTCCAGACCGGAACTGCGAAGCGTTGCTCCTGAAAGCGTGATGGTATTTCCGGCGCTCGACCCAATCTGCACAAAACGGATGCGTGGGGCCGCGAGTTTCAAGCCTTTTTGCGAAATCGACTCAAGAACACGCTCAGCCGGCTCGCCCCATAGATAATCGAGGACAACATCCACTCCCGACTCGGCCAGTTCACGCCGAAACTCCGCTACCAGCGATTCGCGCTCCTGTTCAAGCGAGATGATCGCATCAGCGCCCAGTTCGCCCAGTTCTTTCAATGCCTCCGGATTTCGTCCGGCCGCAATGACGCGCCGCGCTCCCAGCCTCTTGGCATTTTGCACCGCAAGCCTTCCGGCAACGCCGGTCGCGCCAAGAATCAGGACGCTCTCTCCGGCAGCAAAATGGGCGCGTGCTGTGAGCGCGGCCACCGATGACATGGCAGGATTTGCAATCGCCGCAGCCGTCGCATCATCTAGCCCGTCAGGTATAGGCACGCACAAGGCCCGAGCCGTCGCTGTACGCTCGGCAAAACTCCCGTAGGGGGCTCTGGAAACACCAAAATACACCCGCGTACCATCTTCGAGCCGTCCCGCTCCATCTACGCCCGGAATAAACGGCAACTCGCCCGTACTCCCATAGTGCGCCCCCTTCGCCAGAGCCTTCACAATCGGATGAAGTCCGGCGGCGGTGACATGAACCAGCACTTCCCCATTCCCCGCCACCGGGTCAGCAAATGAGCTGTAGCGAGGAGGAACGTCGAAACTTTGGATAACGGCAGCATTCATGAAATTCACTTTTATCAAGACAACTTAAAGCGTCAGAACGTCCCGAAGAGAAACACTGTAACCCAAAAGACACTAAATTTTAAAAGATTTCGCCACAAAATCGCATCAAATGGGTGCAAACTGTGTCCATAGGAATAAGAACGGGGAAGTTATTCCGTTTCACGTTTTCGAGAGGCCCAGTATGGAGCAGTCCTCTAGCACACTCCACCTTAGTACAGCCTCTGGGGCTAGTGCGGCAGTGGAATCAAAAAAGCTGTCTGACTATATCTATCAGATAGCAACACTCGCTGCTGTTCTGTTGCTTCTTTTGACAACAACCATCTAAGAAAAACGCGCGCGCTGTACCGTCTGCCTTAAGTCTTCCCCAATCATATTCACTTCAACGCACATTTCGGCAAGACGCGACCTCATGCGTTCGCCAATGCGATCACCCAGCGTTTCTTCGCGAACCGCGCTCTCAGCCATTCTCCGATTACGCCCTTCCGATTCCGGTCGCACGCCCGCCGCAGGAAGATTCGGATAATTCGTCGTAATCAGCGTCGTCTTTTTCCCGTTGTAACGCGCATTCAGGATCAGCGCAACGGTGTCCCAGACCCACTCTGTTGGCTTGATGTATCCAAGATCGTCGATGAGCAGCACCTCTGCATCGAAAACAGGCTGTAACACTTGAAGCTCAGTAATGTGCGTAGCCGGATTGTACGATTCCTGAATCTGCTTCAGCAGTTCGCGGTAATCACAAAAAAGACCTTGCACGCCGCGCTCCGTGATAAGAGCGTGCAGAAGCCCCACAGCCAGATGTGTCTTGCCCACCCCCATCGAACCGGTAAACAAAAGACCCTTTCCCGAAGTTTCCAGCGGATAGGCTGTTACGAACTTGTCAGCCATCAAATACGCTGCCCGTAATGTGTCATGGGAGTGGCGTCCGATCTCAAAGCTTTGCAGAGTGCAGTGCTGGTACCTGGGAGGAATGCGCGCTCGCTCCACAAACCGCGCCACGCGCCGCTCCTGCTGGCACTCGCATGGTTCAGCGGCATGGCTGCCATCGGGGCGCGTGATAACAAGCATACCCATGCCATCGCATTTAGCGCAGATTTCAGTCATCGCTCTCGATTCAGTATCGCAGGGCCACGTGTGCATAACCAGTACGGCTACTTTCCCAGGTGTGTGTCAAAGAAGTGCGCCATGATCTCGTCAGCCTCGCGCGATTCCGGCAGGTCAACATCATTCCAGAAGGCATGGGGCAGCGCATCAAAAACAACCAACTGCGCATCGCTTCCCGCACGGAGAAATGCCCGGTGCAGATTCACAGTACCGCTCAGAAGCAGGTCTCGTGTGCTGGTTACAAACAATGTCGGCGGCATGCCGCGCAGATCGGCATATACAGGCGAAAGTACCGGGTCTTTCGGGTTTGTTGAGCCAACGTATTCCGGATCGTGGGCCTCTGCTTTTGGCGGATCAAGATGACCGGACAATCCACGGAGCGAATAGAGCGCAACTGAATCTCCGGCCTGGCTGAAGTCGCCCATTCCGGAGAAAATTCCTAGTGCCCCAGGCATCGGAAGCCCCAACTGCTTAAGCTTGACGGCTGTTTCCGCGGTCAAGATCGCGCCCGCTGATGTTCCATAGATGGCGATATTGTGCGGCTTATAGGTTTTGAGCAGCTCCTTGTAGACTGCCACTGCATCCTCGACTGCGGCCGGAAACGGATGCTCCGGTGCGAGGCGATACAGGACGGCGATGACCTTGGTCTGAGTAATGTTAGAGATCGGGATGCTTTCGGTAAACGAGCCGGAATCGGAGTTGAACCCGCCGCCATGAAGGTTCAGCAAAACACGGTCGCTCTTCCCGGTTCCAATCAGGGGTGGAGTAATGACCCGCACCGGCACTCCCCCCATAGTGGTCGATGAAATGGTAGCCGGGTACACCTGCCTATACGCCTCTCCGGCTTTCGCCTGCCAGGTATCGGTCTTCGTGCGCCGTTCTGCCAGCGATTCAGGCACATTCGCATCTGATACCGGCTGCGCCAGGCTCTTCTGCGCCTCGGGACTCACTGTCGTTGGTACAGGCACAATGCGCGTGATATGCGCCGTTCCTTGCGGGTCGATATAGCTTGAGTTAGACTGCGGCGCTGTGGGGGCAGTAGTCTGAGCGGTTCCGTACAAAGTGTGAAGCAGCACAGAGGAAGCGATAACACGGAAGATTTTCATGCACGCCAATGGAATCATAAGAAACAGCGAAAGTCGAGTTAGATAGGCATGCGAGGCGCTAACCGCGATCATATCCAGCGTTGTGCCATACTCGGACATGCTTCTTCGAGCAGCGGAGCCGGATGATGCAATGGCAGTGGCTCGTGTGCACGTGCGGTCGTGGCAGGCAGCCTATCGTGGTTTCTTGCCCGACGAATACCTCAACCAACTCCGTCCCGAAGATCGCGCACCGAGATATGATTTCGCGAGCCGGGATCCGCTAAAGCCGCAAACAATCGTGGCCATCGATGGGTCGTTCATCTATGGTTTTGCCACCATCGCACCAGCCCGTGATCGGGATCTCGCTGGCTACGGTGAATTGTATGCACTTTATGTAGACCCAGAACAATGGGGCCGTGGCACTGGAGTAGCCCTTATATCAGCTGCGCGTAGCCGTCTTCTGGAATTGGGATTTCAACACGCATGCCTCTGGCTCCTTGTTGGCAACGCCCGCGCCGCGCGCTTCTATGAAATCGACGGGTGGCTCCCGGACGGCCAGCGCCGGACAGACTCGGTTTGGGGAGTGACGGTCGATGAAATCCGTTACCAACGCGGGTTGCAGGGCAGTTCCTGACAAAGATCGACAGATGACTGAAAACTGCAAAAAAGCTGGATAGAATGAAGACTCAAGTCATGCGCTCTGCCCTTCTCTTCGCTCTCTTGCTCTGCGTGGCTGCTGTATGTGCCAGCGCACAGCAGAACGATAGCGGCCAAACGGTCCTGACTGTGCGCTCCAATCTGGTGGAGGTGCCTGTTCTGGTAAAAACCAAGTCAGGCCAAGTCGTCTATGAGCTGACTGCGAACGATTTTCTCCTTACTGATGACGGTGTGCCACAGAAGCTTACACTCGATCCGGACACAGATTCGCAACCGCTGGCACTGGCAATCGTGGTTCAGACGGGCGGGGCTGGAGCGCGCCACCTCGCTGATTATTACTCGCTCGATGCGATTCTCGATGCACTGATCGGCAATGTGGATCACCGCGTTGCTGTCATTGGCTTTGACAGCACGCCTCATCTGCTGCAGCCATTTACGCCGAATACAGATGATGCCTCAAGGCAGATCGCAAATCTGCAGGAGGGCGACCCAGGGGCCGCGATTTTAGATGGTGTGGCGTTCGCGGTTACGCAGCTGCGGACGCAACCTGCCCGCTATCGTCGCGCCATTCTGCTGCTCAGCGAAACAATTGACCAGGACAGCAAGACAACTCTCGATGACGCTCTTCGCCTGATCAGCGACACCAATACGACGATGTACAGCTTTGCCTTTTCCAGCACGCACTCGGCGGTTTCCCATGAAGCGTCAAAATTCAGCTATGGCGGTACCACCGAAATAGGCCCGCAGCATGGCTGCTTCAGCCACGACGGAGCTAACGCTGAATACGACGGCCACTACAGCAAACAGGTCCTCGATTGCATTAGTCAACTGGCGCCGCCTGTTCGGCTGGCCACTCTGGCTTTTGTTGGCGCGCGCAACTCGCTGCACACGAACACCGCTGAGGCAATTGCGCAACTCACTGGAGGCGAGTTTGTGCATTTTCACAATGCCAAAGATCTGCAGCAGGGCCTGATTGCCGTTTCACACGATGTGCCGAACTACTATGTGCTCAGCTTCCACCCGGAAACACCGGCTCCCGGAATCCACAAACTGCATGTGGAGCTCAAGGACCGGCCGCAGCTCGAGCTGAAATCCCGCGGCGAGTATTGGATCGACGGCGATACAGCAGACATTGCCAACCCCGCAAAATCCCCGTAAAATAAGAAGATTGCAGGGAAAGGTTTTTGAATCATGCCAAAGCAAGGTATTCATCCTAACTATCAGGAAATCCGGGTGGTTTGCGCGTGCGGGAACAGCTTCGCGACCCGCTCCACCCACAAAGGCGACATCCATCTTGAAATCTGCTCCGCGTGCCATCCGTTCTTCACCGGCAAGCAGAAGCTGGTGGATACGGCAGGCCGCGTCGAGCGCTTCCGCCGCAAGTACGCCAAGGCGGAGACGACTGCGAAGTAACCGGACTCCGGATTGCTTGAAATAAGAAAAAGCCTCCGGAAAGCCGGAGGCTTTGCTGTGTAACGAGCACGATGAAGAAGCAATGGGACAATCCGCTGGAACATGCTATGCCGGAAGGCGTGCGTGTGCCCGCGTCTGTCCAGATCGGCAATGTCACGGTCGCCCCGGCGACCGTGCTTGCACCCATGGCCGGAGTCACGGACACCGTCTTTCGCCGCTTCATTCGCAACGCCAGCGTGTTTTCTTCCAATCCGGATTCCATCTCGTCTGTTGAGTCGGAAATCAGTAATCAGCAGTCGGGCTGCGGGCTTATCATGACCGAATTCACCTCGGCCGATGGCCTATCGCGTATGCGCGAATCGAAGCGCAAGCGTTATCTGACCTTCTACGATGATGAGCACCCCATCTCAGCGCAGCTCTTCGGCTCAAACCCGGCTACGCTGGCCGATGCCGCTCGCATTGTCGAGGACACAGGTTTCGACATGGTCGACCTGAACCTCGGATGCCCGGCCAAACGTGTCGTTGCGTGCAATGGAGGCAGTGGCCTCCTGCGCGACCTTCCGCTTATCTCAAAGATCTTCGAATCTGTTCGTGCTGCGGTTACGATTCCCTTCACTGTGAAGTTCCGACTGGGATGGAATGACAACCACATCATCTGCGTTCCACTGGCCCGCTTGGCAGAAGAAAGCGGATTGCAGGCAGTAGCGCTCCATGCGCGCACGCGCGAACAGGGTTATTCAGGACAGGCGCGCTGGGAACATATCGCGGAGATCAAGCACGCGGTGCGGATCCCTGTCATAGGGAACGGAGACGTACGGACTCCTGAAGACGCCTGCGCCCTTGTTGCCAAGACCAACTGTGATGCCGTTATGATCGGCCGCGCCGCGCCTGCCAATCCGTGGATCTTCCGCCAGATTGCGCAGTACACCGCAACCGGGCGCTATGACGAGCCAACCGATCTCGACCGCTACCGCATGATTCGGACTTACTTTGAGATGCTGCTCAACGAAGGCAACCCCGAAGCCCAGGGCAAGATGAAGCAGTTCGCCTCATGGTTCACGCATGGCGTTCCCGGAGGCGCATCGCTGCGCAAATCGATCTACGAATCGAAGACCGGCGAGGCCGTTCTGGACTCGGTGGAACGGTTTTTTGAACCTCGATTGGTTGAAGCCACGGCCATTCCCGTTGCAGGCTGAATCGCCTACCCAAACAAAGTTGTCGTTCTGAATAGAGTGTCGAAGAATGCGAAGTTGAAGGACAGAAACCGCAGGTCTCCGCTCCGCACTACATGCTCCGGTCGGGACGATATTTTTTGTTGCTCTCACTTCTCTTCCGAAAAATAACCCGCAGCCGTTTCCTCCACTGCTCATCGAGCGCCACCAGCATCCATTCCACTTCCGGCTTCAAATAGCGCAATACAGTCTCATTCGCCGGATGAATACGCAAAGCAGGCGCAACCAGCATGAGCAGCGGCGGATTTGCTGACATCTCCATGCCGGGAAAATATCCGTGCTTCTGCAAACCGCCATCCGCATGCACCTGGCGAACACGGACCCAGTAATCAAGTCCCTGCAAGGGCAAGTGCAGATCCTCATCGGCCTTGATTTCAAGCACCACCAACCGACCAGCACGCGTAACGCTAAGAAGGTCGATCATGCCTCTGTCGCCTCCAGAGAAAGCTGGCACCTGCGAGTAGACAAACTCTTCGCGTATGGAAGGCTCAATCTCCGCAAGGCCTTCTCGCAGTTCTGACTCCAGCCATCGCTCAGGCTGCAATCGATACAACGGATTGCGCACGCTCCCTCCCGCGAACCGCCCTTCATAAACACGCGTCATCAATTCTTTGAAGAAATCCTCAGTCTCATCTGTCAGTGGCGTCTCATTCGGCCCTGCTCCGAACGTGACGGAATCCCGCCGGGCGAATGATCCCGGGGCAAGCCCGTGCTGCGCGTGCGCGAACTCCAATCCATGTAACCGAAAGCTGATTTCATTCGCGCTCAGAGGGCAAACCTCCGTCTGGCTCTGTATACCGGTAGGTAATAGGTCAAGCACACGATCAATCACGGACTGCATCCTCTCCTTCGCACGCACCGGATCAAAAGCATACACAAGACGTGTTTCCAGATTCCCTTCTTCAAGAATCACCGGAGTCAGTTCTTCTGCGCGCTCTTCGAGCTCATTGAGTTCCCATTTGGCCAAAGAAGGATTGAGTAAGGCCATACGAGCACGTGTCACTTCTGCGGCGCCAGCAGGCACAATCACCTTCAATCCTTCAAAGAGACGCCGCCCCCCGCTGTGCTCACGGCAGTAAGCAAGCCACAGGATGCCCAGCGTCAGAACGCCATCGATTGTCGCCTGCATCTCCTCAGCATTCACTGCGATAACGGCCCAGGCCCTGGGTCCACGCACAAGCGTTGCACGCGCATAAGCAGGGCCAAAACTGTGCTCAAGGTCCATCGCATTGTGCAGATCAACAATGGTGTAATCGGTAAATACTCGTGTTAGAACCCGCTCTAGTGTCCGCAAGTAACGCTTGCGCGTGGCCTCGCGCGCTGTCGGCGTGCGCTGGTCCCGATCAGGAACAAGTTCCAGCGATTGTGGCCTGCTTTGCCCAAACCGCCGCGTCTCGATACGCAAAGTATCTTTGCGAGCACTGATCCCAGTAACAGTACGCACCATGTTGCACTCCTCGGACCAGAGCTGCAGCACACACCGCCCATGTTGTGCGGACAGCGCATACCGCGCCTTCTGCATTTCGAAGAGCACACGTCCATCTTCAAGAACAGCGGCGCGAGGATGATCAGACAAGTATTCCTCAAGCGCGCGGGCAAGCTCCACCGCTGAGATTTCGCTTTTTACAGGTGACATTCAGAGACACTATGCTTGCCCGCATTGCACCAGGCAAGCATTTTCGCGTCACCAGCCCATGCGTCTGCGCAATTCGGTAACGTGCGCCACATGATGGCGGCAGTGCCAGTCGTAAAGTTGCAATACATGGGCCAGTTTCTGCTCGCCCAGTTCTGAATGCATATAACCGCGCTGCCAGTCAGCGTCTGTCAACGAATCAAACAGCGCAACCCACCGGCGATGCAGCCCCTCCAGTAGATTGAGCGAGACATCTACAGGCAGCGAGCACGCATCAGGGAGCTTCGCCCAAAGCTTTTCATCATACGCAGGCACAGCAGGCCAGTCTTCTGTAAGCGCGCGGCGATTTCTGACATATGCATTCATGTGGCTATCAGCAACATGATGCACAAGCTGGCGTACAGTCCATCCGTCTTCGCGATAAGGAGTGTCCAGTTGCGTGTCCGTCAGCCCATGCACTGCAGAACGCAGATTCTCCGGCAATGCGGCAATTGTGGCAACAGAGGCGCGTCGCTGCTGCGGTGTCTGCTCAATTGGGCCGGAAAAATCTCCGACGGGATAACGCATGTCTTCGCTCATACGCCGAACAGTATCACATCAGATAAACGACGGGCATCGGTGTGTCCGTCGGTATTACTGTGCCCGGTGATGATGCGTGCGATGGTGATGACGACGGTGGTGCGGTTGAGCAAAGGCTGAAGCAGAAAACAACAACGCTAACGAAAGAACAATGCACTTCTTCATGCCGTGATCGTAGCAGTGGTGCGATGAAACCGGACTGTGAAAAATGCCAGATTGAACCAAGAAAACTAACAGAGACCAGAGGCATCGCAACCTGATTGGCGTCGGGAGGGGCGAACCCAATGACTGAAAATGGAGACGATCAAGCGCGGCCGTAAATACAGGAATTTGTATCTGCATTTCTGTTTCTGAGATGCACCGTACCCCTTTAGTTCGCGCGAAGGTAATTAAGTTATTAATAAAGTTATGCGCTGCATGTATTTACAATTTTGTAAACATAGAAC
>DATAQW010000028.1:0-2018 GCA_036264445.1 Pseudacidobacterium sp.
GAGAATCGAAAGCATTGGTATGAATGTAGCAGGAGGGCTCAACTCCGTAACGCAAAAGCGACGATCGTGTTCCCTTGGCGCTCGGTTTGCGACGTAAGTTCCGCTTCCAGCTCGTCCGTCTCACGATGCATCTCGCAAGCGGCTATCTCTGTCTCGCTGGCGCCGTGATAGCAAAGTTCACAGACACCCAGGCCTTCTTCTGACCGCACTGGCGGACCGAACACGCGACAAGTCATCGGCCGCGCGTCATAGAGGTCGCACATGCCTGTTTCCGGATCGAGCACAGGACAAGGTTCATCATTGGCAAACTCTGCGAATCGGTCTTCTGCTTCCGGGGAGTCATCAAGAATCCCGGTTTTTGTGTCGCCTGGAAATTCGTCTGCAATTCGCGCGATAGATTGCTGTACACGTTCGAGCACTCGTGCTGCCCGCTCTGGATCAAATTGTTCAAGAGCCTGGAACCCGACACGAAGGCGTTCCGCATCGAGCGGGCTGATCGCAAACGCCCCAATGCAGCACTGCGTGCAGCCCGGGCGGCACGCCAGCCATGGACCGCTGCGCCGGGCTGCATCCGCGAGCGCTGTATCTACGATCTGTACGAGCCGCTGATCACCTTGAGGAAGCACTCTTTAAGAATAGTGAAAATTGGTGGGGAAGAGCTCATCTATTTGATTTTTGTATGGCTGCAATAGGAAATAAGTTTGAGGCGATTGGCTGTATTCCGGCATCAATCTCTAGCAGGAGAACTGCTTGTCACGGAAAACTCCGTCGCTAAAGCATAAGCCGGGAAAAATCTTTGCTTTCAGACTTTTTTTTCTGGTCTTTTGTGGGCTTTTATTGGTCAGACCTCTTGCTGCGCAGGACAACTACGAAATCCAGGTATACGGTTCAGATACAGTTGCACCAAAAACAACCATGCTGGAACTGCACAGCAATTTCACCGTCGATGGTTCGAAGCCACTCCCAGGCTCAAAATACAGTGCAGATGGCACGTATCCAACCGATCACGCGCTCCACGAAACAGTTGAGATCACGCAGGGCCTGACCAGTTGGTCAGAGGTTGGCTTTTATATTTTCACCAGTTCGCGCAGCGGGCAGGGCGTTCAATGGGTAGGCGACCATATACGTCCGCGTGTGCGCGTGCCCGACAGTTGGCATTGGCCCGTCGGTGTCAGCCTCTCTACCGAGATTGGCTACCAACGGCGTGACTTTTCCACTGATACATGGACTTGGGAGATTCGCCCCATTATCGACAAGCAGATTGGCCGCTGGTATTTCGCGCTCAATCCGGCCCTAGAGCGTTCTTTTCATGGGCAGAGCGTCTCGCAGGGCGTCGGCTTTTCACCCAACGCAAAAATCAGTTACGACTTCACCAAGGTAATTACCGGAGGTCTCGAATACTACGCAGCTTATGGCCGCCTCGGCGACTTCGACAACCTGCATAATCAGCAGCAACAATTCTTCCCGGCAATTGACCTGAACGTCTCGCCAAATTGGGAGATCAATTTCGGCGTTGGCATCGGCCCCACGGCGAGCACGGATCACCTTATCGTGAAGGCAATCATTGGACGCCGCTTCGACTGGTCCGGCCACCATGAGCATGGCAGTTCCCTGAGTACGCAATGAGGAGTGCGTCATGAACCGCCGCGATTTCCTTGCCGGGTGCGGTGCTCTCGCAACAGCATCTATCCTGCGTCCGCCGGTCGAAGCATTTGCACAACAGCCTCCCGCGGATATGTCGCTCACGATAGCTCCACTGGAATTGGAAATCGCTCCCGGCAAAACGATCCACACCATTGCCTACAATGGATCGGTTCCCGGACCCCTGATCCGCTGGCCGCAAGGCAAACCGATTACGATCGAGGTGCTGAATCAAACCAGCGATCCTGAAATTGTGCACTGGCACGGTCTCTGGATTCCGTCGAATATGGACGGGGCCATGGAGGAAGGTTCGCCCATGATTCCATCGCAGGGGCGACAGCGATACAATTTTACCCCGAACCCTGCAGGTTTCCGCT
>DATAQW010000098.1:0-4020 GCA_036264445.1 Pseudacidobacterium sp.
CTCTGACTGCGACGGGTAATGACCAGATTGCTGGCGTGACAGAGGTGGCATGAATCTGTTTCTGAGCGCATTTACATCGCCCAAAAAAGATCTGTGCAGGCGGTTGAAAATTTAACGATACAACCTGTTAACTCAGGAAAAGTAACGGACTGAAGTGGATGTGGAACCGTTGTCTCCCGGGGAAGCGCATGAACAGTCATAAGGATTGTCGAGGAAGAGCAGGCCGCCTTCCGGCCGGGCTCCCTCAATCCAAATCAATCTCACTTCTTTTTATCCTTGCCACAGCAATTTCTGTGGTCGTCACCAATGGGGCCAATGCGCAAACCTTATATGGATCCATTGTCGGCACGGTGACAGACGCGTCGGGGGCTTTGGTGGCAGACGCCGCGGTCAAGGCAACCCAAACTGAGACAAATGAGACGAGGCTGACTGCTACCAACAGCAACGGAGCCTACGCTCTGTGGACACTTCCTGCCGGAATCTACATGATATCCATCTCAAAATTAGGATTTAGCACTTTTGAGGCTGGAACTATCGACCTGACGATTAACACAACCATTCGCGTTGATGCAAAGCTTAAGGTTGGCGCCCAATCAGAGACGATCAGGGTGTCATCAAACAATGTTGATTTACAGACCGACCGGGCAGACGTTCACGGCGTTGTGAGTGGTGATTATCTGCAGCAGCTGCCCCAGCCCACCCGCACCTACGAAGGCTTAATAGGTCTGTTACCTGGGGTGACACCGCCAAAAGCAAGTTCTGGCGGTACGAACAATCCTGTCCGTTCCATGGAAATCAACGTGAACGGTACCAGCGCCAGCGGTACAAATGTCAGTATCGATGGCGTCAGCGCGACGAACGCGTGGGTGCAATTCTACTCGACGGCTGTTCCTTCCACCGAAGCCATCGAAGCTGTAAATGTGGTGACCGCCAGTTCTTCCGCCGATCAAGGTGCAATGAGCGGCGCCGGCATCCGTGTGCAGATCAGAACCGGCACCAACGCCTTTCACGGTTCCGCCTATTGGTATAACGAGAACAATGAGCTCAAGGCCAAACCGTACTTTCAACCAGTCGGCACCAAAAAGCCGAAGTACATCGATAACGACGCGGGAGGCACGCTCGGCGGCCCAATGATTAAAGACAAACTGTTTTTCTTCGGCAGCTATGAGGGAGACTTTCTGCGACAAGCTGCGGGCAGTTACTACACATTGCCGACCCCCGATATGGCCGGCGGAATCCTCGCTTCGCCGACTCCGATTTTCGATCCAGCGACAGGAAACCCGGACGGCAGCGGAAGAACGCCTTTTGCGCAGGATTCTGCCGGTAACTACGTCATTCCTTCTTATCGAATCAGCTCGATTTCACAAATGCTGATAGCACAGATTCCGAGTGGCGTTCCTAACGGGGTATTTGCCAACAACATTTACATCAATACTGCGTTTTCTTACGACCTGCAGAAGATCGATACCAGGTTCGACTGGGTCACAACCGCGAAGTTGAAGCTTGCCGGGCGCTTCAGCGATTATCCGTACACGCAACATCAAGCTCCCGCATTTGGGGAGGTCCTTGGCCCAGGGGGCAGCTATAACACGGACCAGTCGGGCAACATTTATGCGGTCTCAACGATGGCTAGTTATGTGGGAAGTCCGCACTTCGTCGTCGACGGCGTGTTTGGCCTGACATATGCCACTCAGAACATCGTTGCGCCACTAACCAATGTGCGTTATGCTGCAGATGTTTTGGGCATTCCCAACACCAACCTGGGTCCTCTCCCAACCGCCGGCGGCGTGCCCCGATTTAACTTTTCGACGGGGTCGCTGGGTTCGTTCGGATACGGTTATCCCTCCCTAGTCTATGAGGATCCAGTCTTTGAATATGCCGCCAATGCGACGTGGATCAAAGGGAACCACAATCTCCGCTTTGGCATCGACGTCAATCAGCAGCATATGAATCACAAGGAAGTGAGTCCCACTCACTTCAATTTCACTGGCGGCCTCACCTCGCTCAAGTGTTCCTCGGCGGCTAGCCCTGGATGTACGGCGGGAGGTCCTCCCACGAACCAGTTCAACTCCTGGGCCGACTTTCTCCTGGGCCTGCCGCAAAACGCTGTCAATGACGTACTGAATGTCCCCGATTGGATTACGCTGCGGTCCTGGATATTTGCGCCATATGTTTCAGACACCTATCAGGCCAGTCCAAGGCTGACCCTTTACGCCGGAACGGGATGGGACTATTTCACCGTACCCTATCGTCAGGATCGTGGCGTCGAGTTTTATAACCCCGCCAACAACGTCTACAACATATGCGGCGAAGGCCCCATCCCGCGTAACTGCGGCATCTCGGTTCAAAAAATACTTTTCTCCCCACGCGTAGGGGCGGCGTACAGGGTTCGGCCAGATCTAGTGGTTCGTGCCGGCTATTCTCTTACGCCGGAACAGATCAACATGTACCGCGATGGCCTGTATAACTATCCGCTGACGCTTGCTCAATCGCTTTCAGCTCCTAACAGCTATACCGCATCGACCACTCTCGCTCAGGGCTTTCCGCTTTTGCAAAGCCCGGATGTTAGCAGCGGCACGATTCCTCTCCCGCCCGTCGTCGGCATCGTCTCTTCTCCCAGGCACTTCGTCCGGGGCTATACGGAGTCCTACAACGTGAGCTTGCAGCAAGATCTGGGCTGGAACCTGCTCGCGCAGATCGGATATGTTGGGACCCTCACGATTCATCAGCATACGGATTACAACATCAATTACGGCTTGCCGGGTGGCGGCACACAAAGTCAACAGTTGTACCCAGCTTTTGGAATCTCCGCCGCCCAAACGATAGTTGAGCCTTTCGAGCACATGAATTATCAGTCATTGCAGGCACAGCTCCAGAAGCGGCTGAGCAACGGGCTGCAGTTCTTCATGAGTTACACGTGGTCCAAGTGGATGGGCTTTTGCTGCGACGAAAACGGAAACAGTCAGCCGGAAATTCCGATTCCTCAGTACTATCATCGGAATTATTCATTGATGCCAGATGACCGCACCAACAACTTCCAACTCAGTGCCGTCTATCAATTGCCGTTCGGGAAGGATCAGCGATATTCGACCCACGGCATAGCTTCGGCCATCGCTGGCGGATGGCAGGTCAACGCGGTACTCGCGCTCTATTCCGGCGCGCCGTTCTGGATCAGTGCGCCTGGCACATCGCTGAATGCTCCCGGAAGCCCGCAACTGGCCGATCAGGTGAAGCCACATGTGGCGGTTTATGGCGCCCGTGGCCTTGCTTCACCATATTTTGATAAATCGGCGTTCGCTCCGGTGACGGCGGCACGTTTTGGCAATTCAAGCTTTGACGCTGTCCGCGGGCCAGGATACGGAGATCTCGATTTTGGCGTCTTCCGTGCCTTTGGAATTCGAGAAAATCTGAAGGCGCAGTTTCGCCTCGAGGCGCTCAATCTAACCAATCACCCAAATTTCAGCAATCCCGACAGCGGCGCAACAGACTCGGACTTCGGGCTGATCACTTCAACAAATCCTGGCAGCCGTCTCATCGCGGAACGCTACTTCAGAGTCGGTCTGAAGATGCTGTTTTAGGCACAAAGCAACTCAGGAATGCGCTTGCCGAGGGATAGTGCACTACGGTGCAACCCGGGACATCGCGGGTGCCTCATTCCCGAAGACGCACACCAAATCCTCAATCACGATCAGCAAAGCACCTGCAGGTAGGGGATAGACAACCGAGATAAGCAACCCTCCGCGAAGAAAAGAAGCTAAAGATCAGCGAGTGAATTGCAAGTGCCCCCAGGAATCACGGCAACGGTACCGGCATTGATCGGGTTCCAGATGAAGCGATGAAGCTGAAAGTAGGAATTGTTCTCCATGCGGCATTGGCGATAGAGCTAGTGAACTGGTTCAGGCGCTTCCGATCGAATGCGCACATGCTCGCACGTGTTGGAATTCTCGTCCCGCCGCGCGGCATCCAACGTCGTCCGTTGCCGTTATTACTTTTCCCGCGTCAAATTCGCGACAAAGTTTG
>DATAQW010000103.1:0-8532 GCA_036264445.1 Pseudacidobacterium sp.
GTGTACATCGGATTGAAATAATAATCCCCTGCGAACTCATCCTTTGTGGAGTAACGAGTGGGAATGCTCCAGCCTCCACCACCTGCTAGCATTGAAGAAGAACACAATTCCAACGTATGAATTCACTTGTGAGCTCAATCCGCATTCAACTGCCTGACGGCTCCGTAAAAGAACTTCCTTCAGGATCAACGCCTCTCGATGTAGCCAATAGCATCTCGCCGCGTCTGGCCTCCGCAGCAGTGGTCGCGCGTATCAAGCCGCTCAATGCCGGGAGCGCGACCGCAATTGCCGATGAAATAGAAGGCGAAGCCGCCATGTACGGCGCGGAAAGTACGCACACTGAGCGCCTGGTAGACCTGAGTGTTCCACTTAAGGAAGACGTAGCCCTGCAATTGCTGACAGAAAAAGATGTGGCCGCTCTCCCGGTTCTGCGCCACTCGGCCGCCCACGTATTGGCGACAGCAGTGCTCGAACTTTTCCCAGAGACGAAACTTGGCCACGGTCCCGCGACAGATTCTGGCTTTTTCTACGACTTCTACCGTGCAACGCCGTTCACCCCAGAAGACCTGAAGCTGATCGAATCGAAGATGGCGGAAGTGGTTGCGCGTGATGAGAAGTTTATTCGCGACTGGGAACCACGCGAAGCGGGACTCGCCCGCTTCAAGGCCGACAACGACTTCATGAAGATCCACTTCATCGAGCGATTTACCAAGCCCGGTGAAGAAATTTCCCTCTACCGCAACGGCGCTTTCGTCGATTTCTGCCGTGGCCCGCACGTTCCATCCACAGGACGCGTGAAGGCATTCAAGGTGACAAATCTCGCCGGCGCTTACTGGCTAGGCGACGAGAAGAACCCGCAACTGCAGCGTATCTACGGCACTGCCTTCTTTTCAAAGAAAGAACTCGACGAGCATTTTGCGCGCCTGGAAGAAGCAGCTAAACGCGACCATCGCGTGCTGGGCAAGCAGCTTGATCTTTTCTCGATTCAGGAACTCGCTGGTGCAGGACTGATCTTCTGGCATCCCAAAGGCGCAATGATCCGCAAAGTCATGGAAGACTGGATGCGCGAAGAATGTATCCGTCGCGGTTACGATTTGGTTTACACGCCACATGTCATGCGCGTAAATCTGTGGCAGACCAGCGGCCACGAAGGCTTCTACTCCCAGAACTTCTTCACCAAAATGGAATTGGATGACGCTGACTATCGGCTGAAGCCGATGAACTGTCCCGGTCACATCCTTATCTATCAAAACTCGCCGAAGAGCTATCGTGATCTTCCTGTGCGTTATGCCGAACTGGGCAATGTCTACCGCTACGAACGCTCAGGCACGATGCACGGTCTCCTGCGCGTGCGCGGCTTTACGCAGGATGACGCGCACATCTTCTGCACACCAGAGCAGATTGAAGACGAAGTAGCAGCATGTATCGACTTTGCCCAGGCGGTCCTCAAGACCTTTGGCTTTAATGAATTCAAGATAGAACTCTCTACCTGGGATCCGAAAGACCGCCAGAGTTACGCGGGATCAGACGACAAATGGGAGCTTGCCATCAGCTCACTCGAAAATGTGCTGAAGCAGAAAAATATCCCCCATAAAACCATTCCTGGCGAAGCTGCGTTCTACGGACCCAAGATTGACATCAAACTCGTCGACGTACTGGGCCGCCTGTGGCAGCTTTCGACGGTGCAGTTTGATTTCAACCTTCCCGCACGATTTGAGCTTGAATACGTCGGGGAAGACGGCGAGCGTCACCAGCCGGTCATGGTGCACCGCGCACTCTTTGGATCAGTGGAACGATTCTTCGGCGTGCTCATCGAGCATTACGCCGGAGCATTCCCGCTCTGGCTTGCGCCCGTACAGATCGGACTTGTACCTATCAGCGAGCGCCACGTCGCCTATGCCGAAAAAGTACAGCAACAGTTACAAAACGCCGGCCTGCGTGTGGAACTCGACAGCCGCAACGAAAAAATGAACGCCAAAATTCGCGATTTCACATTGCAGAAAATACCGTATGTCCTCGTCATGGGCGATAAGGAAGCCGAAGCAAACGCAGTCAGCGTGCGCACCCGCGGCAAAGGCGATCAGGGCTCGATTCCGCTGGATGAATTCCTCGCAAAGAGCCGCGAGCTGATCGAAGAAAAGTCGGTTGAATTGTGACCTCGGGTGCCCCATCCCTTCCGCGCATTTTACGAAAGGGATGGAAACTGTGATCAAACCGTAGTTCATCCGGTAAGGAGGCTTACCAAATGCGCTACCCCTACACAGCTATTCCCGAATCCGCCATTCCACGCGCAACAAATCCATTCTTCCAACACCTGCTCGATACTTACGTAAGCGAATCAAATAAAGTCGTCTCGACCTGGCGCATCTTTACTGACGCCGATCTCGACTATAAACCGCATCCACGATCAAGCACCGTGCGCGACGTCCTCAAGCACCAGCTTCTCTCTGAGCGCCGCTTCTTCGGCGAATTCCTGCACACGCCCGAGCCCGTACCCGAAGACGTGTTGCCTACAACCCTGAACATCGAAACGGGGTGTGCGCGTTTTGTTGAGCTTGCGCTCGCGCGTCTCAGTTTCTTCGCGCAGCAGGAAACCGCGTGGTGGATGGAAGTTGTACCGTTCTTCGATGTGAACCGACAACGCATCTGGATCTTCTGGCGGCGCATTCTGCACACGGCGCACCATTTGCACGCAGCTTACCGTTTATCTTCGTTTGTTAAACAAAGAAGTGCCGTCAACACACGAACCGACAGCAGATGTAACCTGGCAGGGTGCCGACCCAACAACCTCCGTGGAAGCTGCGGGCCGATGTTAGAATGGGCCGAAAACGCCATATCCATACCTCCGCATGACCTCGGTCGAACGACATACTATGCTGAAAGACTTACGCGTCTTATACATTGCGAACATTCATCCCGGCGTTTCCAACGGCAGACTAAGAGCAATGGAGAGACTCGGGCTCGGCGGAGTATGGGGCATGGACGCAAGGAAATATCTGCCCGTCTCCAGCTTTTTTGACAAGGTCCGCTATAGGACACAAATGGGCTTGAAAATCGCCCGATTCAATCAAGAAGTTCTAAATACCATAAAGCATAATCGAATAAATGTTCTTTTCAGCGATAAGGCCATCTCACTTTCGCCAGCCACGCTTCGCAAGCTACGCAAGATGGGCGTTTTCACCATCGACTACTTCGTCGATAATCCTTTCGGACCGCGCAAAGATCCCGGATACCGTCTGTTTAAAAAAGCTCTGCCGGAATTTGACCTTCACGCAGTCCCGCGTCAAGTCAGCGTAAAGGATTTCAAAGATCATGGCGGTCGGGAAGTCATAACGACTCTATTTGGTTATGATCGTGATATTCTTTTCCCCCCGCCGAGGCCTTTGACAGATGGTGAGAGGAACCGGAACGTCTCATTCATTGGCTCGCCTTACGACAACCGCGCTGAGATCTTCACTTTACTATGGCGCGAAAACATTTCTCTCGACATCTCCGGCGCTCAATCCCGATGGGAAAAGGCACTCTCGCCCGATGTAATGCAGGCGATCTTTCGAGATGGCGAATTGTTGGGAAGCGCCTATCGCGAAGCCCTCTGGAAATCAAAAATCAATCTCTCCTTCGTGACTAAATCCAATCTCGATGAGATTGCGCACCGCTCCTTGGAAATTACTGCTGCCGGCGCATTTATGCTTGCCGAGCGGACGCCGCGCCACCTCGAAATGTTCAAAGAGGATGAAGAGGCTGTGTTTTTTTCTTCGCTGGAAGAATGCATAGTGAAGATAAGGAAATATCTTGGAGATGAAGCCGCCAGAAACCGCATCGCTGCAGCGGGCCACGCACGCGCTGTCGCATCAGGTTACGATCACGATTCGGTCATCCGAAAGATTCTGGAAAGAGCCGCTGAAAATATACGTCAAGGCGAACCGGAAACATATGCGACCCGCGCTTGACTCCTGCTTAAGCACCCGCCAGTTTTCAGGCTGAGAACTATCCCCGGCCTCGTCCATGATCTTCTTTCGACTCGCTATGCTGTGCAGCTTGCGGATGAGACTCTTGTTGCGGTCTCGCCTCCTGGCGCGGCTCCGGTTGCTTGCGTTGCTCAGGGGCTGGCCGCGACTCATGCTGCTGCGGTTGCGGATGCGACTCATGCTGCTGCGGTTGCGGATGCGACTCCTGCGGCTTCGCTTCCTGATGCTGCGCTGGCGCTGGCCGCGACTCTGTATGTTGAGCTGGCGCAGGTCTGTTCTCCTGCTGCGGGCGAGCTTCCGTCCTCTGCGCCGGAGCAGGATGCGTTTCCTGACGCTGCTCAGCAGGAGCTGGCCGAGTCTCTGGTCGTTGCTGTGCCGGAGCAGGACGCGCCTCAGGGCGTTGCTGCGCAGGCTCTGGACGTGCCTCTGGCTGTGCATTTGGCCGGGTTTCCGGATGCTCGCCTGGACGGTTCAGGTTTGCGCCATGCTGCTGCTCTTCTGGCCGCGCCTGATTTACAGGTGCAGCTCCTGGACGCGTTTCAGACCGTTGCTGTGCATTTTGTTCCGGACGCTGCTGTTCCTGCGGACGATTGACTTGCTGACGTACCACCAGCTGCTGTTGCCGCACCGCGAGTCCAGGATTCGCAACATTCCGTGCAGGCGGTTGCGCTGCTGGTGCACGGAAAGGCGTCTCCAGTGGACGGGCCAGCGCGACAGTTTGAGGGCGGCCCCGGTTCACACTATAGAACTGCGTGCGGTCCTGACTCGCCTGACGCATGTGCTGGGACTGCACAGTCAGAGGAGGCATGTGCCGATCACGTGCAGCCATCAATTCAGCCTGGCTGGGACGCACTATTGTTCCCCCAGGGCCGCCATTATAGCTCACGCGGTTCACGTTGTAGTTGTTGATTGTGACGTTATTGATAGTCACGTTATGCACGTACACATTCCTCACAACTGTGGTGTTTACGTTGGTAATGGTGCGGTTGTAGAAGAAGTTGTTGTGGTTCCAGTAGCCGCCATAATAGCCGCTGCCAACATATCCGTTCCCGTAATTGACGCCGCCGTAATAGCCAATGTGCGGGCCCCAATAGCCACCGTGCCATAGGAAGCGGCTACCTATCCATCCCCAGAAACCGGGGGTCCAGAGAGCGCCTGAATAAGGAGCGACGACCCACGAGCCTGGCACCCAGTAATAACCAGTCGGCTGATAGGCCCAGTAACCCGGTGTCCACATGTAGTTCGGTCCCGGGCATGGAGGCTGTGTATACACCGGTATAGCTGGAGGCGCTGCCGGAGCATAGACGGGAGCCTGAGAAGCAGAGTAGTCATAATAGGAACTCTGGTCGGAGCTCACATCAGATGCCGGAACGATATTGGCAGTCGGATAAGTCGTATTTGTGTCGGTGTATGTGGGCGCAGACGCGTTTTCGTCCGGCGGCGGAGGGGCGCTCTCGCTGGTCGATGCCGGCTGCGAAGACTGCGATGAGCTTGCAGCGGGAGCTGGGGCTGGCGATGCGGCAGCGCTTTCGTTCGAAGAAGCCGCAGGAGCCGATGTATCGCCAGGCGCCATATTTGCCGCTGCGGGATCGGTGCCCTGGTCTTGTGTCTGGTCCTGTGTTTGATCCTGTGTTTGATCCTGTGCTGTCTGGCCGGCTTGCTTGTTGCATCCGGCAGCACCCGCAATAAGAGCTACTGTAAGGGCGACCGCCGTTCCATATTTATAAAAAAGACTCATAAATCGTACTCCGAATGGCTTAGATGCACTTTCAATGGGAAAGTCGTGGTCGGGCTTCTTGTTTAACAAGATTATTCACCGCGAACAACGCAATCTTGATCGTAAATTGTGAATGAACAAAATACGTTAAATCACTCTTCAATATAGATGGCCGACGGATTTTTGTCTGACAAATACTCGCAAGGGTTCAAACAGAGTCCAATCCCATAAATGTGAAACAGTGCCCTTACCCTTGCCAGTTTCCTCCCTGGTAGGCAGAATATTTGTGCGATTCTGAGAGGAATCCCATATTTGTCAATGCAGCACAGATTTTTTCTGGATATTGCGAAGCCTCGGGCCGAGCGAATGGCAATCGTGCGTTAGGTTGTGCCACTACTTCCCAATGCAGAAGGTTGAAAAAATCAGATTCAGAATGTCGTCGGACGTAGTCTCTCCGGTCAGCGAATCCATTTGCCGCAGAGCCGCATAAAGATCGAGCAGCAGCATCTCATGCGGAATCCGTTCTGCAACAGCTTTTCTTGCCGCTGCCAGCGCATCGAGAGCCGCAGTCACAGCCTGATGATGACGTACGCTGGTTAGCATGCCGTCTTCGCTACCGGAGCTTGATCCACACACTAGATCCAGAATGGCTTCTCGCAACTGGTCAATCCCTTCGCCAGTAACCGCAGAAGTACGGACTGCACGCAACCTATCATCTGTCTGTGCCGCATATACCTCTGATTGTTCCAAATCAAGATCGCATTTGTTTGCGACAACCAGCGCTCTCCTGTCTATAAGAGACGTAATCAACGCAGCCTCATCTGCGCGCAAAGGAACAGAAGCGTCAAGCACAATCAACACCAGATCAGCATCAGCGAGAGCTTCACGCGATTTTTGTATTCCGATCGATTCGGCCTCATCTGCTGCCTCGCGCAGACCTGCGGTATCAATCAACTCAATAGGAATGCCACCGATCGACACGCGTTCCGTAACTAAATCACGCGTAGTTCCCGGCATCGCCGTAACGATTGCGCGTTCGCGCTCCACCAGGCGGTTAAACAGGGAGGACTTGCCGACATTCGGTCTCCCAACAATCGCAAGGGCCAATCCTGAATGCACAATGCGCCCCTGCTCGAAGGAGCGCGCCAGCTCTGTAATCGGCACAGTTACAGAATCGATGCGATTCGTGATTTCAATTTCAGGCGCAACATCCACATCGTCTTCTGCAAAGTCGATCCCTGCTTCAAGAATCGCGATCAGTTCAACGAGCTTTTGTTTCATCGGGCGAACACAGCGCGAGAGAGCTCCATCCAGTTGCTGCGCCGCCACGCGCGCCTGATAAAGCGTCTGCGATTCAATCAAATCGCGCACCGCTTCGGCCTGCGTCAGATCGATGCGCCCAGACAGAAAAGCGCGCTCAGTAAATTCTCCGGGATTCGCCAGCCGAGCCCCAAGCCTAAGCGCCTGCCGCACCAGCAGATCGAGAATTACAGGCGAGCCATGAGCGGCTATTTCAATAATGTCTTCCGCTGTATAGGAATTTGGCTTGTTGAAATAAGTGACAACAGCTTCATCTAATTTTGTCTGCGTCTCCGGATCGATAATCTCAGCAAAACGCGCACGCGCGTGCTCCAATTCACCGCGGTACTTTAGTAACGGCGCTGCAATTTCAAGAGATCGCGGACCGGAGAGACGGACGATGCCGATGCCTCCGCGTCCCGGCGGCGTGGAAATAGCAACAATGGTCTCATTGGCAGAAAGAGCCTGTTCTGCTGCGGATTGTGGATTAGGCTGCACAGCTATCTGCGTGGGCGCGCCTTGGCCTGCTCATGTCCTTTGGGATAGGCCACAACAAACCGCCGCAAGCCTTCACCGCTCGATGCCGTTTCGACGTCGTCGTAACCGCGGAGGGCAAGATGCAACATGCGCCGTTCGCGCGAGCTCATGGGAGCAAAGCTATAGGGCTGCCCGGTGCGACGGACCTTATCCGCAGCAGCTTCCGCGGCCAGCTTCAATTCACGAGCGCGTATGGCCTTGAAGTTGTTCGCGTCGAATGAAACTTTGTCGTGCTCCTCCACTTCCAGACGGATGATCTTCGCCGCCACGTGCTCAAGTGAGCGCAGCAGCTCTCCTCCGCGTTGCGTAAGGAGAAACGCATCGGGCCCTGAGAGTTCCACATAGATTTCGCGCGCCTCAAGCCCGTCGGGATCAGCGGCGCCCGCGCCAGCAGTAATTCTGTATTTCAGCCGGAGACCGCCAAGCGCTATCAGGTTTTTCAGAAATGCTGCAATCTTCTGGGCTGCTGCAGAATAATCGTCTATTGGCATCGACCTAGTATCTCATTGCGACTGGTTTAGATGCTAACAGTTACGCAGTTGTCTGCATTTCTCACCACGAAAGGAGGGTTAAGCTTTAGCCTCTAAGGTAACTAGACTCTAACTCCGCCATCGCAAGGTTACCGGCCCCGATATAGGATGCCGCATAGTTTGTCCCGTCGCTGATGCCTCAAGCCGAGCCTGCTTCAGCGCAAAATACCACTTCGCGGGCTTATCAGCGTCATCGATCAGCATGAGTGCTGGATCATACTTTAATCCCTCCGCCTGCTGGATCATCGTTACCTGGTCCTGTTCTACAAAACGCCTGCCGAAGAACTTTGCAACCGGAAGCACAAACGGAACGCGGTAAAAAACATTCCACGCAGCATACACATCGATGCGACAGGCATTTGCAACTGTGGGAGTTACAGTTGTAATGCTCGAAAACCATTTACTTCCAGCGCGGATTGTCTCATAGCGCCGGTTTGGCAGCACAAAATCAATAGTCGTCGTAATCTCTTCGCCATAAACC
>DATAQW010000117.1:0-5251 GCA_036264445.1 Pseudacidobacterium sp.
CTGCAGTGCCGCTTCACCTCTTCCGGCAGGTCAATTCCCAAAACGCGCCCGCAAAGGAGCAATGTGTGCTTTAGCAGAGAATCGCAACCGGATGCCTCGGCCACCAGAATACAGTGATCCCAGTTGATTTCCTGCGCCTGCATATGCGCAGCAACGTCGCACAACTCAGAGAGACTTGACCAACAATCTTTTGCTCCGTGCGCGCAGAGATACAGCAGCAGGTGTTCAGGTGATAAGGACAGAAACTCCGCTTCTTCCCGCCGCTCTATGCGCGCAGCGTGAAACACCTGCTCCACATCAAGCTGGAATGAAAACATGGTGTGCAGCATGGCCCAGTGCAGGTCCACAGTTGTGCCGCGGTCGCTGTTAGTGAAGCGAAGCTGACGGTTCTTCGAAAGGAGCAAACCCTCAGCCGTCTCTCGGGCAACAGGCGACCAGAGAACATAACCCGCGCCCAGCAGCGCATCTCTCCCTTGTGCCACGTCGCGAGGATGAACAAGAAAATCCAGATCATGGAACTCGCGCAGACTAAGGTTGTGGTAAGCGGTCAGCGCCAGTGCCGGTCCCTTGAACGAAAGCACCGGGACGCCCGCTTTCTGGAATGTTTGCATCAGGCGTCGCCACTCTTCGAGCCACAGAAGATTTTTCGCGGTGACGCGAACAAGCCGGTCTCTGCAGCGCTGCAAAACCTCCTGCGGCGCCAGATCGCTCCCATGCTGAAGAAGGACGCGGGCAACGACTGGCTCTACGCTATGGAGCTTTGCCTTCTCTTCTACTGCCTGCCAGTCCAATTGCCGCGCCGGAACGTCACGCAAAGCGGTCTCGCTCGCGGAAGATAAAAACACCTTCAGGCACTGCACAATCGCATTCGTTTCAAGGTCCATCTCGATCTGCGCAAAATTGTACGTGACGTGCCGTCTTATTAAATATGCGTCTCAAAGAGGCCAACTCAACGCACCACGGTTTGATCCAGATCGCTCTCGCCCATTCATGATAGCTTTAGTCTTCGAGCGGCCATGTTGACGGTCGTTGCAGGAGACACCATTGCGATCTATTGGAGTTGTCACTACATCGCGCGCTGATTACAGCGACTATCGCCCGCTGTTGAAGGCATTCCAGGCCGACCCGGAAATATCTCTGAAATTGTATGTTTCAGGTACGCATCTCTCTCCTGAATTTGGATTGACCGTACGCATCATTGAAAATGACGGCATAGAGATCGCCGAACGTATCGAGATGCTGCTTTCCTCCGATACCCCTGAAGCAATAACAAAGTCGATGGCCTTAGGCCTGATTGGGTTTGGTCAGGCATTTAGCAGAAACAAACCGGACATTCTTCTTGTGTTGGGCGACCGGTACGAGATGCTCGCGGCAGTCCTGGCTGCGCTGCCCTTCAAGATTCCTGTAGCGCATCTCAGCGGAGGGGAACTGACACACGGAGCCATCGATGATGCGTTGCGCCATTGCATCACCAAACTAAGTCATCTTCACTTTACTTCCAATGAGGTTCATGCCCGCCGGGTGATTCAATTGGGAGAAGATCCTGACCAAGTTTTCGTGTCAGGGGAGCCGGTGCTCGACAATGTTCTTTCCGCGCCGCAACTCACTCCCAAAGAACTGCACAGCCGCTTTGGCGTCGACGTCGATTGCCCATTTCTGCTTGTGACCTTTCATCCCGTCACGCTCGAATACGAGCAGACAGAGTGGCAGATTGACGAGCTTCTGGCAGCGCTTGATCAGGCTCGCATCCGTGTCATCTTCACCATGCCCAATGCCGACACTGCCGGACGCATCATAGCAACCAGAGTGCGGCAATGGATCGAATCTCATCCCGGAATCGGTGTCGCAGTCGATAACTTCGGCCCTGAAGCTTACCATGGCGTGCTCTGTCACGCGGTTGCTGTTGTGGGCAACTCCTCCAGCGGAATCATAGAAGCTCCGTCCTTTAAGGTCCCCACCGTCAATATCGGGACGCGTCAGGAAGGCCGTGTCCGCGCCGCAAATGTAATTGATGTTGGTTACCACCGGACGGACATTCTGGCTGCGATTCAGAGAGCAGCATCAAAGAAGTTTCGTGATTCGCTTCAATTGCTGGAGAACCCCTACGCCAGCAAAACAAACTCAGCCGTATCCACAATTACAAATGTTCTGAAACAAGTGGAGTTAGGCAATTCACTTCTTCAGAAGAAATTCCACGACGCGCGCTTGATTTGATTAGAGCGAAATGCTTATTTTGCTCAAACTGCGTTCATTCTATAGCCTCTGTCTCGCTCAATTGCGCGCACACATTTCTGCAGGTTGGCGACAATAGAGGGTAGCTTTTGCTTTGTAATCCGAAATGGTGGTCCGGAAATACTTATAGCCGAACGAGCGCTCCCATCCGGAGCAAGGATAGCCACACCAAGGCAGCGCACACCTTCTTCCCGTTCGCCATCGTCAATACCGTAGCCGCGTCTGCGGGTGCGCTCAATCTCTTTTGCCACTTCATCGGGTGTTGCTTTAGTTTTTTCCGTGAATTGTTGAAGCCTCATTTTCATCAGGTGCTTTTCCAGGACTTCTGGAGGGAGTGCGGCGAGCATCGCTCTGCCGGCAGCGGTGCAGTAGGCAGGGCTCGCAGAGCCGATACGCGAGATCATGCGAATGCTTCGCTGCGGCTCGACTTTATCGAGATACACAATCTGGTCATGGTCAAGAATGCTGAGATGTGCAGTCTCGCCTACTTCATTCACCAGAGTTCGTAAATGAGGCGCAGCCGCTTCGCGCAGATCATGTTGCTCGAGCGCGCGTGATCCATAGTCATAAAGCCGGAGACCGAGCCTGAATCTTCCGCGGTTGCTGCGCTCCACGATGCGATGTTGTTCGAGCACCATCAGAAAGCGATGCGCAGTACTGATGTGAAGATCGAGTGCATCGGCTACTTCCGTGAGGCTTTTAGGGTGGTCATTATCGGCGAGAAAATCTAACAGCGCGATGGCCCGGTCGAGGGCTTGAAGTTTATAGACCTGCTTGTCGTTCGGCTGTATCTCGGCATCTTTCATAAATCGATTCACCTCGTCGGAAATTGAATGTAACTGTAATTGCGCAGGATGTAACGATTCCATCTAGTTACCACAATACGATAGCAGTTCTCAAATTTGTATTGACATTTGTTTTTGATCATTTTCAAATTCATCCACCTGAAAAAGAACGTTAAAGAACCATCGCAAAGTGCGGACCTTCGATGAGACGCGAGTCTTCGTGAAGGACTGCAGGGGGCGCTTCTTTTTTCTTAGCTAGAAGCTGATCTACTCCAGCCTGGTTCTGTAGGTATCGGAAAACGTCTTCATTCAAAGGGGGGGTGCAGAGTTGATCCAGAATTGCGTGACGCTGTTGTTTCGGTGGCTGATAGGCGCCGTTATGTGCTGCATGACCATCGCATGTCTTGGCCAGGTAGCGAACAATACTTCACTTGTAGGAACTATTACGGATCCGTCCGGCAATCCTGTGAGCGGAGCAAGTGTGACCGCTGTAAATACCGATACGAAAACTACCTACACAGGGAAAACCAACGAGGAAGGCTATTATGCGATCACTTTCATTGCTGTAGGAAACTACAGCATTACGGTGGACAGCGTTGGATTCAAGAAAAGCAGCAAGACGGGTATCCCTGTCGCCATCAACCAGGCAGTCCGTAGCGATTTTGGGCTTGAGCTTGGCTCGGTGAATGAAGAAGTGACTGTCTCGGCATCAACGCCGCCTCTTTCAACGGATGACGCAACTGTACAGGAAACGGTGAATACGCGCGCAATTGCAGATCTTCCGCTGAGCGGACGGCGCACGATGGACCTGGCTACGACAAAATCAGATGTGATCGTTGGGCCGAAAACCTCATTCACCGGTATTCCTCCTGGAGAAGACTTTATCGGCGCGGGTCAGCGCGAAATTACGAACAGTCTGTCGCTGGATGGAATCACCATCATGAATGGGTTGATCTCAGTTTCTCCGGTAACAGTGAGTCCCGACGCAGTGCAGGAAGTGCAGGTGCAGACAGGGAACTACACGGCGCAATACGGCGCGTACATGGGCGTGCACATCAACATGGTTTCCAAGACCGGAGGCAATTCTATTCACGGAACCGCGTACGACTTCGTTCAAAACGACGCGTTCAATGCGCGGAATTTCTTTAACAGAGCAGGCACAACTCTTCCGTTGCGTTACAACCAGTTTGGGTTTGAATTAAACGGCCCAGTCTATATTCCGAAGTTATACGACGGCAGAAACAAAACATTTTTTACTGCTGCGTATGAAGGCTTGCGAAATAACAATCAAA
Organism: Pseudacidobacterium sp.; assembly: GCA_036264445.1. GTDB lineage: Bacteria > Acidobacteriota > Terriglobia > Terriglobales > Acidobacteriaceae > Pseudacidobacterium. The sequence continues at coordinate 4,310 of DATAQW010000117.1, forward strand.
CCAGCGTAGGACTAGGCAATACATTTACTCCGGCAATGGAGTCTGGAGATTTTTCTGCGATCTCTGCACCACTCTACGATCCTCATAATGGGCAGGCATTCGCAAATAACCAGATTTCTTCGAACCTGATTTCTCCTATCTCGCAAAAGATTCTTTCGCTCTACTACCCGCAACCGAATGCAACGGGAGCAAACAATTACTCAGCGCCATTGCCGCAGGTCGTCAACATTGATAACGTGCTGGCCCGCATTGACCAAAACTTCGGCGAGAAGATTCGTCTCTTCGGCCGCTACGACTGGCAGGATCTCTCTGCATCCAGCGCGACAACTACACCAACCGGCGGCACCTACGGCCCGACTAATAACCGAAACTTTGCAATCGGATATACCCATGTCATTATTCCAAATCTGATTAACGATTTCCGTATCGGCCGCAATCACCTTACCAGTAATGCGCTGAACTACTGGTATGTACACGGACTTGCTTCCGCAGGAACGGATCTCGGCATTCCCGGATTCAATGCGGATACGACATATCACAATCCCGGAATCCCCTATATGACCGTTACGAACTACCTCACCATGGGAAACAACGGCACGAACTGGTTTCAGGATGATACGACCTGGCACGGATACGATCAGATCAGCTGGGCACATGGCAAGCACAACGTGATGGCTGGAGCGGAACTGCGCAAGATGACGACTGGCCGGGCAGCAGTAAACAATCCTCTTGGACTCTTTGCTTTCAATGGGCAGCTTACCTGTCAGGTCGTAAATGGATCGTGTGCCTCCGGTACAGGTAACGCAGCAGCGGATTTCCTGCTCGGCCTTCCGCAAAACAACGCTACGCCGCTCCAGCAGTACAAAGGCGTTGTTGCTGAGTGGCGGAATGGCTTCTTTGTCCTTGATAACTGGCAGCTAAGCCAGAAGCTGACACTAAACG
>DATAQW010000191.1:0-5969 GCA_036264445.1 Pseudacidobacterium sp.
ACTGCGCGCGACTGGGAAGAACACTCGCAGGAGGTTCTGAATACGCTTCAATTGACCTCGCAGCGTCTGGACAGGATTGATCTGACCAGCAGGCTTTACCTTCTCGGAAAAAATGAAGATGATTTGCGCATTGTTCAATCCACAGTGGTCACTCTTGACGCGGGATTAAGCCATCTGGCCAGCATTGTTCAGGAAAACGCTTCTCAGTCAGCCCATGCGCGAGCGGCTACGGCCTGCGTCCAGAAGCTGAAGCAACTGGCAGAGTATAAGCTGCCGCAGAGCGCCGAGCTTGCGGTAACGGACATGGGGCGCCAGATCCGTCAGTGCCGGGAAGTCATTACCCGGATGCAGGCCGAGGAGAATGCGCTCCTGAAGCAGCGCACAAGCGAATCCCAACGGAGCTCTTATAGAAGCTTTTCCGCCGGTGCTATTTTTCTCATTCTTTCGCTGGCTATTGTGATCATCCTGTTTGGCGTCCTGTTGCGCGATGCAAGACGCAGACATGAGATTGAAGAGGAAATTTCCAAAACCAATACCAGGCTCGGCGAAACGGTTGCAACTCTTGAAAATAAGGCGGTGGAAGCGCGAATGCAGGTCTCTGCGCGAGAAGAGTTGCAGTTGTGCATGAATGTCGCGCAAGCGCACACTGCCACAGTGCGTTACTGCGCGGAGTTGCTGCCTTTGTCGAATATTGCTCTGCTCATCATTAACAACTCGCGGCAGTTGGTGGAACTGGCAGCCTCAGCTGGCGATAACGGGCAGATCCGCGATGGATTTCCTCTGGAAGCGTGTTGTGGGCTGCGCGGCGGACAAACCCGCTGGCGCAAGCCCGGCTATTCTGAAATTGACTGCACCCATTTTCAGAGTACTCCGCCTGAGAATTACCTTTGCATGCCGCTTACGGCACACGGCGATACCCTGGGAATCCTTTATGTAGCGTGTCCTACAGTTCAGGCTGCTGCCCAGCTCGAGGCGCGGATGGAGACGCTGAGGAGCACTGCCAAAATGGCGGCGGTCTTCATCGGCAGTCTCAACCTGCGCGCGCGCCTTGAACATCAGTCCATTCGCGATGGCGTGACCAACCTCTTCAATCGGCACTTTATGGAAATCTCCCTGGAACGGGAGATCCGCCGCGCCTCAAGAAGCAATGCGGAACTCACAGTGCTCATGCTGGATGTCGACCACTTCAAGCAGTTCAATGACACGTTTGGGCATGAAGCAGGAGACTATGTGTTGCGCAAGGTTGCTGAGGTCTTTAGCAACGCGGTGCGCGCAGAGGATATGGTTTGCCGTTATGGCGGGGAAGAATTTGTCATGATTCTCCCTGAAACTGGCATAGATTCCGCAATTGAGCGAGCAGAGGAGATTCGCAGGCGCGTTCAAGAGCTGCGGCTTCGTTTTCGTGGAGAAGCTTTGCGCGAAATTACGATTTCCATTGGTGTGGCCGTTTTTCCGCTGGCTGGAAGCGCGCTTGAGGATCTGTTGCGTAATGCCGACCGGGCACTCTATGCCGCCAAAAACCAGGGACGAAACCGGATCGTAGTTTCAGACGCGGGTGTTCCGGTGTAGGTCCAAGGTCAAGCGATACCGCAGAAAAGAGCTTTGTCTCTTATTTGCCATTGCGACAGGAAAACGGATGCCGTGTATTTCGCCGCGGTATTCTCAACGTTATAGACCAACGGCGTGGTCGAATCGCCAAACGTCTCCTCCTGGGCGAATGCTTTCGGGCTGCAGCCCACACGATTACTCAGGAATACGCTGACGTATCCACGCCTGAGCAGGTTTCTCAATAAATTTCATTGTGAGAAGTGCTGCGGCGATGAGTAGTAAGTAGCTGATCCACGGATCGAAGATGGTGAGGCGGCTGATTTCCAGCAGGTGTGACCTGTGGATGATGTCCCACAGGTTGAAATGCAGCAGGTAGAGGCAGTAACTCGCCTGTCCTACGGCGACAAAAGGCGCAAAGCCAAAGAAGTGGGCAATAATGTTGCGTCCAGCCAAGCCGAGAATGGCCAGCCCGAAAAGCGGCATCAGCAGACCGTCGTGCATCATGGCGTAGGGCATGTGATCGCCGTAATAAAGAACCACATACAGGCTTGTAATGCCAAGTACGCCCAGCAGCAACCGACTCCGCGACTCGCGCGAAATGAGGGCATCGATGTCGGCCAGCACAATACCGAATAGAAATGACGGAACATGCGGCGGTGGCGAGAATTTGAGAGCACGCATCCAGAAGCCGTCAGTATAGCGGCCCGGATTTGGTCCGTCCGGTTGAATCACTGTGTAAAGCGCGGGCAACAGCATACCGGCAAACCAGAGCAGCGCTAGAAGGCCGAGCAGCCCGCGCCAGTGCTTTGGCCGCTTCCAGAGAACGACCACAGGAAAAATGAGATAAAAGAAAGCTTCTGTACACATCGTCCATGCGGGAGTGTTCCAGAAAGTCGCCAGTTTTGGGATCCACCCCTGCAAAAGAAGTGGCGTTAATAGAAACCCCAGGGCAAATTCGCCATGTGTGCGAGCCCCCCATTCCGCAACCAGCATTCCCAGCGACACCAGAAGCGCAAAGAGATAAACAGGGTACAGCCGTGAGAGGCGGGCCATCCAGAAACGCGTGGCCTTCAACTGGCCCTGCTGTGCGCGGTGGCTATAGTTGTAGGCCAGGATGAAGCCCGACATCAGCAGGAAGAAGCTGACCGAGGTATAGCCGTGATCTACGACGGGAGCAAACGGCCCGAACCACTTTGGATTGGAGAAGTGAAAGAAAACAATGTTCAACGCGGCAAAGGCGCGCAGGCCGGAGAGCGCAGGCAATCTCGGCTTGCTTACCTTTTTTTTCTGGACTGCCGGTTTTTCCAACTGCAAAGACGGCGGGTGCGTGGCTTCGGGTGGATCAAGCACCGCAGCCCGCGAATCCGCGATTTGCGGTCGTGCGTTCAGGCAGTCACCAGTGAGCCGACTTTCTCCCCGCTGATTACGCGGCGGATGTTCCCCGGCTGGTTCATATTGAAAATAATCATGGGCAGATTGTTGTCTTTGCACAGGCTTACCGCAGTCAAGTCCATTACCTTTAACCCCAACTGCAGAATTTCCATGTATGTAATCTGCTCAAATTTCACTGCGTCCGTTTTGATGACCGGGTCGGCATCATAGATGCCTTCGACCTTGGTCGCTTTAAGTAAGACGTCCGCTTTGATCTCCATGGCGCGCAAAGAGGCGGCCGTATCTGTGGAAAAGTATGGATTTCCGGTTCCAGCGGCAAAAATTACCACCCGGCCTTTCTCAAGGTGCCGGATAGCCCGGCGGCGGATGTATGGCTCGCAGACCTGGGGCATCTCTATGGCGGACATGACACGGGCGTGAACATCCAGCTTCTCCAGAGCGTCCTGAATGGCCAGTGAATTGATCACGGTTGCCAGCATGCCCATATGGTCTGCGGAGACGCGATCCATGTCTTTCGCCTGGGTGACGCCGCGATAAAAGTTGCCGCCTCCTACAACTATGGCCACATCCACGTCCATTTCGCGTACTTCAGCAATCTCGCCCGCGATCTCGTGAACCCGGTTTCCATCCACGCCAAAGCCGCGGCCCGCGGCTAGCGCTTCCCCTGAAAGCTTTAAAACGACGCGCTTGTACATTCTCTTCGAGTATCGCATGGGGGCAGGGTGCACGCGAATTTGCAGAGTTGTGCCAACGGAACAGTTTCTCGGCCTACTGGATTGCTGGGAGTTGGCCTCGGAGGCGACAGCGCTCGGCGCATGATCGCCTTTCGAGGCCGCATTGAGTTTCAGGCTCCGGTTTCAAGCACTACGCGGAAGCGTGCCTTGCCGCTCATCATGCGATCGTAGGCCTCGGCTGCACGTTCGAGCGGGTATTTCTCAATCAACGGAAGTACGCCGGTGAGCGAGCTGAATTTGAGCGTGTCTTCGGATTCGATGGAGGTACCGCTGGGCCACCCGCGCACTGACCGCCGCTGCAAGACTAAAGGCACGGCGGAAACTTTGAGCAGATCTCCTGGCACTCCCAATACGACGAACTCGCCCGCGTAGCCCAAGCCTCCAATTGCCGCCGACATGGCATCGGCATCGGTGACTGTGGCCAGGATGACTCGCGCACCGCCGAGCTTCTGCAGAGCTTCGGCAACGTTTTCACTCGAGCTGTCAATGTAGTGATGCGCGCCTAATTCGTGTGCGAATTTGGCCTTATCAGCTCCGCGGGCGATGGCGACAGTGGTAAAGCCCATCTTGGCCGCAAACTGGACGCCAAGGTGTCCGAGCCCGCCCATTCCAAGAACTGCAACTACTGCCGGAGGCTTTGCTCCTGTATTCCGCAGCGCATTGAAGGTCGTAATCCCGGCACAGAGCAGCGGCGCAGCTTCGGCGCTCTTCAGCGAATCGGGAACCGCAGCCACTGCGTCGGCGGGGATCACGACGTAGTCCGCATATCCTCCGTCGTATGTTACTCCGGGGATGAGGGGATTTTGGCAGGCGACCATGTCGCCGCGGCGGCAGGGTTCGCAGCGCCCGCAATGTCCGCCATACCAGCCGACGCCGACGCGCTGACCTTTCTTCCACTGTGGAACGCCTTCGCCGACAGCATCAACGAGGCCGACAATTTCATGTCCCGGCACCCTGGGATACTGGACGAATGGAAAGATGCCTTCTTTCGTTACGGAATCGCTGTGGCACACACCGCATGCCTGCACGCGCACGCGTACTTCGCCTGCTTTTGGATCAGGCACGTCCCGCATGACAACTTCGAGCGGTGCTCCGGGCTTTGCTACTGGCACATACCTTGCTTTCATGGACTCTCCTTCCAGATGAATGTACATCTTCTGATGACGGCGAAAGATGACCGTCACCAAGATACTTCAGTTGGAGCTATACTCGCCCCATGAGCCAGCATTTCTTTGAGCTTATCCGCAAAGGGCAGACGGCTGAGATCGCCGCGGCTGTGGAATCACAACCGAATCTGGTGCGTTCGCGTGACGCTCAGGGGATATCCGCTGTGATGCTGGCAGTCTATACGCAGCAGACTGTGATCCGTGATTTTCTGCTGACGCATCATCGCGAACTGGATGTATTCGAGGCTGCTGCTGTCGGTGACTGCGGCTGCTTGCAAGGCCTGATTTTCGGAGATGCAATGCAGGCTCGCGCTGTTTCTCCAGATGGCTGGACTCCGCTACACCTGGCTGCTGCATTTGCGGGGCCGGAGGCGGTTACGCTCTTGCTCGAACATGGGGCGCACGCGCATCAGGTATCGCATAATCCGTTACGCAACCAGCCGCTGCATGCCTGTGTCTCGCTGAACAATTCAGTCGATGCAGTTCGTTCGCTGCTTGAGGCTGGAGCCGATGTGAATGCCACGCAGCATGGCGGATACACACCCTTGATCCAGGCGGCGGCTGCGGGGAAGAAGGAGATTGTGCTGATCCTGCTGGAAAATGGAGCACAGACCGATGCCCGCTGCGATCAGGGAAAGACTGCTCTCGACTACGCGCGTGAGCGTGGACATGCGGAACTGGTCACGTTGCTGGAATCGTATGCAGCGAAAGCTATGACTCAGGCCTGAGAATTTCTAGCGCCGTCCCAGATTGATGTTGAGTTGCACGCCGCGGCCATTCTGAGTGTTTACTGCCGAGAGCGAGAAGAGGCTGGCTTCGCGAGAGCGATGGCGAAAAACATAGTCGCCGATGAGGTATCCAAAGGTGCTGCCCACAATTACATCGGACGGGAAATGCTGCCGCGCCATGACACGTGAAGCTGTGACTGCCGTAGCCAGAGAATAGACGACAATTTTGGTGCCGGGCCCGTTGTATTGGCCAGCGACTACGCGCGCGAATGACCACATGATCATGCAATGGTTCGACGGCATGGACTGGCCGTCGGGCCACGTACTTGTTCCATGAGGCCAGAAGCGTCCTGTGCCATCGCCCTGGTATGGACGTTGACGGTTAATAGCGTATTTCAGAG
>DATAQW010000205.1:0-4382 GCA_036264445.1 Pseudacidobacterium sp.
TTCACATCGATCTTTCAGGCGCACTTGCCGAACCCGGAGAAGCCACCGCTCTACGTTGATCTGCCTGCTCATCGGGAGGGTGGAAAGTTGGTGATCGACTCGAAACTCACCGCGCGATTAAGAGATAGCTTTTTTCTGGAGTCGATGATCCCGCAATATGCGGACAATCTGAAGACGCTGCGTGGTTTCAAGTTTGACTGGTCGCGCAACGATGCGATCTGGGACCACGTGTACTCGAACCAGGCCTTCACGCACAAGCTGAATGAGTTTGGCATTGTGCACGAAGCCGAGGAGTACAACGGGCTTTGGGACGCGGATCCCTACTGGGGCGCGGAGGGTCGCGTAATTGCTGATGTGTTGCCGTTCTTCCAGCAGAATTTGGAATTCTAGTCGGAATTAGCACCGCGACTTCTTTAGAGAAAACAAGAATAGAAGTGCGCCGAGGTTCATACTCTTAGCAGTTTGGGATTTGGGAAGCATAACGGTCTTATGCCGCCCGAAATACGCCAGAACGGAATAAGGTTCATGACGTTTTGCGCCAGGAGAAAATACAATCTGCGGATTGAGCTAAACTAAGCAGTTATGGCTACCGCAGAAATCTCCACCGTCATCCTGCCGCGTTCGCCTCAGGGCGAATTCCGCAACGAGCCGTTCACTGATTTTTCGAAGCATGAAAATGCTCAGGCGATGAAAGACGCGCTGCTGCGCGTGGGCAACATGCTTGGCCACGAGTATGAACTGGTGATTGGCGGCGAACGCCTGAAGACCTCCGGCAAGATTGAGTCGCGCAACCCGGCGCATCCGGAGCAGATTGTCGGCATTCATCAGAAAGCCGGCGCCGAGCATGCCGAGGAGGCGATGCAGGCCGCGCAGAAGGCCTTCGAAACCTGGAAGTATGTTTCAGTGGAAGAACGCGTATCACTGCTTTTGAACGCGGCGCAGATCATTCGCGACCGCAAGTTTGAGTTTTGCGCGTGGCTGACCTATGAAGTCGGAAAGAACTGGGCTGAGGCAGACGCCGATGTGGGCGAGACCATCGACTTCCTTGAGTTCTACGCTCGCGAAGCGCTGCGTCTTTCAAAGGCAATGACTCCGATTCAGTACCCTGGTGAGCACAATGAGCTGTTGTACATCCCGCTCGGCGTCGGAGCAGTGATTCCGCCATGGAATTTTCCTTTCGCCATCATGGCCGGCATGACGGCTGCTGCGATTGTGACCGGCAATACCGTCATCCTGAAGCCATCAAGCGATTCGCCTACGATTGCTGCGCGTTTTGTCGATGTTCTGGAAGAGGCGGGAATGCCGGGAGGTGTGGTGAATTTCTGTCCCGGATCAGGCGCGACTTTTGGCAACGCGATTGTCGGGCATCCGAAGACACGGTTTATCGCCTTCACTGGATCGAAGGAGGTCGGCCTCGATATTCACGAGCGTGCCGCAAAGACGCAAAAAGGCCAGCTATGGATCAAGCGCACCATTCTGGAGATGGGAGGCAAGGACTCCATCGTTGTCAGCGCCGATGCGGATATCGATGCTGCAGTGGAAGGAGTGGTCTCCTCAGCCTTTGGATTCAGCGGCCAGAAATGCTCGGCCTGCTCGCGCGCCATTGTGGAAGAGCCGATTTACGATGTCTTCGTTGACCGTGTGCGCGAGCGCGTAGCCAGGCTGACAATGGGCGATCCAGCGGCGAACCCAAACGTGGGACCGGTAGTAAACGGTGGGGCGATGCAAACCATTCTTGGATATATCGAAGCGGGAAAGAAGGAAGGCCGTTTGATCGCGGGAGGCAATGCAGTTGAAACTCCCGAAAAAGGCTACTTCCTGGAGCCAACGGTCTTCGCCGACGTTGCTCCCGACGCGCGTATTTCCCAGGAAGAGATTTTTGGTCCGGTGCTGGCCATCATCAAGGCGAATGACTATGATCACGCGCTCAGCATCGCCAACAACACGGAATATGGCCTGACCGGCGCAGTCTATACCAATGACCCGGTAAAGTTCGACCACGCGCGGCAGACCTACCACGTCGGCAACCTGTACTTTAACCGCAAGTGCACAGGCGCGATGGTCGGCGCGCATCCATTCGGCGGATTCAATATGTCCGGGACGGATTCAAAAGCAGGCGGCCCGGATTATCTATATCTGTTCACGCAAGCGAAATCCGTTGCACAGAAATTAAGGTAAACCCCGCATTCGCTGTGTGGGGTTTTATGCCTACGCTGATTCGTGGTATTAGTAAACCTGCATCATCTGGTTGCCGACTGCCTCGGCTGCCTCCGCCAGCATCTTGTGATGGATGGTGAAGAGAGCTAGTTCCAGACGATCCGAAACGCCAGTCTTGTCATAGATGCTGCGAAGATAATTTTTCACCACCTGTTCGGTTGTTCCCAGACGGATGGCAATTTCCTTGTTTTTGCAGCCTTGCACGATCAGAGCGACAATCTTCATTTCTTTTGGTGTCAGCCGGTCACGAACGCGAGCGCCGACTAGGTCTTCTATAATCGGCTGCTGTATGTTCGTAGCGGGTTGCAGATACTGCTCTCCGGCGGCAACCCGCCGGACACAGTCAATCATGGCCGGACCAGATACGTCGCGAAAAATCAGCCCTTGTATACCCCAGGCAAGGAAAGATTTTGGAGATTCTTCGTTCTCAAGGATAGCGACGACGCGGCTGCCGGCACGACCGGCCCGATCCATGAGAAGTTGTAAGTCAGTTTTAAGGGTTGAGGCAATCATGAGGATTGCCCCGCGGAAAGAATCAATTGCCTGGTACAGGCGTTCCACATCGGGGCATTGAGCAATAATGCGAAAATCGTCTTCCATAGCCAGAATTTTCGCGGTACCTGCGCGAAAAATCGCCTGATTATCCGCCAAGATAACTTTGTTCATGTGAGCGCGTTGTCCCCCGATAACGCTTTATTGCGCCACACACTTACAGGGCGCAAGTTATAGGTTGTACAGACTGTATGCAACCAGGGATACTTTCCTTACTTGCACAAGATATCGACCACGGCAGAAAACATATTTCTAAAGTGCCCTGTTTTGGGACATCAGAGGTTACACAAGGTACAGATTGTTTGAATTAGTGAGCTTAGCGTACATGAGAAGTATCCTTTTGGGAATGGTGGTTCTACAGTTATTTCATAGTTCCTTTGGTCATCTATCATTTCTGTGCTTTTTAGGGTATAAGACTTACCGGGTTTTGCTGGATCATTACACCCCTGTAAACAAAATCAAGGCATCTTGTGTTTCGTGCCGATCCTTTAGAGAGCTGCTCCCATCGTCGCCGGCTGTCCTAAAGCGAAGGACAGGCTAAACTAGTAATTGCATGGCAAAGCCGGTGATTCTCGCTGTCGATGACGACATCAGCGTCCTTGAGGCTGTGATTCAAGATCTGCGTCGTCAATATGGAGCAAACTACCGTATCCTGCGCGCCGGCTCTGGACAGGCGGCCCTGGACACCTGTACCCAGCTGCAACAGCGCGGAGACGCGGTCGCACTTTTCCTTTCCGACCAGCGCATGCCCGGGATGAGCGGCGTCGAGTTTTTAGAGAAAGCGCAGGGCATTTATCCTGATGCGAAGCGAGCGCTTTTGACGGCATACGCCGATACCGAGGTTGCTATCAAGGCCATCAACACGGCAAAAATCAACTACTACCTCACCAAACCATGGGATCCGCCGGAGGAAAAGCTCTATCCAGTACTCGACGACCTGCTCGAGAACTGGAAGGAAGGCTACAAGCCCCCGTTTGAGGGATTGCGAGTGGTGGGACCGCGTTGGTCGGCAAAGGACCATCAGGTGCGCGACTTTCTTTCGCGCAACCAGATTCCTTATGTATGGCTGGATCCAGAGCGAAATGACGAGGCGGTTCAACTGCTGGAACGCTACAAATTGGACGATCGTAAGCTCCCTGCTGTCCTCTTTCCTGACGGCACGTCTCTGGTGCAGCCGGGCCAGATAGAGCTGGCAGGGCGTATCGGGTTGCGGACGCAGGCGGAGAAAGACTTCTATGATGTAGCTATTATTGGTGCCGGCCCTGCTGGATTGGCTGCTGCTGTCTATGCAGCTTCTGAAGGGTTGAAGCCGATCGTGATTGAACCGGAGGCTCCCGGCGGTCAGGCCGGCAGCAGTTCCAGGATTGAAAATTATCTTGGTTTCCCGTCCGGGCTTAGCGGGGCTGATCTTGCCCGCCGCGCATATGTGCAGGCCTCGCGTTTCGGCGCGGAATTTCTGACCCAGCGTGCTACCGGTATCCGCACGGAGGCTCCTTATCATTCCGTCCAGCTTTCCGATGGACGCGAAGTTTCCTGCCATGTGGTTCTGATCGCATTAGGCGTGGAGTACCGGAAGCTTAATATCCCTGGAATCGATAACTTTACCGGGGCGG
>DATAQW010000248.1:0-2607 GCA_036264445.1 Pseudacidobacterium sp.
GGTCGAACTCAATGCTCGTGAGATTCCGGCTCACGTCCCAAACCGTTGAGATAAGCTCCCCGGTCTCCTGATTTAATGTTCCACGATTCTCACCGAATTACAACCATCCCAAAACAAAATCCCAAAATAGGTAACGGCGCCAATCGAAAGCACGTATGATATGTGTTGACGATGGATGTAAACGTAGACTTTTGGCTAGAGAGAATCCGGCACGCGCCTGATGACGAGCTACTGGAGTTTCACAACTCTGATTATCTCGGTGTGCGAAGCTTCGCGGCGGAAAAGGCATCACGGCTGCTGCAGCAACGGCTCTAGGTTCACTTTCGGCCAAATCTTCCGTGCCATCTCGCACACGCAGCAGGTCTAGCGGTGGTATCCCTTCAGTAATTCGCGCGCGGCCTCGTTTTTTTATTCACCAAATCTCTCCCGATCAGCCGGCGCATAATCCGCAAGGACGTCTGCCATCAGTTGTTATAGTTTTTCAATCAAGGTCCAAAATGGTGGCGCCGAGAGAGTCCGTTCCGCTTTGCGTGTCTTTAAAGTTGGCACAGGTTGACCCCGATGGAGCGCTCAGGATGTAAGCTTCCTCATTCGAAGCGCTGACAGTTGTCCATGGATGATTCGCCCCGTTTTGAGCGCCCAGGTCGGTGATCCAAGTTCCCCAAAGCAGATCGCCTGGGGCTGATGGCGTGATGCAGGGGGTCACGATGGGAACTGCTCCGGTGTTCGTCCCATACGACACAGCCTTAGCGCCCTTCGCGGTTACTCCAGTGCAATTCGGAGAGCAGGAAAACTCCTGTGCTGCCACATACCAATAGAAAAGCCTGAGGCCGCCAGTGCTGTGCCAGGTGCAGGTGATGGTGACCGACCCGGAGGATGGCTCGACAATATAAGCCACTCCCATGTTTCCCGTATCGGTAGGGCTGGCAAATGACAGTGGGTTCCCAGCAATGGGGTTCGATCCACCCGTCGCATACGATGAAGCGGGTGGAATCGTTAGAGCATTCGTCCCATCCGTGCAGCCAGACAGGACGGCCTCAACACCTGAAGCCGTCGACTTCACGCCTGTCCCAGTATCCACGGTGAGTAGATGACCACCTGTAAATCCAGTGATGGTCTTGGTGGCTGTTGCGGTTGTAGAGCTAATATTGGCGGTCGCTACAGCGGTTCCCTGCACAAACGAGAAGGTCCGCGTACGCGCGCCGCTATGCGCACTGCCTCCAGGTCTAGGAATCCTTGTCTGGAAAGCAGCTATAAGGATGAGTAATAGACTAGATAGCTTCAGCATGGTTAGTTCACCGTGTAGACGACGTGAACCGTCAATAGCTTGGCCATAATTGTCCTAACAGGATTTTTCCTTTCGTCCAGAATTGTACCTGCAGTTTCTACATCCTCCACGCCGGCTGCCTGGTCAGCGCTGGATTCGGCACCACTGGTTTGGGATTCGGATTCCATTGTTGCCCGCATTGACCGCAACGTCTCATACCGGAGCGCAGTGTCTGGATGAAGCCGCTCTGACACTCGGGGCAGCCTGACGTTTCTGACGTGGCAGGCTGCTCTTCAGCGTTTGCGCTGCCGCTGAGCAATGCAATGGGAGTGGCGCTTGCTGCTGCCTGCTTGTAGAACTCTAGAAGGCCGAGACACTGATTGCTCGTTCGCAGGTAGTTCAGCGCCTGGGTGGCTGCGGATACTCTCGGCTAGTTCTTTCAAAGCGGCATCGTCGAAAATGCGACGTGGGTTGGTTTTCGATTCCGTAAGAATGGAAAGTGGGAGATTAAGGTATTCGGTAGCTGCGGTAGTAACAGTAGACATGATGCGCTTCTCCTTTTGGTGAACATGAGTGGATAGGGAGAGCGGACAGCCGGCGACCGTCCGCCCATAGACTGCGACGGACTAGCTGGCGACTGCCATTTCATCTTGCGATTGATCCTCAAATTCTGGCTTTGGCTCCAGTGCCGCCAAAATGACAGCCGATGTTTTCTGGATGACTTCAAGACTTTCGGCTAGCAGCGATGCGTTGCCGTGATAAAGCTGGATGTAATCAGCCGATGCCGTTCCCGTCTCCAGTCCCACAGCCTTGCTGACCACGAAGGCGATGGCCTCGGCTTCGGTTTCGCGGACGATCTTTGTTGTTGCAGTGCGGCGGTCGGCTTTGTGCAATAGCTCATGACTCAACTCATGAACTAAGCAAGAAAACTCCTCCGCCTTCGACTGTCCCGGCAAGAGCACGATCTTGCCGCCATAGCTCATGCCCATTGCCGGCGCAATGCGCTCATTAAACTCAAGCTCGATACCCTGAGTGTTGATGAACTCAATCAAACGGTCGCGGTTTGCGCCAGCATCGCCACTGACGCGAGCATGTTCAGGAAGCTCCTTGCCTTCGGTCTGTGAAACATCGAAAACATAGGCTGCACGAAAACCAACCAGCACGGGAGCGTTCTGGCGGGTGAGGTCCTTCTCGGCTTCCTCCTGCGGCTTCCGCTTAGTACCAATGATGGGAGCAAGAATACGGATGCCTTTCTCACCCTTCTTCACTCTGCGACCAAGCTGATTCCATGTGTAGAGTCCGGCGACGTGGGTTGCTTCTGGCTTCTGTCGTGCGATTTC
>DATAQW010000306.1:0-8006 GCA_036264445.1 Pseudacidobacterium sp.
GAGCTTTCCGCGGTTGCGAAGCCTTTATTCTCCCTTCACACCAGGAAAACTTCGGCATCGCAGTTGCCGAGGCAATGGCTTGCGAACGGCCTGTTCTCATCACCAACAAAGTCAACATCTTGCCGGATATCGTTCAAAGCCACTCCGGGCTTGTGGAAGATGACACATTAGAAGGAATCAGGCAGTTATTGCAGGGCTTCCAGCAGCTGAGCGATGCGGAACGCGTCGCAATGGGAAAAGCGGGAGCAGCTTTCTTCAGTACGCATTACAACTCTCTGGAAACGGCGGCGGCCCTTCAACGAATTTTTGCCACATAGCCGGGTCATGGCCAACGGCCTAAAGAGCCAGTTAGAATAGATATTTACCCTTCATCTGACTTTTTGGAAAGCACACACATTCATGCACCGTTGGTCCCGGCTTTTTGTTCCTACACTTCGTGAGGCTCCGGCAGACGCCGAAGTTGCCAGCCACAAATTTCTTGTCCGTTCCGGGTATATTCGCCAGCTTGGAGCAGGCATCTATTCCTATCTCTTTCTCGGACAGCGCTCGATCAACAAAATCATGGGCATTGTGCGCGAAGAGATGGACAAGATTGGCCAGGAATTCCTCCTGCCCACCCTTCATCCAGCCGAACTGTGGGAAGAGAGCGGCCGCTGGACCATCATGGGGCAGAACATGTTCCGCCTCCAAGACCGCAAAGGCGCATGGCTCTGCCTGGGCATGACGCATGAGGAAGTAATGACCAGCATCGCCCGCAAGGAGTTGAAGAGCTACAAGCAGCTCCCACAAATCTGGTATCAGATTCAGACCAAGTTCCGCGACGAGCCGCGTCCGAAGGCCGGCCTGCTTCGCGTGCGCCAGTTCATCATGAAGGACAGCTACTCCTTCGATCTCGATGACGCTGGCCTCGATAAGAGCTTTAATCTCCACGACCAGGTCTATCGCACCATCTTCACGCGCTGCGGTTTGAACTTCGTTGCTGTTGAAGCCGATTCCGGAGCAATGGGAGGCTCGCAATCACAGGAGTTCATGGTCTATACCGACGCAGGCGAAGACCTGATCGCCAGCTGCGCTGAATGTCGCTACGCGGCAAATCTCGAAAAGGCCACGTCGCGGCTTGCTCCGGTTACTGAGCTGGCTCCAACAGGCGATGGTAAACCGGAGCTCGTGCATACTCCGGGCATTGCTGCTGTTGCCGATGTAGCGAAGTTCTTTAACATCTCAGAAGCGCAGGACATCAAGTGTGTCGCCTATATGGCAGAGACAAAGAATGTGAAGGGCGAATCCATCTGGGCTCCGGTCGTCGTCTTCCTGCGGGGCGACCATCAAGTGAATGAAGCCAAGCTGCTCGGCTTAATCAAAGCGACTGATCTGCGTCCCATGCAAGCAGATGAGCTGGAGAAGTATATTCACGGCCCTGCCGGCTTCCTTGGACCGATTGGCCTTGAGCCGGCAAAAACATTTGGCGATGGTGGAGTGCCAGTCATCCTCGATCTCGCGCTCAAAGGCCGCCAGAACATGGTCTGCGGAGCGAACAAGCTCGACTACCACTACCGCAACGTTACTCCGGGGCGCGATTTCACCTGGACCATCGCTGCCGATGTGCGTAACGTCGTCGAAGGTGAAGGTTGTCCGGTGTGCGGCAATCCGCTGAAGGTTGCCAAGGCTGTCGAAGTTGGACACATCTTTAAACTCGGCTACAGATATACAGAAAGCATGGGCACGCGCGTGCTCGATCCCAACGGCAAAGAAGTGACGCCGATCATGGGCTGCTATGGCATCGGCATCGAGCGTATTCTGACAGCCTGCATTGAGCAGAATCATGACGACAACGGTTTCTGGCTGCCAAGATCGATTGCTCCTTTCGAAGTTGTCGTCACCATCACCAATGCTGCCGATGCCAACTTGGTTGCGGTGGGTGAGCGCATCGCCACCGATCTTGAAGCAGCAGGATTCGACGTGCTGCTCGATGACCGCGATGAGCGCGCCGGAGTCAAATTCAAGGACGCAGATCTCGTCGGCATTCCTTACCGCATCAACGTAGGCAAGAAAGCCGCTGACGGCAAGGTTGAGGTTGTTACGCGTTCTTCTGCATCCAGCGTGGATGTCGCCATCGCCGATGTAGCCGCTGCACTGCGTGACTGCTGACCCAAGCGGGTTATAATCTCGCATTCGGTCTCGAGATCCGAGACACCTGGCCGTTCGAAAGCACACTTTCGGACGGCCTGAATTTTTTGTGGGCATTTTGAGGTGCACAAACCGCATCGTTGCGTTATCGTCTAAGAGGTCAGACCACAGGGGAGATACAAAATGCAGAAACAGCGCCGTGATTTTTTGAAATACGCAACCATCGGAGCAGCCGGCACGCTGGCTCCCATCAGCATTGGCGCTCAATCTTCATCCTCGATCCCTCCCCAGGGCAGCATCTATGACGTTCGTTCATTCGGCGCAACCGGCGATGGCAAGACCATCGATTCGCCTGCGATCAACAAAGCCATTGATGCCGCTGCCAACGCCGGCGGTGGCACCATCCTCTTTCCTGCCGGAATATATAACTCGTTCTCGATCAGGTTGAAGAGCAACATCGCCCTCTATCTGCTGCAGGGAGCAACCATTCTTGCCGGAGAAACCCCTGCGGACCGCAGCGATGGCTACGATCCGGCCGAATCGAATGCACCCTGGGAAAATTACCAGGATTACGGCCACAATCACTGGCGTAACAGCCTCATCTGGGGCGAGAACCTGCACGATGTGTCGATCTATGGGCCGGGGCTCATCTGGGGCAAAGGCCTGAGCCGGGGCACGCACGAAGAACCACGGGCCGAAGAGCCGCGAGTCGGTAATAAGGCCATCGCCCTCAAAAATTGCCGCAACGTTATCCTGCGTGACTTCTCCATTCTGAAGGGCGGCCACTTCGGAATCCTTGCTACGGGCGTCGACAACCTGATCATTGACAGCCTGAAGATCGACACCAACCGCGACGGCATGGACATCGACTGCTGCAAGAATGTCCGCGTGTCCAACTGCACCGTCAATTCCCCCTGGGACGACGCCATTTGTCCAAAGAGTTCTTTCGCTCTCGGTTATGCTCGCGCAACCGAGAATGTCACCATAACAAACTGCTACGTCAGCGGCTGCTATGAACTGGGTACGCTGCTTGACGGCACTTTCAAAAAGTTTGCTCCAGACTTCAAGGTCCCGCGAACCGGACGCATCAAGTGCGGCACAGAATCGAATGGCGGATTCAGGAACATCACCGTCTCAAACTGCGTCTTTGAAGGATGCAACGGAATCGCCCTGGAGAGCGTTGACGGCGCTCTGCTTGAAGATATTACTTTCACCAACATTACGATGCGGGATATCTCCGGCGCGCCTATCTTTATTCGCCTCGGCAGCCGCATGCGCGGACCGCAGGGAGTGCCTATCGGCGACGCCCGCCGCATTCTGTTCAGTAACATTGTCAGTTACAATTCCGCGTCAAAATTTGCGGCCCTCATCAGCGGCATCCCCGACCATCCGATTACAGATCTCAAATTCAGCGATATTTATCTACACCATCAAGGAGGTGGCACAGCGGAAATGGCCGCGATTCAGGTCCCGGAGAAGGAAAATGCCTATCCTGATCCGCACATGTTTGGACCGCTTCCTGCGCATGGTTTTTTCTTACGGCATGTAAACAATGTCGAGCTGACAAATGTCGAAATTGCCTATGCTGCGCCGGATGCGCGCCCGGCTTTTGTGTTGGATGGGGTCCAGGAAGCCGATTTCTTCCGCATGAAAGTACCGGCAAACAGTGCTATTCCCGTATTCAGATTGCACAAAGTCTCAGAATTTCGCGTCTTCGGCAGCCCGAAAATCAAAGATAAGACGATCCAATCTTCCGAATCCGAAGAGTTCTGAGGGGCCTATCATCCAAATGCAAAGGAGTTCCGTTTCTATTCGCTTTTCTTTGTTAAGCACGGTGCTTTGCAATCACTTCGTCGTATTTGTCTTCAAGAATGCGCGTTTGCTGCTCGAGGTCAAAATGCGAATTTACGTATTGTCTCCCTGATTTGCTCACACGCAGCCACCTATCATTGTTTTCAAGCAGGTTGATAATCTCTTCTGAAAGTCCGGATTCATCCCGTTCACATGGCATATCACCTCGCCGCTCCTCGGACAGAGCCTCGATAACTCCGGGCACTGCAAATGCCACAACTGGCAGCCCTAATGACTGCGCCTCACAAAGAACAGTAGGCAAACCTTCTTCATCGCCATCTATTGCTCGAACACTCGGCGCGGCCAACACGCGCGCGCGCCCCATCCATTGCTTTACTTCGCTATGAGATTGCTGGCCGAGGAAAGTGACTCTTCCATCCCAAGGTTTTGCTTCCCGCTCCAGTGCCCCTCGTAGCGGTCCATCA
Source organism: Pseudacidobacterium sp. (assembly GCA_036264445.1). Lineage (GTDB taxonomy): Bacteria > Acidobacteriota > Terriglobia > Terriglobales > Acidobacteriaceae > Pseudacidobacterium. The sequence goes on from DATAQW010000306.1 coordinate 4,404, forward strand.
CCAATGACAACAAGCTGTGCATCGGGAATCTTCTCAAAAACCTGCGGGATTGCTCGAAGTAGATGAATACACCCTTTCTTTTCGACAAGCCTGCCAACAAACAAAACGATTGGCAAGTCACGAGGATGGTTTTGAACGGTGCTCCCATCTTTCCTTGTCCCAATGCGGTGCACCCATAATTTCTCCGGGGGAAAACCCCTTTCGATTGCTCGCTGCCTTACATGCTCCGATACTGAGAAGAAAAGACTCGCGTACTTCCACAGTTCCTCTTTTCTCCGTAGATATGCCCGCGTCGTCGGCAACTCGTGAAAGCCCTTTTCATTGCGAGACACATCATAACCATGCAGCGTCACAACGAGCGGCATACGTAATCTTTTGGCAAGAGGCAGGATTGCACAAGCATCAATCGCAAAATGCGCATGAATAATTTCAGCCCGATGAGCATCGCTATCCTTTAAAAACCTGCCTGCATACCCGGTCCGAAGAAAGATCCTGCGACGTGTCTTTTCTTTCCATCCGACCGGACCAGACACAACAGTAACAGGATGTGGTTGCAGGTCCAGACTAGGACCGATTTGCCTCAACCCGGCAAATATCGGCTTGAACCGCCGAAGAGCGCTTGCCTGCGAGAGGATGAATGTCTCTGAAAGATTCAGCAGCTCATTGCGATAAACAAGAACCTTGGGCATCATGTTCTAAATACCCCGCGATGCGGCCAACGCAGAAGCCTGCCGCCGACGCGATATCTGCTCCATCTCATTTCCCGGCGCCATTCGAAGAAGGTGCTGCGCTTTGTGTTCAACGGAAAGAATCTCAATGTTTGCAACCACAGCAACGTAAACAACCCAGAACAATCCATTGAAGGTGAGCAGTGTATTCTCATCGAGGTCATAAAGGACAACCAGCACGAGTACGAAAATCATCCATGAACAATCGGCCATCCTGCGGTGTAACAGAAGCGGCCATAGTTTTCTCCATGCACGCGCATAGCTCAGAACAAACAGCAAAACTCCTGCTGCGCCGAGTTCCAGCCATATCTCCAGAAAGCCGTTGTGAGCGTGGAAGATAACGAACTTCAGCGCAAGGATCACGTTGTAGGACTCGCCTTTCATGCCCCGCCAGAAAGCTGCATATCCGTAGCCAAGCAATGGATGCTTCACGATGGCTTGCCAGACCTGCTGCCAGATCGCGGTCCTGCCGGTCAAAGTCGCGTCTCTGCCCAGCAGCGCTGCAAGCAGAGGAAAGTACATCCATATTGCGACAACAGCCATGACAGCCAGAGCAACTACCAGGTATATGAGAACCGCGCGAAACGAAGGAGTGGACTGTCCGATGATGCGGGTGAGCATATAACAGAGAAGGAGAGCGCCTTCGATGACCCAGGCACCACGCGTCCCGCTCATGATCAGCACAAATAGAAACGCCAGGAGACAGACAAGGCGGTAGAGATTCAGGCGACCGCAGGCCAGCACTGCGGCAGTGGCAAATACCATGGCCCGCCCGCAAGCGTTCTTCTGCGTAAAGACGCCTTGCCAGTTGCCGAAATGTCCTGTGGATGCCTCCAGACCAATGGCCGGAAAAAATATAGCCAGCACTGCACTTCCCAAAGCAGCAAATAGCATTGTTGCGCAGAAGATCGAGAGCTGCTTCCGCACCGGATATCGGGCTGCAAAGTACAATCCGAAGAGCGTAGCCAACGCAAACGGAACTGCCCGTCTGGCTGTCATGACTGCATCCTGCGACCATAGGATTGAAAGCAAAGCCAGCGCAGAAATCGCGGCCGTCCATTGCAGAGTGAAAGCGAGGCGGTAAAAGCGGCGCCATTGATGAAGGACGAGCACCAGAATTGTTCCGTCGACAAGTATCTGCGACCCGATCCCTGCAACTTTCATCAGTCCCGTGGCCGCAGTGTTTGTCATTTCATTTGCCTGATTGGGAGCAATCCCAGGAATCGCTCCCTGCATGGCAAAGAACGCAAGTATGCCTGCACATATGAGTTCAGCAACTCCAACTCTACTCATGGTCGAAGCCGCTTTACCGCACCGCATAGATAGCGGCTGAACTCGTGGATGACACAATTCCTGATGCGCCAAGCACAACGTTCTTTGTCATGCTGAAGGGGACGTAGAGCACATCATCGGCTTCAAGCTGCATGTCGTCTTTTTTGCCGCTCTCGATGTCTTTGAGCGAAATGATCTGCTCCTGATAGCTGCCGTTCACTTTCCGGATCAGGCGAGTGACGCTCTCCTTCGCTGTCCGGTTGGCGCCCGCCGCTATGGCAATTGCCTGCAGCAACGTGAGCTTTGAATCATCCTGCATCACATAGCCGCCGGGACGCGCCACATCCCCGAGCACATAAACCACGCCGGCTTTGGGAACGATGACTGTGTCACCCGGATAAACCATGACAGATGCATGCAGCGCGGCCTGAGGATTGTTGGGCAAAAATGTTGTAATGAGGCCGCTCTTATCTCCTCTTTGTACAGTGATGTGCCTGTCGGCGATTTCCGTCAGACCACCGGCAAGCGAAAGCACATTGACAAGGCTTCGTGGCGTCGTCAGTGGAACTGCTCCTGGTTTCGCTACTTGTCCCAGCGCAGACACTTCCTGCGTTGCATATTCTTCGACAAGTACAGAAACCTGGGGATGGTTGAGATATTGGCCCTGTACATAGGCTTGTGCAATCACGCCGGCGGCTTTTCCTGGAGTCAGACCCAAGACTTTCACAGCCCCCGCAAGGTCCAGGTCGATTTCTCCGGAATCCTTTACGCGAACGTGCTGCTCCAGATCCGGCTCGCGGAAGACGGTGATATGCAGCAGGTCACCGGGGCCTATCAACAGACTCTCAGCCCTCGCTGATTGTGCTGTATTTGTATCGTGCGCTGTTACACTCTGTCCGAAAGATGCAAAGGCCAACGCGATTGTGAGCAGCAACACACTATGCGTGCGCTTCATTTCGTCTCTCCTCTGCGTAGCCGGCATTACCGTGATAGCCGTAATAATCGGAAAAATCGGAGGAGCGGCCTGGCACAGCATTCAGTACTGTCCCCAGCACGACGCCAACCGGCGTCTGCTCCCGAATGGCGCGATACCCGCGTTCCACTGATTTTTTTCTTGTGATTCCATGCCGGGCCACAAGCAAAACTGCATCGCACTGACGTGCGACCAAGACGGCATCCGTCACAGGAAGCACCGGAGGGCCGTCGAGCACAATGAAGTCGTACTCATATCTCCATCGCGTTATCAGGTCCTGCATTCTTTGTGAGCCGAGCAGTTCCGACGGGATTGGCGGCACCGGGCCACCACACAACACGGATAAATTCGGGATTGTTCCAGCTCGCTGCGGGTCTGGCTGATTCACACTGCTCGAAAGAGCCGTGCTCAACCCATTTTCATTATCCAGGCCTATTCTCTGGTGGAGCACTGGACGTCTCAGATCGGCATCCACCAGCAGAACTTTGGATCCCTGCTGCGCCAACGCCGCAGCCAAATTCAAGGAAATGGTGCTTTTTCCTTCTCCTGCGCCTGGACTAGTAATGAGCAAAATCTGCGGAGGTCCGCCGCCACGGGAAATCATCAGCGAGGTACGCAGCATGCGCAGCG
>DATAQW010000309.1:0-21799 GCA_036264445.1 Pseudacidobacterium sp.
GTGCGATAAAGTTTCACTGATTTGTCTCCGGCATGAATGTTGAGTGGCTACCAATCGGAAAGAGTGCCATCCAGCTTACGGTTGATGGGAAGATATGCGCGCTGATACGGAAATGTTGCTGCCAGCTTCTCATCCAGATCAACCCCTAATCCTGGAGCATCGCCTGGATACATATATCCTGCGCGGAAATAATAGCTGTGCGGAAATACCGCATCTGTTTCTGCATTGTGTGGCATATGTTCCTGAATCCCGAAATTATGGACGGCCGTATCGAAATGAAGAGCTGCCGCCATGGTTACAGGCGAGAGGTCCGTGGCGCCGTGACATCCCGTGCGTACGTGATACAACTCTGCAAAGTCTGCAACTTTCTTCAAGTGTGTAAAGCCGCCGGCGTGCACCAGCGTCATACGGACATAGTCAATCCATTGATTACGAACCAAGTCCTGCGCGTCCCAGATGGAATTCAGCACTTCTCCGGTAGCGATGGGGGTGGTGGTGTGCTCGCGTATGACTCTGAATCCTTCCTGCAATTCGGCTGGAACTGGATCTTCCATCCAGAAGAGATGATGCGGTTCTAATTCTTTTCCCAGCCGTGCCGCTTCTATTGGCGTCATGCGATGATGACAGTCATGGAGGAGATGCACATCTTCTCCGAATTGCTGCCGCACTCTCTCAAAGAGCTTGGGCACCTGGCGCAGATACATCTCAGTCGACCATCTGCTTTCTGACGGAAGACCTCTTTCGGCAGGCTCATAAGGCTGTCCGCCTTTAGGTACACCATAAGTGGACTCCATGCCGGGAATGCCACTTTGTGCACGAACGGCAAGATACCCCATGTCGATATGCCTGCCCACGTCTTCGACTGTTTCTTCAATATCCGAGCCGTGCGCATGGGCGTAGACAAGAATCCCCTCCCGGCTCTTGCCGCCAAGCAGGTTGTACACGGGTGTGTGCAAGGCTTTGCCTTTGATGTCCCATAACGCCACGTCAACTGCGGCAATTGCGCACATGGTAACAGGACCGCGACGCCAGTAGGCCCCGCGATAGAGGTATTGCCAGATGTCCTCGGTTTGAAATGGATCGCGTCCGATGAGGCAGGGGATCACATGATCCGTAAGATAACTGGCTACTGCCAGCTCCCTTCCGTTCAGCGTGCCATCCCCAAGGCCATAGATGCCTTCATCAGTTTCAATTTTAAGAGTGACAAAATTGCGCCCAGGTGAACTGACGATCACGCGAGCGTTCACAATTTTCATCGTGCCGATCCTCTACTTAATATGCGCTGCGAACGTATACGAAAAGCAAAAATCGTTTTTAGCTACGGTTAGATATCGAATGCCGTTGAAGAAGAAGAGCAGCGGCGCCGCGGAGCCTGGCTACTTCACCTTCATGTGTTGGCAGCAAACGTGGCGGGTTCCCGGCCAGGGTCGAGCTCTTCATTTCTTTCTCAATCGTTGGCGCAAAATGGCTCCATGCAGAGGTGACATCGCCAGCGACCAGAACAACCTCCGGCGACAACGCAGCAGTGACCATTCGCAGCCCCTTGCCAAGATATTTTGCCTGGGTCGTTAGTGCCTGAATGGCATGTGTATTTCCTTCCTCAGCCAGATTGAGTAATTCGTGAAAAGTAAGGCGGTTTGTTTTCGCCGTGGATTCGTCATAGTACCGCAAAGCAGCATGGCAGGATGCATACATTTCCCAGCATCCATGCTGCATGCAGGCGCAGCGGGGTCCGGACGGGTCCAGCGGTATATGGCCAAATTCACCGGCCATTCCATGCTGGCCAGAGATGAGATGGCCGTTGGCCAGAATGCCTGCGCCAATCCCTTCTGAAACGGTGATTAATACAGCATCCCGAATGCCATCCATTCTTCCAAACCAGAGTTCAGACATCAGGCAGGCAGTGGCCGCATTCTCCATTTCGACAGGCAAATGCAGTTGTCGTTCAATGGCGTGTTTTATATCAAACTGCGGCCAGTTCAGATTGGGAGCGAAAATGAGACATTGTGATTCCGGATCAACACGACCAGGAACGCTGATGCCGATTCCTTCCGCAGATTTTTTAGGATGGTTGCTCTGTATGCGCTTCATGCAGTCGGCAATACTGGCAACCGCTTTGGCTGGGTCCGAACTTAGCGGGAGGGTTGACCTAGACAACAGCCGCCCAGTCAAGTCCACCATGGCAACTGTTACCCGGCGGGGATGAATGTCTGCGGCGAGTACAACGAGATCATCATTCAGAACGAGCATGACCGGATGCCGTCCGCGGGGCAGTTGGGCTACTGCGCCTTCACGTACCCAGCGCTCGTCAATAAGTTGTTCGATGATTTGCGATACTGTGCTTCGCTGCAGACCGGAGAATCTCGCAAGGTCAGCCCTGGAGATTGGCTGACGGGAACGAATATGTTGCAGAACAATGTCTCGATTAATGCTGCGTGCTGTTTCACTCGACGCCAGTTCAACCGCAGTAAGGTCGATTCTCCGCATACCCTCTACTTGCCGGAAATTTCCCAATCCGATCTATCTCCCAATTGCAAGCTACTGTACATCTTGTGTTGACCGTAACCATCCCGAAAAGCGCTCCGGCCTTTGAGGACAATTCACTGGTTTACTCCGCTGGCAAGATAACCGCCATCCACCGCGAGAATCTGTCCGTTCATATATGACGAAGACTCTGATGCCAGAAAGACCGCTGCCCCGACAAGCTCATCTGCATGCCCAAATCTTTTGATGGGAGTCCTCACATGCATCTCTAAACCTCTTTCCGTCTGGTCGAGCAGTTCAGTATTAAGAGCTGTTGGAAAAATGCCCGGCGCGATCGCATTCACGCACACGCCGTGAGGAGCCATTTCAATTGCCAGCGATTTCGTCAGCGATCCGACTCCAGCCTTGCTCGCGCAGTATGCCGCTACTTCATAGAAAGCTACGAAAGTGCCAAGCGAAGCGATATTGATGATTCGCCCATAACGTTGGGCGAGCATGGATCGTCCAAAAATCTGGCACGCACGAAATGTCCCCATAAGGTTTGTCTCTATAACCCGGTTCCAATCATCTTCGGTACACTCCAGAGTTGGCGTGCGATGTGTGATTCCCGCAGAATTTACCAGGATGTCGGTTCGCCCGAACTTATGCAGGATTTGATCGTGTAGCGTCTGCAGGGATCGCCGGTCAAGCACATCCGCAGTGAGCGCGAGGCTCTTTTGTCCCAGGGATTCGATCTCAGCAGTAGTTTGCCTGACCTCTTTGATGCGGCGGGAAGACGCCACAACATCAGCTCCAGCTTTTGCTAAACCGATTGCTATCGCGCGGCCTATTCCTGACGTGCCTCCAAGCACAATTGCTGTTTTCCCGCTCAGGTCGAAAATGCCTTGACTCATGCTATCCCAAATGCCATTGATTTAATTTGTATATGCTCGAAAAACCAGTGTAATGCCAATAACGCAGCGAGAGTTACAATTTGCCATCTATTTTCCTGCCTAATCTCGCGGGTCGCTAGTTCCATAAGCTTAAAAAATTACTGTTGACATCTCTTTTATTAGCTGACTATAGTTTGCGTCGCATACTAAATGGATTGAACTAAATAATCCAAAAAAAATGTGCGCTAAGCAAAAAACTTTTGGAGGCAAGTCATGCAATATCGTGAAGCTGTACTGCGTTTTCTGAGCAGTTTGCTGCTGGTATTGGGAGCACTCGCTTCGCCCGCGTCCGCGCAAGTGCTCTATGGAACAATAACCGGTACGATTACCGACCCATCCGGAGCAGCGGTCCCAAACGCTTCAGTGCAGGCACTGGAAATCAATAAAGGAGTGACCCTGCAGGCAACCACGGACAGTGCTGGCATCTTCCGGTTTAACAACATTCTCCCGGGCACCTATAAGTTCACGATTTCGGCTTCTGGTTTTGCCACATTAGAAACGGACAAATTCGTCGTGGAAGCCAATGCTGTTCAGCGTCTGGACGCAAAACTGAGTACGGCGTCAGTGATCCAGAGCGTAATCGTGACCACAGCGCCTGCAGTGCTGCAAACTGACCGCTCAGATGTGCAGACGAACATAACCTCGGCTGAAATACAGGCTTTGCCTGCAATTTCTTCAGAAGGCAAGAATTTTCAGGCTCTGTACAAAATTGTTCCCGGCGCAGGATTGCCTATGGAAAGCAACTCCGCCGGAGGCAATCCGCAGCGCGCCATGACAACAAACATCAACGGGCAGTCTTCACAGGGAAACACCACGCTCATCGACGGCGTGCCGAACGCTTACCCCTGGCTTCCAAACAATATTGCTTATGTTCCTCCGTCAGATTCTATTGAGACAGTAAATATCGTGACGAATGCGTTTGACGCAGAACAGGGCATGGTCGGCGGCGCCATTGTGAATGTACAGACCAAGTCTGGCACAAATCAGTTTCATGGAGATGTGCATGAGCTGCACACGAATGATCAACTGAAAGCCCTTAATTATTTCACCCTCCCAGGCGCGAAGAGGCCGCTGAATATTCTCAATCAATTTGGCGCGTCGGTTGGAGGGCCCATTAAAAAAGACAAAATCTTTTTCTATGGCGGCTGGGAATCGACACGGCAGACACAGGCGCCATCTGGAGGCAATCCACAAACAGTGCCGTTTAGCGGGTTGCTCTATCAGACGGCATCACAAAATGGCTTCTTTGATTTTCGTGGTTTGCAGACAGACAAAAGCGGTAATTCCGTCCACGTCTATGACCCGCGGACGGGCAGCGCAAATGGAGCAAACCGTCAGCCTATCTCCTGCAACGGCGTTGTAGACACGCTCTGCTTTAACCAGGCGGATCCCGCTTCGCTTCTGATGGCCCAGCTGATTCCGTCACCAAATGTTTCCGGTGCTTCAACAAATAACTACATTGATACGCAAAAGGGATATTTCCATCGTAATGATTTTGACGGCAAGGTCACCTATGTACAGAGTGACAGGACAAACATCTTTGGACGTTACAGCTATTCAGGCAGCGATATCTTCGACCCGCCGGCATTAGGGCCTGCGGGTGGCAATGCAACCCTCGGCGGCCAAAACGGCAATTCATTCGGAAGGGTACAACTTGTAGGATTGGGACTGACGCATACTTTTACACCGAATTTTCTACTTGATATGAACGGTGGATTCACCCGGCAGCGTCTTAATGCTGAAGATGTTGATATTTCTACCGACAAAGCCTTTGGACTGGACACGCTGAAGATTCCCGGAACCAATGACCCAACAAACCAGCTTTACTGGGGCATTCCGGCGTTTCAGTTCAATACATTTTCCAATCTCGGGAACGCGAACACAGGCAATCCATTCGTCTTCCGGGATAACCAATTCCTCGGCAGCGCGAACCTTACATGGGTGAGGGGACGGCATAACGTTCGTGGAGGCATTGCTTACACGCACACTATGTTGAATCATTTTCAGCCGCAGGGCGGCACCTTCCAGACGGCACGGGGCAGTTTTTCCTTCACTGGAGCCGGTGCACAGCAGGTGACTTGTACTGGCAGCAGCTGCGCGGCCACCGATCCTCCAACCACTCTGCAATACGCGTCGTATGCTGATTTTCTCCTCGGCTTGCCTGACCAGGTTGGCAAAGCAGTGCAGGACACAAATGTTATTGCTCTCCGATGGTCACAGTGGGCGCTGTATGCGCGCGACCAGTGGCAGCTCACACCAAAGTTGAGCGTGAATTACGGCATGCGCTGGGAGTATTATCCGATGGCCTATAGTGATTTCGGAGGTGCCCGCGTCCTGGATACAAGCACGATGACGGTCCTGATCGGGGGTAACGGCGGTGTGCCTGTGAACGATGGAGTGAGCGTTGGGCACGGGTTGTTCCTGCCTCGGCTGGGCGTGGCTTATCGCGCTACAGATAAAACCGTGATTCGCGCCGGATACGGCATAACCGCTGATTCTAACAACTGGCGCTTTCTGCGCAATGCTTATCCGGCAAACACGATCTCAAGTTTTGTTGGCAGCACGTACAGCCAGGCAGGCAACTCAGCTTTTGCTCCTGCGGCTTCTTTGACTGGACTGAATGCGGTTGGCGCCTACAGCTATCTGCCAACGGGAATCACGCTCATTCCTGCTCCCGACACAAGTTCGGGCAGGATACCGTTGCCTAACGGTGTCAGCACAACAACCGTTCCACTTAACTTCCGCCGTGGCTACATCCACTCGTATAACGCAACGGTGGAGCAGGAACTTGCCGGTTTCGTGATGAACCTCTCGTATGTTGGGTCGCGAGCCATCCGGCCATTGACTAATATGAACGTGAATCCAGCGCCGTATTGTCTGCCTGGGACTGTGTCATGCAATGTGACCGGAGGGCAAAAAGGGCGCATTCTGAACGCTGCTTTTGGAGGGAACTGGTCGGACGTTAACCGCCTGACGCCGTTCGGGAATAACTACTACGACGCGATGCAGGCGAGGCTGACGCGCCGTCTAGGAACTGGTTCGCAGGTTGCTGTGATCTATACATGGTCAAAGACCATCAATTTTGAGGATGATGAAGAACTTAATTCGATTATTTGGCCTTATCCTCCCTATCTATCGCGGAACAGGGCCCTGGCAGGATTTGACCGCACCCACAACTTTCAGGCATATGGCATCTACGAGCTTCCTTTTGGCCGCGGAAAACAGTGGGCGACAAGCGGCATCACCAGCGCGCTGTTTGGCGGATGGCGGCTGAGCGGCATCTTTAGCGCAATGAGCGGCACGCCGTTTACAGTAACGGACACCAATGCAGGCTCATTCAATTCTCCCGGCAACACCTTGACTCCAAATCTTGTTGCGCCGATCAGAATGCTTCGCGGCAGGCCCGCGACCAGTCCCAGCCAATGCAGCAGCAATGCCTGCAAATACGTTGATCCGTCATCCTTTGCGCACGTCGCTATTCCCGGAGTGCTGGGAAGCGCGGAACGCAACATTATTCGCGGGCCAGGTTATCTGAATCTCGATATGAGCATGAACCGCGATTTCAGGATCACCGAAAGGCTGCACTTTCAGTTCGAGGCAAATGCTTTTGGCGTCACGAATACCCCTCACTTCAACACACCAACTTCTGACATTAACAGCTCTAACTTCGGCAAGATCACATCAACACTTGCGGTGACAAATGCGAGTCTCGGGGGAAGCGGTGGCGAAAGGCAGTGGTGGTTTGGAGGAAAGGTAACCTTTTAAATTTGCTAGATTATCGATACCTATTCGAAAAGCTCAGATTGCGCGGGGGTATCGTCCTGTTCGCAGAAGTTGCTAAGGCCAATGCCTACCAGCCGAAAGCGCTGGCTTGGATCAAGGCTGACTCGCTCGCGCAGACCTAGTGCAAGTGTGGTCAGTTCCATGCATGAAGCAGGTGGCGAGTCCGGCGTATGACTGCGTGTGAGAATCCTGAAGTCGCTTGTCTTGAGTTTGAGAACCACAGTGCGGGCGATTCGGGATTCCGTGCGCGAGGCTGTCCAGACTTTTTCTGCAAGGCGTCGAATCATCGGTTCCGTTTCGCTCAGGACTACGTCGCGCTCAAAGGTGTCTTCGGCAGAGATGGATTGCGTGGGCCGGTTGGAAATGACTTCGCTGTCATCAATACCCATTGCCAACTGATGAAGGCGGAATCCATGACGGCCAAAATGACTTTCCAGTAATGCTGTGTCGAGACTGCGCAGATCGACCACGGTCTTGATACCAAAGCTTTTAAGCCGCGCAGCAGTTACTTTGCCAACGCCGGGCAGCCGGCTAACCGGGAGCGGCCGCAGAAACATATCTATATCTTCCGGCTGAATCACAAAGAGTCCATCGGGCTTGCGCCAGTCGGAAGCGATTTTTGCCAGGAACTTATTGGGTGCGACTCCTGCGGAGGCTGTCAGATTGAGTTCTTCTCTGATCTGATTTCGAATGGCCCGGGCAACGCGTGTCGCGGTTGGTAGGCCAGTTCTGTTTTCTGTGACATCAAGATAGGCTTCGTCCAGTGACAGCGGCTCAATCAGATCTGTATGTTGCTTAAAAATATCCCGTGTCATGCGTGAGACAGCGCGATAGCGGGGAAAATCGGGAGGAATGAAAATAGCGTCCGGACACAGGCGCTCTGCGTGAGTCGCTGGCATCGCGGAACGCACACCATAGCGTCTGGCCTCATAAGAAGCGGCGCAAACGACTGAACGGTTGCCGCGCCATGCAACCACTACCGGTTTGCCGCGTAGTTGCGGATCGTCCCGCTGCTCCACAGAAGCATAGAACGCGTCCATGTCGATGTGGACGATTTTGCGCATGATGATCTGGGAATGATTTTATTCCTGCGTGTGCTGTCAGCTTTGAGCTTCAGATCAAACGACAATTCCATTGACAGGTCGATTTTCGTCTGAATATAGTTTGTATCGCATACTAAATGAAACAGTTTTGAGATTTGCTTTGCTTTCCGCGGGGAAGCTTTCGCTGAGAGAGCTCCCCTTATTTTTGAGAAGGTTGTTACCCGGTTAAGGATTATCTGCAGGAGGAATCGTTGTTGCGCGCCACTCAGATATCGACCATGTTTCAGATTGCCGCCCTCTCAGCGATCTTCTGCTTCAGCGCAAAGGCGACAGGACAAGCTGCGCAGCCGTCTTTTATTCCTCAACCCGCACACTTAACTGCAGAGCAGGACCGTCAGCGAATGATGGATCTTTTGCACATTTCATCACTCCGAAATGGTGTAAGCGGTACGCCCAGGGCGCCAGATGCAGCGAATTACGATGAGTCAAAAGCAGGGCCGTTCTCTAAATTGCCTGACCCACTCGTGTTGAACAACGGGAAAAAAGTGACTACGGCGGCAATGTGGTGGCAGCAGCGGCGGCCGGAAATCGTGGAAGATTTTGATCGAGAAATATATGGCCGTGTCCCGCCCAATCTACCTCCAGTGAAATGGGAGGTACTGAGCACAACAAACGACGTAAATGGCAATGTTCCGGTTATAACGAAAAAGCTTGCAGGGCATGTCGACAACTCCTCGTATCCGTCCATCGATGTCACGATCCAACTTACTTTGACTACTCCTGCGCATGCTGCCGGTCCCGTGCCAGTCATCATAGAGTTCGCTTTCGATCCTGCATTTCTTGCTGCACTTGCAAAGCGCGGAGTGACGTTGCCTCCTGAACCGGGGCCGACATGGCAGCAGCAGCTGCTTGCCAAAGGCTGGGGATATGCGATCCTTATTCCTACTAGCTATCAGGCTGATAACGGAGCCGGTCTGACCGAGGGGATCATTGGCTTGATGAACAAGGGCCGGCCACGCAAGCTTGACGATTGGGGAGCTTTGCGCGCCTGGGCGTGGGGAGCCAGCCGAGCGCTCGACTACTTTGAAACCGATAAGGCCGTGGATGCGAAACAGGTTGGCATTACAGGCCACTCGCGCTATGGCAAAGCCGCTCTGGTTACCATGGCGTACGATCAGCGTTTTGCCATTGCATATATCAGTTCGTCAGGCGAGGGCGGCGCCAAGCTGTATCGCCGCAATTTTGGGGAAGCGCTGGAAAATGTTGCAGCAACCAATGAATATCACTGGATGGCTGGTAATTTTCTCAAATATGCAGGTCCTCTTACTGCAAACGACATGCCAGTGGATACTCACGAGTTGATTGCGCTGTGTGCTCCGCGGCCTGTCTTTATTGGGGCAGGAGCTACGCAGGGCGATGGCTGGGTTGATTCAAAGGGGATGTTCCTGGCTGCCGCTGCTGCCGGGCCAGTGTACAGGCTGTTAGGCAAAAAAGACCTGGGGACAACTCAATTTCCTCCCATAGAGACTGCTCTAATTAATGGAGACATTGGGTTCCGCCAGCATAGTGGTGGTCATACACCTGCGCCGAACTGGCCAACGTTTCTGACATTTGCCAGCCGCTATATCAAGGCGCCATCGACCCAGCGATAAATAAAAGCAAGCTAAGGATGGAGCTTCTCGCCTCGTTCGAGCATTTCAACGAATAATGCGATGCGTTTAGCGCGCGTCTCTGGTTTCTTGGCAGTTTGTACCCTCCACAAAATCGCATAACGGTTCCTGCTTTCGAGTGTTGCGAAGAATGCTTTTGCGCGAGGGCTCTTGTTGAGGGCGGCCTGCAGGTCCGGTGGAACAGTTGCAGCGTTTGGAGAGTCATAAGCCTGTTCCCATCGGCCATCTTTCCTGGCGCGTTCCACTTCCGTGAGACCCGCTGGTTGCATCCGGCCGCTTTTTATCAGCGCGAGCGCCTTTTCCCGGTTGATCTTCGACCAGATGCTTTTTTCCCCTCGCGGGGTAAATTTCTGCAGCCATGTTTCAGCGCTGTGGCTTCGCTTCTGGCCGTCAATCCAGCCATAGCAGATGGCGATCTCAAGGGCCTCGGCGTAGGTGATCGACGGTATGCCTGAATCTTTCTTGCCAAGTTGCAGCCACAGTCCCGCGGAGGAGAGATGATTTGCCTTCAACCATTTCTCCCAGGCTTTCGGATTGGGAAAGGCTAGAATCTCCAACTCGGATTTGCTGCTAGTGCGCATTCGGGTAACAAGATATAGGATCAGCCACATAGCTGCCCAGTAAACCACTTGTCTATGGCATGCGTTCCTCATGAGTCAATGCGAGAAACTGAATTGTCATTTTCTCCCAGAACATAGATTCGTATCATCTAAATAAGCAAACGAACCCTGAGGAGGAATCACTGCCCCATGCCTACTCCAAAAGTCGAGAAAGCTGAGAAGACTGCAAAAACCCGTAAGACTCCGGCAAAGAAGAAAGTTGCTGTGTTAGAACAGGTTACGATTTACCGTCCCACTCATCACGAAATTGCCGTTCTTGCCCACCAGTTCTGGGTTGAACGCGGATACAGTCACGGCCACGATGAGCAGGACTGGTTTCGCGCCGAACAAGAGCTGTTGAAAGTTGCTTCTTGAGCTGAGTCATCCTTTCCATGTTTTGTTTTACGGGAAAGCTTTTGTTTCAATAAACCAAGCAGTTCATCATTGTGATGAAATCATTTATTTTCAGTAGATTAATCTTATAAATGTAAAGGCACGGTTTAAAAACCATGCCTTTACTCTGAATTTCGAGATGGGGTGATAGTGCCCACTGCCATTCGATTGCGCAGAGATTTGCAGAGAAATGTATTCTGCTCTTGATTGATCATTCATCAGGCAGAAGCTGTCGTGCTCCGGACCTGGCCTATTCACGAGGCCGACCTGATCGTTTCTCTCTTTACGCGAGCCAGCGGCAAGATCAAAGGTATCGCCAAGTCTGCCAGCAAGAGTCGGCGCCGCTTTGGCGGAGCCTTGGAGCCGATGACTCATGTGCTGGCCAACTACGCAGTAAAACCCCGGCAGGAACTGGTCCGGCTTGATTCGTTTGAGATTGTTTCCTCACCGCTTTCCGAAGCCGTCGATTATGCCCGTGCCGCGGCACTCGCTTTCTATGCGGAAGTCCTGGAGGAATGCCTGCCGGATTACGATCCGCATGATGCGGTCTTTCGGCTGCTACTGTCTATGCTTGAACAAACGACAGCGGCAAATATCTGGATGCCGGTTACCTATTTCGCGCTCTGGATGATACGGCTCATGGGCTGGATGCCTGATTTAACGCATTGTACCGTTTGTGGAATAGCTTTTGCAGGACGACCTGCGTACTGGCATGCGCACGCTGATGGCGTTGTTTGTGTCGAGCATAAGCGGCTTGCGAGTTCTACGCTGTCATCGGAATCGCAGGCGTTGGCGGTTCGGATCTTCCGTCAGCCTGTTTCTGCATTTGTGGGAGAAGACTGGCCACGTAGTCGTGCTGCTGATCTGCGACGGTTTGCTATTCAGGGGTTGGAGCGGCATCTGGAGCGGAAACTTACATCAGCCCATGCACTGATGAAATTGGGTGGGTAGCACCTTGTAAAAACGCTTCGCGTCAAAATGTGGGACGCCCGCATTCAATCAATTAGAATCATCACAGCATTAATTTTCAGGTGAGAGAGATTTGCGCGTGGCATCAGCCTCCGTTATTAGCAAACAAGCACCACTTACTTTTCAGGAATTACTTTTCCGGCTTCAGAGATTCTGGGCTGAGCGCGGATGTGTCCTGCAGCAGCCCTATGATGTTGAAGTGGGTGCAGGTACCATGTCGCCGGATACGTTTCTGCGCGTGCTGGGGCCGAAGCCCATCAACATTGCTTACGCGCAGCCTTCGCGCCGTCCTGCCGATGGACGCTACGGCGAAAATCCGAACCGGCTGTTCAAACACACGCAGTTTCAGGTGATTCTGAAGCCGCCGCCAGCTGATGTGCAGGAGGTCTATCTTGAATCGCTCGCGGCGATAGGTATTGACCTGCGCGAGCACGACATTAAGTTCGAGGAAGACAACTGGGAAGCGCCGACGCTGGGCGCGTGGGGCATTGGCTGGCAGGTGATGCTCGACGGACTGGAGATTACGCAGTTTACATACTTCCAGCAGTGCGGCGGCATCGATCTTGATCCTATTTCCGGCGAAATTACCTATGGGCTGGAACGCATCGCCGCATTCCTGCAGGATGTAGAGTCGATCTACGACATTGTGTGGGCACGTGATCCAGTTACCGGACGTGCCATTACTTATGGCGAAGTGCGTTTTGCAGAAGAGCTTCAGTTTTCGGTCTACAACTTCGAGGCGGCGGAAGTCGACAAACTGTGGGAGCACCTGCGCATGTATGAGGCCGAATGCCAGACCTTGCTTGCCAGCTTTCAGGACTTGAAAAAACTTGAGCCGCGCCAGAAGGCCCACGATCGTCTGATACATGAGGAATCTTCTGTGAAGGATGAAGAGATTGAGAAGTCGCTGAAGCGTTTCCCGGTGCTTGCGGCCTACGACCTGTGCCTGAAGTGTTCGCACTTGTTCAATCTGCTGGATGCTCGTGGAGCAATTTCTGTGACTGAACGCGTGGGCGTGATTGCGCGCATTCGCAATCTGGCGGTTGGAGTGGCGAAGGCTTATGCGTCTCAACAAGAGAAGCTATTAGCCACTTGCTCCTAGCCGTTAGATTTTGAGTCTGATCAACATAACATAGATAGATTGGGACAAAAAGCTAGGAGCTGAAAGCTGCTAGCTAACAGCGAAAGATATGTCAGATTTTCTCCTTGAAATAGGACTTGAAGAGATTCCGGCGCGCATGATTGCGCCTGCACAGGCTGAGCTTACCCGCCGCGTCGAGGAACTGCTTACTCGTGAGCGGCTGTTCGAAGGTTCTTCATCTGTAAAGAGTTTTTCAACGCCGCGCCGTCTTGCCGTTCTTGTCAGTGGAGTTTTTGCACAGCAGTCGGATACGGAAGAACAGATTATTGGACCATCGTGGAACGTCGCTTTCAAAAATGGCGAGCCAACACCAGCGGCGCAAGCATTCGCGAAAAAGGCTGGTGTTGAGATTTCTGCGCTTAAGAAAATCACAAATCCAAAGGGCGAATATGTGGCAGCAATCGTGCTGCGTAAAGGTAGGACAGCAGCGGAAGTGCTTACCGAGCAGCTTACGAAAGAATTGGCGGCGTTATATTGGCCGAAAAATATGTACTGGCGGGCGGGAAAGCCGGAACGTTTTGTTCGTCCAGTGAAATGGATTGTGGCGTTGCTGGATCACGCGATTGTGCCTGTTGAGTTTGCCGGAGTACACGCAGGGAATCTGAGCTATGGGCATCGCATTCTGCATGGCGATCATGCGGTCACCATCAATCAACCGTCTGAATATGTTGATGCACTTGCATCTGCGAGAGTACTGGTCGATGTCGAGGCACGCCGTTATCGCATCAGGAAAGCACTAGACGCAATGACACGCACAGTCCCTGGCGCGCATTGGAGAGAAGACGAAGCGCTGGTCGATACAGTCACTCATCTCACCGAATGGCCTTCGGTGCTGCTCGGCAACTTTGAGCCAGAGTATCTTACGCTGCCCGAAGAGGTGCTGGTGACCGTCATGCGTGATCACCAGAAATACTTCGCCGTTGAAGATGCATCAGGTAAGCTGGCGCCGCATTTTCTCGCAGTGTTGAATACCGAAGCCGATGAGAAGGGAAACGCTGTGATTCGCCACGGCAATGAGCGTGTGCTGCGCGCCCGTTTCAACGATGCACGCTTCTTCTGGAACGTCGATCAGAAGATTCCGCTCACCGATCGAGTTGAGATGCTCAAATCAGTTACTTTCCAGAAGGACCTGGGAAGTTACTACGACAAGACACAGGAGAACGTCGCTGTAACTGAGCAGATTGCTGACCTTCTGGTTGAACGCGGAACAGCGATTGATATGGCGGCATTGCTCACTGCGGTCAGGCTGGCCAAGACTGACCTGACAACCGAGCTTGTTAAAGAATTTACTGAATTGCAGGGGATTGTTGGCGGCCTTTATGCGCGTGCGCAGGGACTTGGCCAGACAGTTGCGCAAGCCATCTATGCGCAGTACACGCCCGCCTCTAAGGACGATGCAATTCCGTCGAAGGTTGAAGGCCAGGTGTTAGGGTTGGTTGATCGCTATCACACCATTGCTGCCATGTTTGCGATCGGACTTGAACCTACAGGATCGAAAGACCCATTTGCTCTGCGCCGCGCTGCGAATGGTGTGGTCAAAATTCTGGCTGAATCGGAATTACCTCTCACACTTATTGATCTGGCAAAGGCGGCTGGTATCTTTGGATCGCCTTCATACGAATCATTAAAGGCTTTTTTACGTGAACGCCTGGAGTTCTTTCTGCGTGATGTGCGCGGATTCAGCTATGACGTAGTCAATGCCGTGCTTGCCGCGGATTTCAACAACGTTCGCGATGCCATTGCCCGCGCTGACGCGTTGACTACTGTTCGCGGTTCAGATGACTTCGTTGCTATCTCCGCAGCATTCAAGCGCATCAAGAACATCCTGCGTCAGGCCGCAGAAAAAGAAGAGACCAGGAATGGCTTGCAAGACAATACCGTGAAGGAATCTCTACTTACGGATGCAGCCGAACGTGCGCTCTTTCAGCACACAGAGCGGCTTGCTCCTGCAGTAGAACAACTGCGGGCACGGCATAGATATCAGGACGCGCTGGAGCAAATCGCAACGCTGCGGCCGCATGTCGATCTTTTCTTCGACAAAGTTATGGTCATGGTGGATGATTCTTCAGTTCGCGAAAATCGTCTCGCGCTTCTTGCAAAAGTGCTTACGGGATTTTCTTCTATCGCTGACTTTTCTGAGATCGTTGTTGGATGATGGACTTCATGGGATTACTTTTGCAATTAACGCACCAAGCCACACGCCAGCCAGACCCACTACGCAGCTCAACACGACGTAGAGCGCAGCGATGAAAAATGCGCCTGACTGCAGGTTTACAAATATCTCCCATTCAAAGGTGGAAAATGTGCTGTATGCGCCTACAAAGCCAATGGGAATGAGGAATCTCCACGCTGGGCTGAGGCCGGCGCGTTTTCCCAGAAAGGTGAGCGTAAATCCGATAATGAAGCAGGCAGTAATGTTGATGACGAAAGTTCCGTAAGGAAATTTTGAGCCGAGCTTGTCAGCGACGTTCACTCCAACCCAATAGCGGGCGAGCGAACCGAGCGCTCCGCCTATTGCGATCAAAAAATATTTCTCCAAATTTGTTCCCCGAAAAGTATTTCTGAGCAAACAGAGATTCAATCCAAATGCACTTCTCAAATTTTGAAAGGGAACCTTGTCATGAATGCGACTCCACGACAGGTTGTCCCCTGCCAGGAGTCATCATCTGTCCGACCGGCTTATAACAGGAAGGGCAGCGGTTAAGGGTGAACTCCTTCACCACAGCTATTCTTACATGAGTATTGTATCGCGGCTCGGCGCCAGTGGCAGCTGAGAGTAAAAAACTTCGCGGGCTAAAGCCTGTGCGACGAATGATTCAGCTTAGTGCGAGGGCTAAAGCCCTCGCCTGGCTGGTCAATATAGTGCAATCAGAAGGCCACGGGGTTAGGCCACGCGCTCAATTACGAGCGATTCAATCACCACGGGCTTCGTGGGCTTGTCCTGTGCGCCGCGCGATACTTTGGAAATTTTGTTCGCGACGTCCTGTCCTTCGACGATCTCGCCGAAGATGGTGTGCTTGCCTGTGAGCCATTGCGTCGGCGCAACAGTGATGAAGAATTGCGAGCCGTTAGTATTTGGACCAGCATTGGCCATGGCCAGCTTGCCCGCCTTGTCAAAGCTATGCGGAGAGCCTTTGGTCTCGTCTTCAAATTTGTAACCGGGTCCGCCGAAGCCGGAACCAGCCGGGTCTCCGCCCTGGATCATGAAGTCGGGGATGACGCGATGGAAGATGGTTCCGTGATAGAGCTTATCGTTACTCTTTTTGTTGGTGACGGGGTGTGTCCACTCGCGCGAGCCTTCTGCAAGTTCGATAAAGTTGGCAACGGTCTTGGGCGCTTCACTTTCGAAAAGGCGGCAGACGATGGTTCCTTCGTTTGTATTGAAGATTGCGTAGGTTCCTGTGGTGCGGGGCATGGGTACTCCTTTTCGGTTAAGTTAGTGCGAGCATCCTGGATGACGGTCCTTGTACCATGCTTCACCTCGTGAAGCTTCGCTCAGGATGACAATTATTGAGGATTTGCAGTACCGCTGGATGGAGCAGACGGTACTGCCTGGCCTGCCGGTATGATCGTAACCTTCTTCAGGATCACCGGGTCAACGGGTTTGTCATTTCCATCGCGCTCGACGCGAGCGATGGATTTCACCACCAGAATGCTTGAGTCATCGCACTGCCCAAAAATGGTGTGTTTCTGGTTCAGGTGCTCGGTCGGGACTTCGGTGATGAAAAACTGTGAACCGTTGGTGCTGGGGCCGGAGTTAGCCATCGCCAGACGTCCCGGCACGTCAAAATTCAGATTGGGATCAAACTCGTCTTCAAACATATATCCCGGATCACCCATGCCGGTTGCTGTTGGATCGCCGCCCTGAATCATGAAGTCAGGAATCACGCGATGGAACTGTGTACCGTCATAGAGCGGCTTGTTGTGCATCTTCTGATGCGTTGCCGGATCGGTCCAGTCCTTCGTCCCTTGTGCAAGACCGATGAAGTTGGCGACTGTTTTTGGAGCCTGCTTGTCAAAGAGCTTGCAGGTGATGCGTCCCATGCTCGTGTCAAAAATTGCCGTCGGGCCGGTTGGCTGAGGGCTGACGTGCGCCTGCGTGTCCGGCGAATCGGGCAGTTGTTGCGGCGAAGATGGTGTGGTTTGCTGTGCGAAACCAGAACAGACAAGCGCGGACGAAAAAACTGCGAGCGATGCAAAGCGAATGATTGCGTTCATGCTGATTCCCAATGGGTAGGGTACAGGAAAACTGCACAGCCATCCAAACGATCAGGCACCCCAAGCTAGTTTTTGTGGAACGGCTGCTGTTCTGTGATGTGGGGCCTTGATGTAGACTCGGCCTGCAATTGCTTTGCTGTTGCTTCTACATCGCGCATCACGCGCAGCAGGTTGCCGCCGAGAATCTTGTCGCAGTCGGCAGCTGAATAGCCACGGGCCATCAGCGCCTGGGTGATCTTTGGCAGGTCGGCGGCTGAATCGATACCTTCTGGGAGTTGTCCGGAGACGCCGTCGAAGTCGGAGCCGAGCCCAACGTGATCGATGCCCGCAACTTTGGCGATGTGGTCGATGTGGTCAATCAGGTCGCTGAGCGGCGGGCGTGGAATGCGGTCGGCATACTGGCGTTGCAGTTTTTCGAGATCGCCATAGGTGACCTGCTTGCCTTCTTTCGCATATTGCGCTTTCAATTCTCCGGTGGCTTTCTTTACTTCCGGCTCCTGTGCGATGGATGCATCGCGATACTTCTGGCTGATGAAGGCCGAATAGTAGTTCACCATGACCACACCGCCTTTGCTGTTCGGACCTCCGCTGCGCGCTACGGCGCGGAGCATGTCGTCGGTCATATTGCGCGGGGCATTGCACAGGGCGCGCGCGGACGAGTGCGATGCAATGACCGGAGCGCGCGAGGTAATGACGGCACGATAGAAGGTCTTGTCGGCAACGTGAGAGATGTCGACCATCATGCCGAGGCGGTTCATCTCGTACACAACATCTTTGCCGAAGTCAGTGAGGCCATCCTGCGTATGTTTGACGTTTGTGTCGTCGATATCGCCGGAAGAATCGGCCCAGTCGTTCGAGTTTGACCATGTGAGGGTCATATAACGCACGCCGAGGCGATAGTAGTCACGCAGCAGACCGAGTGAGTCTTCAATGGAATGGCCGCCTTCAATTCCCATCAGCGCAGCCAGTTTGTGTTCGCGGTGTGCGGCGACTATGTCATCGGCGGTAAAGGCCATGCGCATTTTATCGGGATGCTTTGCGGCCTGCTGGTAAACAGCATCGATCAAGTCGAGTGTGCGCGTTGCATAGTGCCCTTTGTAAAGATCGGGTTCCACCCAGATCGAGAAGAATTCTGCGCCGAGATTGCCTTTCTTTGCAGACTCGAAGTTCAGATTCCCGCCGTTCAGCGAATCGTCGAGATCATAATTCTCATCGACAAGACGCTGCGTTGTGTCGGCGTGCGTGTCAATAACAATAGCGTTCTGGTGGACGGTGAGCGGGTCTACAGCTTTCTTCACGGAAGTTTTTGCGGTGGTCTGAGCAGTGAGCGGGAGCGTAGAAACAAGCAGAAGGGCAGCAGCGTATCGGTTCGTCATGGTTTCTGGTGATGGCCGGATTGTAACACTCCATAGATTGCCATCTTGAGCGAAAGAGGCGGGATTTGTCGATTGGTAATGACCTTTTTGGAAATCTGTTCTGAATCTTCCGATAGAAAACACTCTTGACGATTCATGGCAAGGCAATGTATATAATCGATACGTTATATAACTAATGAGTTATCTACATCAGCTCGACATCACCTTCGCCGCCCTCGCCGATCCCACGCGGCGCGCCATCCTCGCGCGTCTCGCCTCCGGCGAAGCAACAGTCATGGAACTGGCGAAACCGTTCTCGATGAGCCAGCCGGCCATCTCAAAGCACCTCAAAGTACTCGAGCGTGCCGGCCTCATCTCACGTGGACGCGATGCGCAGCGCCGTCCCTGCCGGGCCGAAGTTCAGCCACTTGTGGAAGCAACAGGTTGGCTCGAAAACTACCGCCAGTTGCTAGAAAGCAGTTTTCAGAAGCTCGATGTTTTGTTGGAAGAACTTAAGAAGCAGCAACCCGGAAGCAAGAGCACGAAGAGGAAAAGGAGATAACACACATGAAAAATACCGGAACTCTGAAAGTCACCACGCCCACCGATTGCGAAATCGTTTTGACGCGCGTCTTTAACGCACCCCGCGAATTGGTATTTGACGCATTCTCAAAGCCCGAATTGCTGAAGCGCTGGTTCGGGCCGCACGGATGGTCGCTTGCCACCTGCGAAGTCGATTTCCGCGTAGGTGGCGGCTTTCGTTTCATCATGAACGGGCCTGACGGAAGGGCAATGGGCATGCGTGGCAGGTATAAGGAGATCGAACGCCCCTTCCGCTCCGTCCACATGGAGTCCTACGATGACTATCCGGGCGAGACACAGGTGACTTCGGTCTTGACCGAGCAGGATGGTAAGACAACCCTCACTGCCACCATCCTGGCCCCATCGAAAGAGATTCGCGATGCCATTGTCCAGTCTGGCATGGAGCACGGAGCGGCCGAGAGTTATGACAAGCTGGCCGAATTGCTGGCGTCAGAGGAAGTCAGTACGAAATAAATGCGGGCGCCTCATTCAAGCCTCTGTCTGGCTTGAGTGGGGTAGTTCGTTCTACGACCCCGCGCGCCACTCAGTCACTGGTGCAATCGTCTCGACAAGGTTGTCTCGCCGCTTCCAGCTTCCGCGGATGTAGTCGCGGTTCATGGTAGCGATGACTTCGAGCGGAATCTCCTTGGGGCAGGCTGCGGTGCATTCGCCAATGTTGGTGCAGCCACCGAAGTTCTCGGCGTTCATCTGCGCCACCATATTCAATGCGCGATTGTTGCGCTCCGGTTCACCCTGAGGAAGAATGCTGAGGTGCGCGACCTTGGCTCCGGTAAAGAGCGCAGCGGATGCGTTCGGGCATGCTGCAACGCAGGCTCCGCAGCCGATGCAGGCGGCAGCATCCATGGCGCGGTCAGCGATCTCTTTGCCAACCAGAATTGCGTTGCCGTCTTGAGCATTGCCAGTGTTAATCGAGATATATCCGCCGGAAGCAATGATGCGGTCGAAGGAGCGGCGATCGACTACGAGATCCTTAATCGCAGGAAAAGCTGCGGCACGCCACGGCTCAATGACGAGTTCCTGGCCGTCTTTGAAATGACGCATGGTCAGTTGGCAGACGGTGGTCGCGGGCTGCGGACCGTGGGGAATGCCGTTGATCATAAAACCGCAAGAGCCGCATATGCCTTCGCGGCAGTCGTGCTCAAAGGCGACGGGCTCTTCGCCGCGCTCGATCAGTGTTTCGTTGAGCACATCGAGGCATTCGAGCATCGACATTTCCGGGTTGACGTCGTCGATCGTGTAGCTGACGAATTTTCCTGCTTCGCGGGAATTCTTCTGACGCCAGATTTTCAGCGTTAATTTCATTACTTGTAGCTCCTCTGGCTGGGATGGACGTAGTGGAATTCGAGCGGCTCTTTGTGCAGCTCGGGCTGATTGCCGAGGCCGCGATATTCCCAGGCACCAACGTAGGAATAGTGCTCGTCATCGCGCTGTGCCTCGCCATCGGGGGTTTGATATTCTTCGCGGAAGTGGCCGCCGCAGGATTCGTTGCGTTGCCTTGCGTAGATGCACATCAGCTCGCCGAGTTCAAAGAAGTCGGCGACGCGGCCGGCTTTTTCGAGGCTCTGGTTCAGGTCGTCGCCGCTGCCTGGAACCGTGACGTTCTGCCAGTATTCCTCGCGTAACTCACGGATTTTTCCGATGGCGTGCTCAAGGCCCTCGGCTGTGCGTGACATGCCGCAGTAGTCCCACATGATCTTGCCCAGCTCGCGGTGGAAGGAATCAACGGTGCGCTTGCCTTCGATCGAGAGCAGCGTCTGGATGTTCTGTTTCACAGATGCTTCGGCAGTTTTTGCTTCAGCGTGGGAAGTATCCACTTTATCCAGCTTGGTTGATGCCAGGTAGTTACCCAGCGTATAGGGGATGATGAAATAGCCATCGGACAGACCCTGCATTAATGCGCTTGCTCCGAGACGGTTTGCGCCGTGGTCAGAGAAGTTCGCCTCGCCCAGCACGAACAGTCCGGGGATGGTGCTCTGCAGGTTGTAGTCGACCCACAATCCGCCCATCGTGTAGTGGATGGCGGGGTAAATGCGCATCGGGACCTTGTATGGATCTTCATCGGTGATGCGCTGGTACATATCGAAGAGATTGCCGTAGCGTTCGCGGATCTTGTGCTCGCCGAGGCGCTTGATGGCGTCGGAGAAGTCGAGATAAACGCCGAGTCCGGTTTCGCCTACTCCTCGTCCTTCATCGCAAACAGCTTTTGCATTACGGGAAGCTACATCGCGGGGGACGAGGTTGCCGAAGCTGGGATAACGGCGTTCGAGGTAGTAGTCGCGCTCGCCCTCGGGAATCTGGCTTGGAGAACGTTTGTCGCCCTTCTGTTTCGGCACCCAGATGCGCCCGTCGTTGCGCAGCGATTCGCTCATCAGTGTGAGCTTGGACTGATAGTCTCCGGAGACAGGAATGCAAGTCGGGTGGATCTGCGTGAAGCATGGGTTGGCGAACAGCGCGCCGCGCTTGTGCGCGCGCCAGATGGCGGTGGCGTTTGACCCTTTGGCGTTGGTTGACAGGTAATACACGTTGCCGTATCCGCCCGTGCCCAGCACGACCGCGTCGCCGAGGTGCGACGCGATCTTTCCGGTGATCAGGTTGCGCGCTACGATGCC
>DATAQW010000329.1:0-5978 GCA_036264445.1 Pseudacidobacterium sp.
GCGTTTCTCTTCAATCCATTTATAGAGTGCAGGACGGACGAGAAGCGTGAGCAACGTTGAAGTCACCAGACCACCAATCACCACGGTAGCGAGCGGCCTCTGTACCTCAGCTCCTGCTCCGTGAGAAACCGCCATCGGAATGAACCCCAGATGACTCGGCCATCTCGAGGCCGATAAATCCGCCGTCAATGATTGCGGCTGTCCTCGGCTGGCGCGAGCTAACGAACTCGATGATGCGGAACCGTCGTCGCGACGGACCCGAATTGTCTTGGAGGACCGGTCGCCCCGCTCGAAGATGTAAATCTGAGCCGATTCATCGGCGCGCCGGGCCCCGGCAGCAGCAGAAGCACCGCCTGCCACTCCGCCGACAATGACGATCTTGCGTGCAGCTTTCGTGATTTACTGCTACGTACAGCAATGTGGGCAACCGTTCTGCTCACGGTTCCAAGGCATCCTGGCGAGCATCAGGGCCATTCCGCACGTACCGGTCATGCCTGCGAAAAGCAGGCCACAACCGAGGAAAAGCGGCAAGATCGCGAACCAGGGATTTACGGTGAGCACCAGGATCGCACCGATCGCTGCAAGCGAGCCGACGACAATCTGAACCTGCCGCATCAGTGGGAGCACCTTACTGACGCCTCGGTGGACTGGCAGTCCAGCGTCGATCCAGGCCTGCGTGCCACCCTCGACCAGGACGCAGTCGTGACATCCGGCACGCTCGAACTGCTCGATGGCTTTGCTCGCCCGTGCGCCTGCTTGACAGAGAATGTAGATGGGACTGCCCGGCTTGTGCTGCGCGAGAAAGGCTTCGACCTTCAACTCGTTGAGTGGCACAAGTCTTGCGCCAGGTACATGCGCACCGCCATATTCCGGAGGCGTGCGGACATCTAGTAATTGATGGATATCGCCGGTGCCAAGAATTGCCGAGAGCTCAGCGGGAGAGATGGCTTTGGACTTGATTTCGTTGACATTCATATGTGAGTATATGATCAATTGATGATCTACAAATGAATATATGATCACTTAGTGATATATGTCAAGCGCCAAAACAAGTCGAAATCTGACCGATGCCGAACTCGAAAGGGTGGCGGAACAATTCAGCCTTTTGGGCGAGCCCATGCGCCTGAAGATTCTGCAAGCTCTCTGTACAAGACCGCTGGCGGTGGGGGAGATTGTGGCCGCGACCGGCGCGACGCAATCAAATATCTCAAAGCATCTTTCATTGCTGGCGGCGGCGGGGGTCATCACGCGCCATAAGGACGGCCAGTTTGTCTACTACGGAATGAGCAATCCCCTGACGATGAAACTCTGCGAGCTGGTGCACAAAGAACTGCTGAGCCATTCCTAAGCGCCGATTGTTTGGCTTACCTTGCCGCACAATGTAGGACTTTGACCTCGCAAAGTATCGGCGTGGAACAGCAGCGCGAGATTCACCAGCGCAATCATCACCGGCACTTCGACCAAATAGAAACGCTCCACAATATTGTTGCGGCCGGCCCGACCTCGCAAATATGTACTGTTCTGCTTCGGCATTTCCATAAAGGTACTTGTTGAGTGCCGATAAATCGGACCCCTCTCCGGATGCTCAACTCTGCCTTGGGGGACTCCTCTGAAAAGATTGTTCTGCCTTTAATATGGCGCACCGCATTAGTGTTCGTTCTGTCACCTCCGTAAGCAAACGTTACAATCCCGAGCACTAAGCATGTTGCCGCGACAACCATGACCCGAGCGCTCGGCAGGACGCGTCGTTTCATTGAGTGCATTTCACAATCTCCCCATCCCCGATGGATACGCGCAATAAACAGTGAAAGTTCCTGCCAAAGGGGCTTGCTTTCTCTCCGCTACAGAACGTGAAGCATCTCCCGGTGCACCCACCTACGCGGTCAGCGCGGCAGCTGCGAGCCAGCGGGATCGACTTGCAATTGCCCAGATTCCACATAATGCAGCGATTCCCCCTGCTATCACGGGAAGATTGACGCGCATGTGGTCAAAACCATGGGCAGACAAGCCGAAGCTGGTGCAGATCAGCACAACTTACGGTCATCAGCCGGATGGGAGTTCAACACTGCCGCGCAACAAGTACACCGAAATCCGACGGGAGAAACCAAAGTCAAAAGAAGAGGCAGCACGGCCTGGATATAAGACTTGCAAATACACTGCCGATGCCATCGTGACCGAATGCAGTGAGAAGGTCGAAAGCCCACCGACAACGCCTTCGTGGAGAGTTTCAACGGGACGTTCCGATCTGAATGCCTAGACACGAACTGGTTCCAGTCGCTGGCCGAAGCAAAACATTTAGAGTTGGAACTTTTCTACTGTGGGCACAAAAATGGGCACACTGGCTAAAGATTGTTTATTCTGTTTCCTGTAAGTTGTTGATTTTATGGCTCCTCAGGTAGGACTCGAACCTACAACCCTTCGGTTAACAGCCGAATGCTCTGCCATTGAGCTACTGAGGAGTGTCTTGGCGGGGCGGGCTTCTTCGCCTAGTTTTTTATATCAAATGGGTGCGTCTGCGTCAAAGAATTGCCCTGCCTTGAATAATATATTTTGTTGATATTTGGTTGGGCGCTCGAATTGCCAAACGAAGTGTCTCTAATTGGCTGGTTTTGATACTTGAAGAATGTGCCAATGTTCTAGTCTCCACTTCTTGGCGCGACATGACACCTCTCATACAGATTCGTTAGTCTTATCTGTTTAAGGAGCGCATAACGCCATGCTTAAAACAGCGCCTCGCATTTCACGCAAGAGCCGCAAGGAAGTTCCTGAATCTACCGCCGCCATTTTTGACCGCTATATGCGGACACGCGGCAATGTTCCCAATATGTTTCGTACCATGGCGCACCGTCCTGAAATTTTTGAGACGATGATTGCCCATTTTGAGGCCATTCTCAACACAGGCACTCTGCCCCTGAAGCTCAAAGAGCTGGTCATCGTACGCACTTCGCAGATTAACCGTTGCGAATACTGCCTCGGCTCGCATACGCAGATTGCGCAGAAGCTTGGCTGGTCAAAAGACCAGGTCGACAATCTGCCGGATTTCGAAGTACGCAGCGACTTCTCTGCTGCTGAAAAAGCTGCCTTGCGGCTTGCTGAACAGATGACGCTCGACTCCAACCGCGTTCCCGATGAACTTTTTGATGAATTGCGCTCGCATTATGACGAAGGCGAGATCGTAGAGTTGATGGCATCGATTGGCCTTTTCAACTATTTCAATCGCTTCAACAATGCGTTGCAGATCGAGCCAACGAAGCCGGGCGAAGGCGCAGAGTAGCGGTACACTGATTGATACTGATCTCTTTCAAGGACGAGGAATGAAGCTGTTTCGATGGCTTTGGGTAATTGCCACGCTCGGCCTGCTGGTCCAGGCTTTTTATGTGGCCATGTTTGTTGTTCCGCCTGACCGCGAACAGGGTGATATTTTTCGCATCTTCTTCTATCACATCGGTTCCTGGGCCGGGATGGCAGTTTTCTTTGCCCTGAATCTCATTGGCTCTGTGGCCTATCTCGCCTATCGAAACAAGAATCAACAACGCGCCATGAAGGCCGATGCGCTGGCTGTCTCAGCAGCGGAGATGGGCGTCGTATTTTGCACTGTCGGACTGGTCACCGGTTCGCTCTGGGCTCGTCCTGTGTGGGGCATCTGGTGGACGTGGGATGAGCGGCTCACATCAACTACCGTGCTTTACCTCATATATGTTGCATACTTGCTGCTGCGGCGTTTTGCCGCCGGCCCACAGATGCGGACACTGGCCGCAGTCATGGCCATCTTCGGTTACGTCGATGTGCCGATCGTTTATATGTCTACCCGTTGGTGGAGGACGCAGCATCCTGCCCCAGTATTCTTTGGCGGACCTAACTCGGGTGTCGATCCCAGGATGCTGCCCGCGGTCTGGTGGAACCTTGCGGCTTGGCTCGCCTGGGGAATTCTACTGGTGACTTTCCGCTATTCCGTTGCTTACCGCGATCAGGTGAGAGAACAGCAGGCTGCGCTGCGCGCCCTGGAGGTGGCTCCATGAACCCAATGTTCCACCGCCATTTGATCCTGGCTTATTCCATTACCTGGGTGATTCAGCTTGGGTATCTTGCCTTTGTGGTTTATAAGTGGCGTTCTGGTCGGGACCGGTGAGTTCTTCCAGTTGTTTTTCAAGTTCGTACAGCCTATTGTGTGAAATTCCTGCGAAGAGTAAATTAGCTATTGCATCCTGACTCGACAGGTGGATTTGCTCCGCGCGGAGCGCAGGATTACATGGTGAACGGCAGGCCCACTCGAGGCTTTGCATTTGTTGCCTCTCCGGCAGAGTATCGCAACTCGGGCGTCATAACGTTCATCGTGAAGAAGACAGTTGGCTCACACCCATGCTATCTTTTCTTACCAAAAATTAGTGTTGAGAGTCTTAGATATACCCAGTCGAAAGGTTAGTCCTGCAAGAGATAGTGAATTTTAAGAAGACTGAATCCAAGAGGTGCTAAATGATCCAATCCTGTATTCGGCCCCTTAAGAAACTGCTGCCTACGGGAAAGTCTTATCGAAAACTATTGCTGGGCCCCGCTGCTGGATGTGTGATGGAGATCGACTTCAGCTGTGATCTAAGGGCATATCTTGGAATCTATGAGCACGAACTGCTCCCGTATTTCAAGCAAATGGTGCCACGAGGTGCGAAATGCTTTGATCTGGGCGGAAGAGATGGCTACGATGCACTGATGATGGCGAACTTATCGCGTGGTAAAGTTGCTTCGTTCGAGTGCGAGCACAGCGAAGCCGAAAATATGCGGCAGACATTCGCAAAAAATCCACATTTATCGATCCAGGTGGTGGAATCTTTTGTTGGTTCTCAATGCGGCGACGGCCACATCACAATCGATCGCGCTGCACGAGACCTGTTTGTTCCAGACTTTATCAAGATGGATATCGAGGGCGCGGAGGATCAGGCACTGGAAGGAGGAGTGAAAACACTGGCGAACTACCATCCCCACCTGATCGTCGAAGTTCACGGCACAGAGAAAGAAAAACGCTGTATCTCCATCTTGCAAGAGTTCAAATACCGTATAACCATCGTTAGCCAGAGCTG
This sequence comes from Pseudacidobacterium sp., assembly GCA_036264445.1. GTDB lineage: Bacteria > Acidobacteriota > Terriglobia > Terriglobales > Acidobacteriaceae > Pseudacidobacterium. The sequence goes on from DATAQW010000329.1 coordinate 5,073, forward strand.
GTTTTTGGAGGACTCGGGCCGGCATGGGAACAAGACTAACCGCTGGATAACTGCATACCCTGGTGTCGCCTAGCCTTTTGTAGTTGTAGTTCGGCATAAATTTCGCGCAATTGATTGTTTCAGCGATCCAAACTTTTATATCTTCTAGGTTTTTAAATCCTGCAAATACCCGGGTTAACTTCTCGACCCTGAATGTAACCGTCGCGCGCGAACCAGGGGGCTGGTTCTGTAAACTGCAGGTTTCTTCTCTCGCTATCGTTGGTCGCTTCGGTTGAAATGTTGAAATGACAAATCTTTAATCATCTAAAAATCTGAACACATCGCATTTCCTCGCCGTCTTTGCGTGTGAATGGGAGAGTTGGGCCAGTTTGGTACGTCCAGATGAGGTGGAGTTTGAGGCTTTGCTCCATCGCCGGTCACGCTTCGTCTTCCGCGTGGCGTATTCGGTTCTGCGCAACTCCCATGATGCCGAAGACATTGTGCAGGAGGTTTTTCTGAAGCTTTATCGCAACAGCGCATGGCGTGAGGCGAGGGATGAACAGGCTTTTCTGGCGCGCGTGACGTGGCGCATGGCCGTGGATCGTCTCTCGAAAACCACTGCGACGATAGAAAGTGATGATGAATTAGCCTCGAAGGTTCCTGATCCTGAACAAGCCGTGATCGATTCCGACTGGCAGAGCAAAATTCATCGCCTCATTGATAGCCTACCGGAAGAACTGCGCCAGCCGCTGGCTTTGTCTACGATTGAGGAACTTACATCAAGTGAAATTGCGCGGGTCGTGGGAGTTCCTGAAGGCACGGTGCGTACGCGTGTGCTGCGTGCACGGCAACTGCTGCGAGAAAAAATCGCTGCTCTGGAGAGTAAAGGCTATGCCGCAAAACGAAGCTGATTTTGAGAAAGAATTC
>DATAQW010000334.1:0-10338 GCA_036264445.1 Pseudacidobacterium sp.
AGGCAACACCCAATATATGAAGGAAAAGATGGCGATACTTAGAAATGCAGCAGAAATTTGCAGGAAAGCATGCTCAAAAAATGAATAAAAGATGTTGTCCGTCTTTCCGAAAAATAAGACTTTCAAAATCTTATTCTGGGCAGCGGTAAACGCAATCGATGTTAGCGCCAGCAGGCCTACCCCAAAGGCCAGGCCGAAGGAAACCAATTGGTTCATCAAGTAAGAGCGATTTCTTGACACTCCCCAGACGCGGTTCAGGGCTACTTCGAGCGGAAGAAACACGCCTGAGGATGAAATGAGCAGCATGATGATCGATGCCACCTGGACTCCGCCATGCGGATTTGCCAACAGGCTCATATTGCGCACCACAAAGTCCTGGTTCGACGGAAGAAAATAGCGCAGCATATCGCCGATAACACTTTCCATTGCCTGCGAATGAAAAACCCGGCGCGCCAGCGTGAACATGAAGACAATGAAGGGAAACAATGAGAGAATGGCGTTTGCCGCTACACTGAAGGCATAAGTATGGACCTCGGTCTGCGCCAGATAACGGACCAGAGAAGCGATCTGCCCCCATATTCCATCAGCCCGGCGCATGGCGGGCCTGGTCACAGGTAGAGCATTCTTCGGTTCAGGCTGCATAATTGCAGGCATAACTCTTACTCGTGATGCTAACAAACCGGATACGTGCTTCGTCTCATTGTCTAGGCCCAAAAGCTCCCGATCACGTGTAACTTTGTGTTACCAGAGGACAATGACCTCTGGTAACATCTGAAAATTCTTACACTTACCCTGCATTTTTTTCTTGCTTTCCCAGACCGTTTACTGCCATAACAGATGCACGATTCGTCTCTGAACGGATCAAGTATCTGTTGGAAGGCCATTTGTTTGTGTTTGGGGTCAGTTTCCGGAAAATCTGTCTACTCAAAGAGCTGCCAGTGCGGGAATGGCGGCTTTTGCCGTTTTCAGGGCTTTTCCGGGAGCTATAGCGAAAGGAGTGCGCGTGAAAGAGAACGGTGTTGTGAAGTGGTTCAACGGAGCCAAGGGCTATGGGTTTATCCAACGTTCAACCGGAGAAGATGTGTTCGTCCACTTCTCCGCGATCCAGGACAATGGATACAAAACATTAAATGAAGGCGAAGCTGTTCAGTTTGAGTGCCAGCAGGGTCCAAAAGGACTGAATGCGGCCAATGTAGTGCGCAATACCTAACAACTCTGCACGCTTTCTGGAAACCGGCCCCAGAACCAAATAGGGGCCGGCTATCATCTTGCTGTTCGATGTGATCGGTTCAGATGGATGTTTTTTTTACTTGCCGCTCATCTGCTGATCCTCAAGTTCCGAGACACGACTTATCTGCTCATCTACTTTTAGGGCAGGCCCCAGACGATGTCTGTCATCTTCTGGCAGACACGAGGCTACTGCCCGGCATAGGAGTCATGCGTACGTCAGGGCCACACCAGCGGCCAGTTTATGACGCGCAGTTGTTCATACTTCGTGACCAGAATCGTGGTGGCGCACTGCGAGGACAAAAGGAATTGCGTCCAGAGCAGTTGAGAGTGATTCATATTTTTGTTAAGCTCAAGGACAGAATCAGCCGCATGATTGCGACAGCAGAATTTTATCGCGCTCCGTCCAATCATTTCAGGAGAAGCTATTTCTAACAGCCTGATCTTTCATTCGTTCTGCGGTTGAGCACAGCACGACAATTTATTTCCAATTAAACAAGAAATTTAAGAGCACTTTCTCTCTGCCTTCGGGATTGATTCAAACCGTGAAGGAGAGCTGTGTCTTTATGAAGGTCTTAATCCCAGATAACTACCTGATGACGTTTAACCTGCCCGAAGAGGTCAGGAAATACACAGTACGGAGCCATTTTTATAATCTTGGCCGATTTTGGAAAGCCGCCGAGGCTGTTGCTGTTCATTCTCCTGCTCACTCCTGCCAGATTGTGCATTGCATGAACAAAATTCCTCTGACACCGAAAACGCCGTGGGTTGTCACCTTTGAATCAGGCTTGCCTAGAACGCACAACCGCTCCAAAGCTCTCGAAAAGCTTTTGCGCGAACAGCTTCTTACTTCAAAATGTCTGGGCATGGTGGCCATGTCACAATGGGCCACAGGTATTTTTCAATTGGAAAACCGGGACTGGAAAAAACTTCCGCAAGCTCTGTCCAAGCTCTCGGTAATTTATCCAACTGTGCCTGTTCAGCGAACTCAGCCCCGGACGTTGAAGAAAGATGAAACTCTCGAAATAGCATTTGTGGGCAACAACTTTGCCCGCAAAGGAGGCATTGTTGCCCTGCGTCTGGCAAAAAAGGCCGCTAAGCTGGGACTTAAAATCAGAATCCACATCGTGTCGGCGATGAGATACGCAGGTGGGGAACACATGGACCATCCAGACCGCGAGCGTTATGCAGCGGATATGAAATATATGGACCTGCCGAATATATGTTTTCATGGCGCTCTGCCCAACAACGCCGTCCAAGAAATTCTCGAGCGGTCTCACCTCTTATTGCTTGCTACGTTGCACGATACTTTTGGGTTCTCTGTCCTCGAAGGATTCTCCTGGGGGCTCCCGGCAATGGTGACGAACGTCTGCGCGCTGCCCGAGATGGTAACCGCAGGCGAGAGCGGATATTTTTTACAGCTTCCGAAAAATAATCGCAATGGCTGGAGCGGCGTGAGCGCAGCCCATTCCAACGACTACTGGGCTGTTTTGAATGAGGCATATGAATCCATGACGAACCAGGCGCTCGAATCTGTCGTGAATCTGCTCGATCATCCTGATTTATTGGAGAAATTGAGCTATGGAGCAATCCAAACATTGAAAAGCAAATTCAATCCTAATGATGCTGGACGCGCGATTGAAAATATCTACAGGAAGATCCTGCCTGCAGGTGCATCGATCGAGCACGCGAATGCCTGGGACAGAGTCGCTTAATTCCCCTTACGGGCGGTTCTCAATGCGTTGAATCGCCCACACAGCAGTTTCGGCAAGTGCGGTATCGTCGCTTTGCGACCATTCCTGCAGCTTTGGTAGAAACTGCTTGAGTCTGCTGTTTCCCATCGCGATGGCGATGTTCCGGCGCATCCCTTCGAATTTCGCGCGCTTGACAGGTGAGCCGAAGAAGAGCCGTCCGAAGCTTTCCTGATTTAATTCAGCAAGCCAGCCGAGAGCAGGATTCACCAGCTCGGGACGAGCCTGCAATTCAGAATCCGACCCAATGGGAGCTTTACGGTTCCATGGACAGACATCCTGGCAGATATCACAGCCGAAGACTTGACGGCCAATGTCCTGGCGCAATTCTTCAGGAATTGTTCCGCGCTTTTCAATAGTTAAATAGGAAATACATAGGCTCGCATCCATCTGACGCGAGCCTGTGAGGGCACCTGTTGGACATGCGTCGATGCAACGCGTGCAGCTTCCACAGCGGTCTGCTGCAAGTTCGGCGGGCTGGTCATCTGGGACTTCAAGAGAAGTGAGAATTACGCCAAGAAAGAGCCAGGAGCCCAGCCTTTGATTAAGGATGCAGGTGTTCTTTCCAATCCAGCCAACCCCCGCATAACGAGCGTAGACACGCTCCACTAGCGGTCCAGTATCGACATAGCACTTTGATTCGAATGGCCCGAGCGATTCCTTGAGAATTGCTTCGAGTTTCTCCAGACGCTTCAGGATGACTTTGTGATAGTCGCTCGGTACAAGGCTGCCATCGGCGGTTGACTGCCCTGTCCAGGCATAGCGCGCAATCCATCCGGAGTCTTCAGGCGCGGGCGCTATTGAAAGCGGTTGTGAGGAGTTGTAATTTGTAACACAAACAATAACAGATTTAACCCAGGGCGTGGCCACACGCAGCGATGATCTCACCAGCTCACCTTCATCATTGCGGCGCTTCAGATATTCCATCTCGCCTGCATTACCCAGTTCGACCCATGTAGCGAAACTTTCACGATCATGCAGGTCTTCCAGAGAGCCAGGCTCGGGTACAGCAGCAATGCCGGCAGCAGAGAAGCCTGCTTTCGCAGCTTGCTCCGCGACGAGTTCCTGTAAATAATGCCGCATTGGGATGCTCTTGTCTTATGTTAGTTGAGTAGAAGATGACTGTGACTACAGCAACTGTACCGCGCCGCCGCTGGAGGATTGCATTCCTGCTGGGCATTGGCGTGCTGGTGAACTACTTCGACCGTGTGAATCTTTCAGTTTCACACACAGCGCTGTACATGACGTTCGGCATCTCCGACATTACATTCGGCTATTTGCTCGGTGCATACAACTGGACCTACGCGCTTTGCCAGTTGCCTATTGGTGTTGTGCTCGATAGATTCGGCGTGCGCCGTGTTGGCCGTATCAGCACGTTTCTCTGGAGCGTGGCGTCATTTGCTGCAGGACTGACGCCGAACATCGGGGGCTTTTTTGCCGCGCGCTTTCTTCTCGGGATTGGTGAAGCGCCGACCTTTCCAGGAAATGCAAAGGCTGTTGGATACTGGTTCCCCCAGGAAGAGCGCAGCTTTGCGACCAGTATTTTTGACGCAGCTGCGAAATTCGCACCGGCCACAGGCGTTCCGTTGATTGGCATTCTGCTGCTGCACATCGGCTGGCGTCTGAGCTTCGCTGTCACCGGACTGATCAGCTTTCTTTATTTTTTGCTCTTTTACTGCATTTATCGCGACCCCAAGGATGACCCCGAACTTACCGATGTGGAACGAGACTACATTGCGAGCAGTAGCGCTGCGCCAAATGCTTCCGCGCTTCCAGCAGAGCGCGCATCGCTTGGATATCTGTTGCGGCGGAAAAAAGTCATCGGCCTGTCGCTGGGATTCGGCTCGTATAACTATGTCTTCTATCTTCTGCTGACGTGGCTGCCCAGCATTCTTTCACGATCTCTGCACATCGATTTACTCCACTCCTTTCTTTACACGGGAGTACCCTGGCTATTTGCAACTATCACTGATCTTCTTGTGGGGGGGTGGCTTGTCGATACCCTCATCCAGCGCGGATGGAACGCAAATCGAGTGCGCCGGTTTGTGCTGATCGGCGGCACTGCGCTTGGCCTCGGCATTCTTGGAGCAGCACAAGCACACACGCCTGCACAGGCGCTCTTTTGGATCAGCGTGTCGATCGGCGGACTGTCTGCTGCAGCACCTGTAGGATGGTCGATACCATCGTTGATTGCGCCACGCGGACGCGTAGGAACACTGGGCGGCATCCTTAATTTCGCGAATCAGATTTCAGGCATTGCCGCGCCGATTGTTACTGGATATCTTGTATCGGCGCGGCAGTCTTTTGCATTGGCATTTGGCGTTGCAGCGGCTTACCTTGTTGTCGGAATCGCAGGCTACATTTTCCTGCTCGGGAAGATTGAGCCGATTCCCGGCGAAAATCATCTTGCCGTATAGGCTTGCTTCACGCCTGTGCGCGAATTAAGGACCGAGAATGTGCCGTCCTGAGCTACCGTCAGCTCAATATCGTTGCCTGCATCTGGCCCTTGTGTGTTGGCAATGAAAGCATCCGCGGTATTGTCCGGTCCGCCTTCACCGGAATGATGCAATTGCCAGAGAGCTTCCAACCCGGGATCACTCTTAAACGTTTCAAGCGTAGCCTTTGATCCGCCTTTGGTTGCTCCGTTGTCCATGATGGCCACCTGCGGATGGATCGCATCAACCAGCGCGGGGCTTGAACTTTGATACCACCCGTGGTGCGAGACGACAAGAATATTGACCCCTCCGAGCTTGTTTACCGGACACATGAGCTGCATCTCTTTATCCCAGGTAAGGTCTCCGAGATCAAGAATGCGGACTTTACCAAAGCTGAGGAGCACGCCGAGTGATCGCGCATTCTCAGTTTGATCGGCAGGCCGTGTTTCTGAAGCTTTGCAGTATGTGTTCTCTTCTCCAGCGCCAGGAAGCGGATGATCGATTAGATTTCCATCTGCGCTGATGACCAATGCTTTTATTCCTTTAATTAGGAGCTGGTCTCCTGGTTTTGCGACAATGTGCTGGTATTTTCCAGTCGCGAGCACCCGCTGATATGCTTCGTAACCATGCTCTGTGACTGCGTCGGATGTTTCGCGATTTGGGCCGTGATCAATGAACGTCCCTACGGGAATGCGTGCGACAAGCTGCGGCACTCCGCCGACATGGTCGTCGTGGTAATGGGTTAGAAGGACGTAATCGATTTTGCTGATGCCTGCTTTTTTGGCGGCAGCGGCAATGCGATCTGCGTCGCGGCTGTCGTGATCGGGCCAGCCCGTATCGATGAGCAGAGATTGGCCTGCCGGAGCAACAAAAAGCGTCGCCTGACCGCCTTCAACATCTATGAAGTAAACCTGCAGCTCTCCATTGCTTCGCGCAAATGCGGCTGTGAAGCTGGCGGTGAGAAAAAGGAACAACATGATCCACTTGTGCGCTTTGTTCATTGCTTTTCCTTTGGATTGACGGTGGCACGCATTGCCCCGGTCGAGATACCGCCATCGACCAACAGCGTTTGCCCCGTGATGTAGCGGCTCGCTTCTGATGCGAGAAAGACGATAGCGCCATCAAGATCGTTCGATGCGCCGGGGCGTTTGAGAGGAATGCGGTCGATGAGATAGTCCACCCATTCCTGATTTTCGTAGAGCACTTTGTTCTGTTCGGTCTTGAACCATCCAGGCGCAAGGCAGTTCACAGTAATTCCGTATTTGCCCCAGTCATCGGCAAGGCTCATCGTGAGCTGACGTATGCCTCCGCGGCTTGCGGTATAAGGCGCAAGACCCCCGTAGCCGAAGACGCTAGTCACTGAACCGATATTAACGATACGTCCGTAGTTGTGACGAACCATTCCGCTCGCGATGGCTTGGGCGACAAAGAAGCTGCCGCGCAGGTTTGTATCGAGGACAAGATTCCAGTCATCCCATGTTACGTCGAGTGCGGGCTTGCGCACATTGCACCCCGCATTATTGACGAGGATATGTATCCGGCCCAAAGCTGCTTCCGCATCTTTCGCCATGCGCTCGATGCTTGCCTGATCGCGCACATCCAATTCAAGAGCAACAACGAGACGGCCCAGATTCTTGATCTCAGCTTCAAATTCAGCCAGCGTCTCGCGCTTGCGGCTGGTCAGGATAAGGTCGGCTCCGGCTTTTGCCAGCGCGCGTGCAAAATACTGCCCGAGGCCGCGGCTTGTACCTGTAACAAGTGCAACCTGACCTGAGAGGTCAAACAATTCGCTCATTGAGCGGCCTCGGTAGACAGAGATGGCGTCAACACGACCTTCATCAGGTTTGGCTCGTGCGCATAGAGGCGCGCAAACCATTGTGGGCCTTCTTCCAGCGGCACAACAGCGCTGATCAACGATTTCACACGAATCTTTCCACTGGTCATAAGCTCGATGGACTGCAGATATTCCCCCGCTGATGCAGCTGTGCCCTGCAAACGAATCTGCCGTGTTACTACTTTCTGTAAAGGCAAGGTCACTTCGGGGGAAATGTTGCCAATCAGCGTCACAGTTCCGCCTTTGCGCACGCTGTCAATTGCAATCGCTACAGTTTCATTTCTTCCCACAGCTTCCAGGGCGACATCTGCGCCTTTATTTGCGGTCAATTTTTGGATTTGACTGGCAATATCCGGGCCGGAGACAAGCACTTCATCGGCGCCCATTTCTTTTGCGAGTTGCAGCCGCGTTGTGTCCACGTCGGTCACAATGATTCGTGATGCTCCGGCTGCGCGCGCCGCTTGCAAGGTAAGCAGGCCGATCATGCCTGCCCCGATAACGAGCGCGGTTTCGCCGCCTTTGAATTCGGCAAGACGCACAGCGTGCAGGGCCACGGAAACGGCTTCGAGCATCGCTGCTTCGGGGAATGAAAGCGATGCGGGCAGATGATAGAGGATGCGCTGCGGAACCGAAATGTATTCAGCGAACGCGCCGGCACGACGGTAGTCGCCGCACGAAACGCCTACAACCTGTCGATAGTCGCATAAATTCACTTCGCCACGGCGGCAATATTCGCACTCTCCGCAATAGACGGTTGAATCGAAGGTGACGCGGTCATCCTGCCTGAAACCGGTCACCCCTGTTCCCACTTCAACGACAGTACCCGCAGCTTCGTGGCCCATCACGATAGGAGGAATGCGCCGTCCAGAAGAGCCATCGTAGCCGTGTACATCACTACCACAGATACCGCAGGCGGCTACCTTCACCAGCACTTCTTCGTGGCCAGGGGCGGGGCGCGGAAGATCCGCAACTTCCAGCTTCGTGTATTCAGAAAGTAAAAGCGCCTTCATGATTCCGTTTTATTCCTTTACGGTTGCATCACGCAAAAAGTCATAGTTGCCGGATGGCGACAACTGCAGGTTCTGAAGCCTGCGGTTATGCACTAACACTGTATCCAAATACCAGAGGTTGATGGTTGGCATTTCCTTTGCCAGGATTTGCTGTACACGGGCGTAGTCTGCCTGCTGGTGCTGTTGATCTACTCCTGAAGCCGCGTCGTCTAACAGGTGATCTACTTCAGGGTTGGCGTAGAATCCGCGATTCGCACCATGCGGCGGGAAGCTTGAGGTCGCAAATGAGTAACGGAAAATATCCGGAGCTTCGTTGCCACCGATCCAGCGTGAAGGAGCGAGTTGAAAGATGCCACGACTGATGTCAGCGTAAAAAGTTGCGAATTCGTAACTGCGCAGATCGACTGCAATGCCTGCTTGCGAAAGCTGCTGTTGCACCACCATGGCCAGTAGGCGGCTGGTCTCGTCGGTTGAGGTTTTCATTCCAATGTGGAAGCGGAAACCGTCGGCTTTGCGCGTGTATCCGGCTCCATCAAGCAAGGCGTTGGCAGCAGCGAGATCGAACGCATGAGAATCGACGTTGCCGTTCCATGCCCAGTGCTCGGGCGGCAAAACGCTTTCGGCAAGACGCGCTTGATCGCGATAAAGCGAGTGAATAATCAGCGGGCGATTGATTGCCAGCGCAATTGCTTTACGCACGTGCGCATCACGCAGCGCAGAGTCGCGTGTGTTGAAGACGAGATAAACGAGCGTTGTACCTGGACTGGAATCAACTTGCAGATTGCGGGCGCCGCGAAGTGCGTAGACTGTGTCGGAAGGCAGCGCATTGATGGCTGCGTCAGCGGAACCTTTCTGCAACTCCAGTGCGCGTGTTGTGGCGTCAGGAACAACGGCAAAGCGCACTCGTTCGATTGCAGGCTGAGTCTGCCAAGAATGCGGTGCGCGCTCAATGATGACGTCTTTATCCTGCTCCTGACTTACGAACTGGAACGGCCCACTGCCGATGGGATGCTTCCAGAAGTCACGACCACTCCCCGCGGGCACAACACCGAATCCGCCGTCACTCAGGTTCCACAGCAGAGCAGGATCAGGCTTTTTCAGATGAATAATGACTGTTAGATGATCAGGCGCCTCGATGTGATCGATCGTCTGATAAGCATTTGCCTTTACGCTGATGACTTTGCCCTGAAGAATGGTGTCTAGCGTGTACTTTACATCGGCGGACGTAAGCGCGCGACCATCTTGAAAATGCACGCCATCGCGCAGATGAAAGATATACGTTAGCGGATCTGGCGTGTCCCATCGCTCGGCTAGCGAGGGCTGGAGGTTAAAATGATCATCCTTGCGAACCAATGAATCGAAGATCAGCGAATCAATGCGCTCTGACTGCGCGTCCACTCCAATCCGCGGATCAAGATTTGTTGGGCTGTTTTCTATCAGCACCGTCACTGTGTTGCCTGTGGCTTGCTGATGATTGCAGCCAACAGTTAAACCAAGCAGCACAATCGTCGATGCAAACAGCGGGGTTCTAAACATAGGTGACTTGTCCTAGAATAACCGGATGTTTTGCCCCAGTTGCTGACGGTACATTTGCGGGATGTTTATGCCAGGTGTAATAAGCCAGCAGTGCAAATGCTACGGCCTCCTTCGCGTCGACCGGAATTCCGATTGTGCTGGTATCGAGCAGTGTGCAGCCCAAAGGTTCAAGTTTTTCACGTAGCATCTTCATCAGGGTGTGATTTTTCGCGCCTCCTCCAGAGAGGATGTAATCAACCTGAGTATTGGGTTTAAGTCGTGGCTGTACAAATCGTGTAAAAGCCAGAGCAATGCTCTGCGCTGTGAAAGCTGTGGCAGTGCTGATGGCATCCATATCTGACCCGCCAGCTTTTCTACATGACTTCAAAAATTCATTTGCTAACATCGAACCATATTCTTCGCGTCCCGCAGATTTCGGGGGCCTGGTTTTGAAATATGGCATTTTCAAAAACGCCGCGACTACATCTTCCAGAATGCGGCCGCGCGCTGCAATTTTACCGTCACGGTCATAGAGCCGATTGAATAACTGCTGCATTAGCGCATCG
>DATAQW010000354.1:0-8488 GCA_036264445.1 Pseudacidobacterium sp.
GTGCGAGCCAGAGTTACAGTTGCTTTGAGCGCTTCTTCATCGGTGGCCGAGGTATACTCCGCGCGCCCGGAATCATGAAGCATCGCATGCTCAGGACCAATCGACGCGTAGTCAAGTCCTGCGGAAACGGAATGGGTCAACGCAATCTGCCCAGCATCGTCCTGCAGTACATAGGAATATGTGCCCTGCAACACGCCTGGCGATCCGCCCTGGAAGCGTGCGGCGTGGTCGCCTAGCTTTGAGCCGCGACCGCCTGCTTCCACGCCAATCAGACGGACTTCCTTATCAGGAATAAATTCGTAGAACGCGCCGATGGCATTGGACCCGCCACCTACACATGCAATGATCGCGCTAGGCAGACGGTCTTCTTTTTCCAGAATCTGCTGCCGCGCTTCTCTGCCGATGACACGATGAAAATCACGCACCATCGCTGGATATGGATGCGCGCCGAGCACGCTGCCTAATAAATAGTGTGTAGTCCGGACATTCGTAACCCAGTCGCGCATTGCTTCATTGATGGCGTCTTTCAACGTGCGCGAACCGGAGCTCACGCCGCGCACCTCGGCGCCAAGCAGGCGCATGCGATAGACATTCAGCTCCTGCCGGCGCATGTCCTCTTCGCCCATGTAGACAACGCATTCGAAGCCCAACAACGCGCAGACAGTCGCAGTGGCAACACCATGCTGGCCAGCACCGGTCTCGGCAATGATGCGCTTCTTGCCCATGCGCTGCGCGAGCAGTCCCTGGCCGATGCAGTTGTTGATTTTGTGCGCGCCTGTATGCAGCAAGTCTTCGCGCTTGAGATAAATCCTTGCGCCGCCGAGCTGCTCCGTCAGTCGCGATGCGAAGTAAAGCGGTGTTGGACGCCCAACGTAGTCGCGCAGCAGGGAGTCCAATTCGGCATGGAAACCGGGATCAGCCTGCGCGTCGGCATAGGCATGTTCCAGTTCTTCGAGCGCTGCCATCAGCGTCTCAGGAACGTAGCGTCCGCCATAAGCGCCGAAGCGGCCTGTCGTCTTGGTGTCTGCTGGATACGTCGCTGTGCTCACGGTGACTCCTCTATTTTCAGCTTACGCCATCATCTGTGCGGCTGCCGCTTTGGCAGCAATGATGAAGGCCCGTACCTTTACAGGATCTTTTTTGCCGGGTATGGCTTCCACGCCGCTGGAAACGTCCACGCCCCAGGGTTCAAGTGTCTGAATTGCTTCGGTAACATTCGCAGGATTCAGTCCACCTGCAGCAATCAATCGCAGATGCGGTGAAGATTCGAGAAAACTGCGCCGTGCTGTCTGCCAGTCAAAACGAACTCCAGTCCCGCCGACTGCTGTGGCAGTGCGCGAATCGACCAGCACGCCGTTCATGCTGATGTCTTCCTGCGCGGCTTTCAATTGTGCTTCTAAACTTTGCGTGTAATGAATCACTCGTAAAACGCCAAGCTCAGGCCCGAAGTGCTCTCGTAGCTTCGTTGACAGCAAAGGATCGTTCGTCGCATGCAACTGCACACCGGTCAGTCCGCTTTCTGTTACTGTGCGCGCAATTTGCTCGAAGTCCCAATCAACAAAGACGCCATATTTTTCGAGTGACTCTGGCAGGTGCTGCGTAATCGCGTCCACCTGTTCAATAGTTACGCGCCTGGGGCTTTCGGCAAAGACGAAGCCCACTGCATCTGCTCCTGCATCGGCAGCGAGCAGCGCATCATCGAGATTCGTATTTCCGCAGATCTTGATCCACATAGAATTACACTCGCGCAGCGATGGGTTGCAGCAATTGCGTCAGTGCGGCGCCGGGCGAGGGCTGCCGCATCAGCGATTCACCCACAAGGAACGCATGATATCCAGCCGCGCGCAGCCGCTGGATGTCGTCGGGTGTATGAATGCCGCTCTCGGCAACATGAACTGCTCCGGAAGGCAGCTGCACCGCTAATTCCAGCGAAGTTTCCAGCCTGACTTCGAATGTCTTAAGGTCGCGGTTGTTCACGCCATACGCATCACAGCCAAGATCACGCACACGCGCAAGTTCTTCCGCTGTATGCACCTCGCAAAGCACATCGAGTTCATAACGATGCGCAGCTTCGTTCAACGCGCGCAGTTCGGAGTCAGTCAGCGCGGCTGCGATCAGCAGAATTGCATCTGCTTTATGCGCGCGCGCTTCGACGACCTGGTACTCATCGATCATAAAGTCCTTGCGCAGGCAGGGAACCGTTACAACAGCCGATGCGATCTCAAGATTTTCGAGGCTGCCTTGAAAAAAGGGCTCGTCTGTCAGCACGGACAGCGCAGCAGCGCCCGCTTGCGCCAATCCTGAAGCTAGATTGCGCACATCAAATTCTGGACGGATCAGGCCCTTTGAGGGCGAAGCCTTTTTCAGTTCTGCAATAATGGCCGGTGTTTCCTGCGAGCGATTCCGTAGGGCTCTCGCAAAGCCTCTTGGAATGTGCTGTGCAGCGCGTTTTTCAAGCTCTGCAAAGGGAATGCGCTGCCTGCGTTCGGTGACAGTTTCGCGGGTTTTGGCCAGAATGCGTTCCAAATGCACAGAAAAACCCCATCGCTTGGAATATTTCCAGTATAACTTTCGTTCTGCGCTCGTATTATTAGCGCTATGAAAAGACGCTTCGTTTTGCCCCGGCTTTCTGTGTTTTTGCTGGCTGCCTTTGTTCTCGCCGCAATTCCTGCCATCGCCGCTCCCATTAAGATCGCTGCGGACCTCTCAGAAGCGTCGCGAAAGCTCTGGCATGCCGATATAACGATTCCCGTACAGCCAGGCCCGCTTACGCTGACAGCCGCCAAGTGGATTCCGGGTACTCACATGCCTGCCGGGCCAATCGAGGACATTACCGGCGTTGTCATAAAGGCAAATGGGCAGGCCCTACCGTGGAGGCGCGACGATGTGGACCTTTACGCCTTCCATGTAACTGTGCCAGCAGGCGTTTCTACCATCGATGTGCATGTTGACGCCATCGTGACCTCGCGCGTTACAGATAAGCTGGCAGTGCTGGAGTGGGAGAAGCTGTTGCTTTACCCGGCGGGAACCCCTGTCGCCGATATCCAAATGCAGCCATCCATCACCGTGCCGGCAGGATGGGGTGTTGGTACCGCGCTGACGCCCACCGGAACTGAAGGCAGTACGACACACTTCGCGCCTGTAAGCCTCGAGATGCTGGAGGATTCGCCTATCCTCACCGGTAAGTATTTCAAGGAAATTCCGCTGGCCCCCGATGTCACGCCGAAGCACTTCCTCGATGTAGCCGGCGACGCGCCGGACGACATCGATCTGCGTCCTCAGTTCCTTACCGCAGTGAATAATCTGGTGCATGAGGCCAGCGCAATGTATAGCTCGCATCACTACAACAGCTATCATTTCCTGCTCACGCTTTCTGATTTCGCAGGCGGCGAGGGACTGGAGCATCATCAATCCTCTGACAATGGGGTTGATGAAAAAGGATTTGCTGACGACCAAATGGCGCTGCTCGAAGCCGATCTGCTGCCACATGAATTTACGCACTCGTGGAATGGAAAATTCCGCCGTCCAGCGGGGCTGGCAACGCCTGACTTCAGCACTCCAATGAAGGGCGAACTGCTCTGGGTTTATGAGGGCTTGACGCAGTATCTGGGCAATGTGCTGGCGGCGCGTTCCGGCTTCCGCACACCGGAGCAATATCGCGAGGCGCTGGCGTACTCTGCAGCGCAGCTCGATAATCGCCCAGGCCGCACCTGGAGAAATACTGAGGACACTGCAGTTGCCGCCTCCATTCTGCGTGGAGGCAATCCCGCATGGTCAAACTGGCGCCGTGGGCAAGACTACTACCAGGAAGGCGAATTGCTCTGGCTCGATGCAGACACGACGATTCGTCAGCTCACACACGACCAAAAATCGCTGCATGATTTTCTTGTGTTGTTTGTTGGCAAAGGCGGTAATTCAGGTCCCATGGTTTTGCCATACACCTTCGACGAGATTGTCAGCACGCTCAATCAGGTAGTCGCGTATGACTGGGCTGGCTTCCTGCGCGAACGTGTTACCACGCTTAACCCCCACGCTAACCTTGCCGGAATAGAGCATGGTGGCTACAAGCTTGTTTATACAGACACACCCAGCAGCTATGAGCGCGCTCTCACTGCACGCACTGGAAACTACAATGCATGGTTTTCTGCCGGAATACGCGTTCGTCGCGATGGCACGATTACCGATGTCCGCGTCTTCTCGGCAGCAGATAACGCGAAACTCGCTCCGGGCCAAAGATTGGTCGCCGTGAACGGGCGCATATTTTCTACCGATACCCTGGGCAATGCAATCAGACAGGCGAAGGGCAGCTCTGAACAGATTCACTTGATCGTACAGTCAGACACATACATTTACTCCATCGACCTGAATTATCACGATGGCGAGAAATATCCGGCCTTCCAGCGCATCGGGGGCACTCCAGCCCTGCTGGACGACATCATCAAGCCCATGACGAATGTTCAGCCGATTCCAGCAAGCAGAAGGCAGGGGTGACTGATCGACAGGGCAAATGCTCCTACAACCCCATCCGTTAGGATGAAAGAGAATGGCTAAGAATTCTGGCCCCAGATTCAAAGCAAAATTTGAATCATGGGGCCGCTATCCCAAGTTGCACGCAAATCTTGTCCCACTGAGCTGGACGACGGATTTTCCGCTCGCGCATTCCCCGGCCGGAAGGATGCTGCCCGTAGGCGCTGGCCGCAGCTATGGCGATGTCTGTCTGCTCGAAAACGGAACTCTACTCAAGACGCGCGGCATGGACCGCCTCCAGAATTTCGATCCGCAGACAGGCATTCTGTGCTGCGAAGCAGGCGTAACACTCGCTGAAATTCTTGATTTCGCCGTGCCACGGGGTTTTTTTCTGCCAGTTACGCCAGGGACGAAATATGTAACCGTCGGCGGCGCCATTGCCAACGACATTCACGGCAAAAATCACCACATTGCCGGGACCTTTGGGCGTCATGTATTGCGCTTTGAGCTGGTGCGTTCTGATGGAGCACGCTTCATTTGCAGCCCGAGTGAAAATCCTGACTGGTTTTCGGCTACTGTAGGCGGAATGGGACTCACCGGCCTGATTGCGTGGGCAGAGATACGGCTGCGCCCCATCGTCTCGCGCAAAATTCAATACAAAGGAACCAAGTTCAACGGCATCGACGAGTTTGTCGCGCTCTCAAAAGCCAACACGCATGTCGAATACACCGTAGCGTGGATCGACTGCGTAGCTACTGGCAAGAATTTTGCGCGCGGGATCTTTATGCAGGGTGATCATTCGAAGTATCCGGAGTTGTCGCGTCCCAGCAAAGAGCCGCGACTCGGATTGCCGGTTGACTTGCCGGAATTCATGCTGAACCGGTACTCCATCGGTCTCTTCAATACGCTCTACTACAACAAGCAGCGCAGCAAAGAAAAAGCCGGGCTTGTGGATTACGAGCCATTTTTCTATCCACTTGACAGCGTGCTGCATTGGAACCGCATGTACGGCAAAAGCGGCCTTCTGCAATTTCAATGCGTGTTGCCTTGGGAAGCCGATCAGCAGACAGGCATTACGAAAATCTTGCAAGCGATCACAGCCTCCGGCCTGGCGTCTTTTCTTGCAGTCATTAAGGTTTTCGGAGATGTTCCTTCACCCGGAATGATGTCTTTCCCCGAGCCGGGAATCACGCTGGCGCTTGATTTCCCGATCCGCGCCGAAGTCAGCTTCGATCTGCTGGACCGTCTTGGACGCATCACGCAAGACCATGGCGGGCGCATGTACTCCGCAAAAGATGCGCGTATGACTGCAGAGCAATTCCAGTCTTTTTATCCTCAGTGGCAACATTTCGCGCGTTATATCGATCCTGCATTTGATTCAGCGTTCTGGCAGAGGGTAACCGGACGTGGCTAGCCCGCAGAGACGATTTCCATCCCGCATCCTCGTGCTCGGCGCAACATCGGCGATTGCCAATGGCGTGATGCGTCCTCTGGCCAAACGTGGAGCGAGCTTTTATCTCGTAGCACGAAACGCAGAAAAACTCACTGCCGTAGCCAACGACCTTAGAGCACGCGGCGCGTCGGCTGTATTTACCTGTGTCATGGACCTCGACGACACCTCCCTACATCCGCAGATGCTGGACGATGCCAAGCAGAAACTCGAAACCATCGAGCTGGCGCTGATTGCCCACGGCGTTCTCGGCGACCAGGAAAAAGCGCAGGTTGACTACGCAGCGGCCAAGACCATTCTGCGGACGAATTTTCTCTCCGCTGTCTCGCTCATTACCTGGCTGGCAAATTATTTCGAATCGACGAAGCAGGGAACACTTGCTGTCATCTCTTCTGTCGCCGGAGATCGCGGCCGCAAGAGTAATTATGTTTACGGAGCCTCGAAAGGCGCGCTGAACATTTTTCTCGATGGAGTGCGCAACCGCGTCGACCGCACCGGAGTACAGGTGCTCACCATCAAGCCGGGATTTGTCGCGACGCCGATGACAGCACATCTGCCGCAAGGAGGTCTTTTCGCCGATCCAGCCGTGGTTGGACAGGGGATATTGAAGGCAATCGAATTGCGCAGGGACACAGTTTACGTGCCGCCTATATGGAGAGTGATCATGCTCGTCATCCGCTCTATCCCAAATTTCATCTTCAAAAGATTGAATCTCTAGCGTGGTCAGACCATCGAGAATTTTCTGAATCGACCAGGACTTATAGGCATCCATTCTTGTAATTTCGAATTGTTTGGAAATTCGGCTTTTTTTGGTATTAAACCGTCTACCGTAAAATGGGATAGTTCGCTTACCTGACCCGGCCTGCTCGGTCTTAAAGATCAATTCTCTGAGAAGAGATCCGCCGACGGCAGAAGATGTGTTCCCTGGCGGATTCTCGCAGGAAACCGGCGTTGTTTACTGGCAATGGTGAGCTGATTTTTCGTGACAAACCGCCCTTAAGTAGTGGATTCAAATCTTGGGGCCGGTGAATCGGAAACCAGCGGGGCCATCCTTTCCGGCTACGCACAGCTGCGGGCCGCAGGAGAGATTGACGAGCTATGTGGATTGTTCGCCTCGCGCTGCGACGGCCGTATACGTTTGTTGTTGTTGCTCTGCTCTTGCTGATTCTTGGGCCGATATCGATCCTGCGCACGCCTACGGATATCTTCCCAAACATCAACATCCCAGTCGTTGCGCTGGACTGGAACTACACCGGGCTGTCTCCTCAGCAGATGGGCGAGCGCATTGTGTTTCAAAGTGAGCGTGTATTGACGACCACCGTCGACAATATCGAGCACATTGAATCGCAGTCGCTGAATGGCATGGGGATCATCAAAATTTTCTTCCAGCCTAAAGTCAACATTGCAATGGCGGTGGCTCAGGTAACCGCTGTTGGACAAACAGTGTTACGCCAGTTGCCCCCTGGAACAACTCCACCACTCGTCCTTCAATACAGCGCATCGAGTGTACCTATTATCCAGCTTGGACTGTCTGGCGAGGGTCTGTCAGAACAGCAACTCAATGACTATGGGCTGAACTTCATCCGCACGCAGCTTGTTACAGTTGAGGGAGCCGGCATCCCGTATCCGTATGGAGGAAAGCAGCGTCAGGTGCAGGTTGACCTCAACCTGCAGGCTTTGCAGGCAAAAGGCCTTTCACCGGCCGACGTCACAAGCGCCGTTGCGGCCCAGAATCTGATCCTGCCGTCAGGGACAGCAAAAATAGGCCAATTTGAATATCAGATAGAGACAAACAGCGCGCCTGACTCCGTCGAAGAACTGAATAACCTGCCAATCCGTGCCGTCAATGGTTCCGTTGTCTACATTCGCGATGTGGCCCATGTGCGCGACGGCTTCCCTCCGCAAACGAACATCGTGCGCGTCAATGGACAGCGCGCCTCTTTGTTAAGCGTCATTAAAACTGGCGATGCTTCGACGCTCGACATCATAGAAGGTATTCGCGCAAAGCTGCCGGGGATCAAAGCGCAGCTTACTCCAGCGCTGAGAATCACCCCGCTGGCCGACCAGTCGATCTTCGTTCGCGCATCCATCAACGGAGTCGTGCATGAGGCGTTGATCGCCGCGTGTTTGACGGCCATCATGATCCTGGTCTTCCTCGGAAGCTGGCGCAGCACCCTGATTATCGCTGTGTCGATTCCGCTTTCGATCCTTACATCTCTGCTGGTGTTGAGCGCCCTCGGCGAAACCATCAATATCATGACGCTCGGCGGACTGGCATTGGCCGTCGGCATCCTGGTAGATGACGCTACCGTCGAGATCGAGAACATTAACCGCAATCTGGAACAGGGCAAGGCGGTCGAGCAGGCGATTCTCGATGGAGCCGCGCAGATTGCCGTCCCGGCTTTTGTTGCGACCATCTCGATCTGCATCGTCTTCGTGCCGATGTTCTTCCTCACCGGCGTAGCGAAGTTCCTTTTTGTTCCCTTGGCGGAAGCCGTCGTCTTTGCCATGCTTGCTTCGTACCTGCTCTCGCGTACCGTTGTGCCGACTATGGCGAAGTATCTGCTGCAT
>DATAQW010000381.1:0-11895 GCA_036264445.1 Pseudacidobacterium sp.
CAGCTTTGGTGAGAATGATCAGGCAGTCACTGGATCAATAGCGGGCAAGCGATGGTCAGAACTGGCTGCGGGAGAACGCAACTTTTCCACCGGCTTCATGCCTGACCGCGACTACCGCAATGAAAATGCCGTCTCTGAAACCCGTTGGAAAACCCCGTTAGGAGAGAGCGATATTCTGCTTGCGGGAAGCGACCGCGCATTTGGCGCTGATCAATTCTATGGCAACTTCAATTCATGGGAGCATACCAAAGGGTGGTTCGCTTCGATGCGGCAGGAAGTAGGCACGAAAACCTCAGCAGCATTTGGATATCGCAGACATTCAGATATTTTTGTTCTCCTGCGGAACGATCCAGCGTTCTATAAGAATCAGCATATTGATCAGAGCTGGCAGGGCGCATTGCGTAGAAGCGAACACCTTGGAACACGAAGCTCACTCTATTACGGACTTGAGGGCGACGGCGATTCCATTCACAGCAATAATCTCGGCAACCATGCCCGCAACTGGGGCGCAGGATATCTTGACGCTGATCTTCAATGGCAGCGCGCTTCGATTACGGCTGGCTTGCGGCAGGAGATTATCAGTGGTGGTTATCACATCACCAGCCCGACACTCGCAGGCAGCTATTGGCTTGGTACAAATGTAAAACTACGTGCCGCGTTGGGATATGGCTTCCGTCTGCCAACATACACCGATCTCTATTACAGCGATCCCGCCACGGTTGGAAATCCAAATCTCAAACCAGAATCAGCGTGGAATTATGAAGCAGGTATGGACTGGTTCATCAACGCTCAATCCTATCTTTCCGTTACCGGGTTCTATTCACACCAACACGATGCTATCGATTACATACGTGTAAATGAAGCAGACAAATGGCACGGCAGCAATCTCACAAACCTGCGCTTCGCTGGAATAGAAAGCGCATGGACCTGGCAGCCCACGCGCAGGCAACAAATCAAGCTGGCATGGACATTTCTATCAGGAGCGCAGCAGGCGCTGCATGGTCTTGAATCGGAGTATGTCTTCAACTATCCCGTCAACAATGCTTCTATTGAGTGGACTGCGGAGCTCCTCCGTGGATACATACTTCATAATCGCGTCGGCATCACGCAACGCTATCAGTCCGATCCTTATCCGATATGGAACGTTGCTATCGTCCGTGAGCGTGGTCACATTCACCCATATATACAGATGTCAAACCTGAGTAATACCGGTTATGAAGAAATTGAGGGTGTTCGTATGCCGGGAAGAAGCTTTACCGGAGGAGTGGATATCTGGCTGGGTAAGTTGGGGAAATAAGTATTAACCCAGCATGGAACGGAGTGTTTTTTCTAGCTCTGCGGTAATCGCATCAGCATCGCTGGCGCTATCAAAATGAATTAACTGTCCCACTCGAATTTCAAGCTTGCCAGAACGGAACCACCCGCGCCTTGCCCGCTTCAATTCGCCGACACCACGTAGTGCAACTGGCAACACAGGCACATTTGATTCCTGCACCAGTAGTCCTATCCCGGGGCGAAATTTCTGCAATGTTCCTTCTGTGCGCGTTCCTTCAGGGAAAATGAGAATACTGTATCCACGATCAAGCGCATGTCCCGTGTGCGCAAAGCTGTCGCGAAAGCCCGCTGTTCGCGGAAGTGGGAAGGCATTAAACAGAGGAGTAATAAGCCAATATGCCATAGGCGCGAGCATATTCTGCCACCATGAATCCTGCCCGCGCGCGTGGCGAAAGTCGTTGAGGACGTCGGCTGACATGGCAATCGCAACATGCCTGCGAAGCTTTCCAGGAAGCGCATACATCGCCAATGCCGCATCATAAGCCGTGATGTGGTTGGCGATTATCAGTATCGGCTTATCGGGAGTTGCAAATCCTGGATCACGCACAACACGCGGCGCTCCAAGCAGCCACACTAGCGGACGCATGACACATTCAATAAAAACTACACGCAAGAAGTACACTGGCCATGACCAGGGCCAACGCGGATATGCATACTTCGTAACTTGAGGCTGCGAGTAGGAAACTGTCTGATTTGCCTGAGGCAACGACGCCGTTTGTCCATCATTGAGCCCCAACTCACGCCGCAGTTCGCCCAGCGTGCGGATACCAATCACCGTCGCATCATCAAGAGTGATCCCCATTCGTTGCTCGAGTTCACTTTGCAATTGCACGCGTCCCAGGCTGTCCAGATGCAGGTCTTCATCAAGCCGCGCTGTGTCGGTAACGTTTATTGCGGGACTGTGTGTGATATGCGCAATTAACTCCAGAAGCGCATCGCCGCCATTCTGTGCGTGAGATTTTTCTGTACCAAAAGTATTGACCCACTGCGCGATCTTCCCCCGTTGAATTTTCCCCGTCGATGTTCGTGGAAAATCCAGGCCCGGCCACAAACGCCAGTAGCGGATACGCTGATACTCAGCAAGATTTGTATTTGCCGTGCGAACAGCTTCGGCGGCATCCTGTTCTGTTCCTCGAAATAGCAATATAGCCATTGCCTCGGTTCCACCAGGCATATTGACCGGAACAACGACAGATGCGCGTACACCAGTCTGTTTGTCGAGCAAAGGCTCAACATCTTCCGGATGAATATTCAACCCGGAAGACGTAACAATGGTCTGGCTTTTTCTGCCAAGAAACTGAAATCGTCCTTCATCATCGCTGCGCGCAAGGTCCCCAGTAGCAAGCCACTCATCAGGAGACTGAGTAAACTTGCCATCCTTCCATGTGGCCGTCGAAACCATCTCGCCGCGCACAAAAATTTCGCCTTCGTCAGAAATACGAATTTCGCGGCCGGGGAGTAGTTTGCCAATTGTGCCCTTGCCGATCTTGAAAGGATGATTCAGCGTGATGAGGGCAGTGGTCTCTGT
Organism: Pseudacidobacterium sp.; assembly: GCA_036264445.1. Classification (GTDB taxonomy): domain Bacteria; phylum Acidobacteriota; class Terriglobia; order Terriglobales; family Acidobacteriaceae; genus Pseudacidobacterium. The sequence continues at coordinate 2,864 of DATAQW010000381.1, forward strand.
CATGCCATAGCCTTGAATAAGCGCAAAGCCCAGCGTGCTCCAGAAAGACTCGAGTTCGGAAGACAGTGATGCTCCTCCACAGACAAAAGCCCAGAACTTCCATCCGAAAAGCCGGTGAATTTTGCGAAAGCGCCACCACTGCTTCCAGACAGATTCGCTCTGTGCATTCGCAATTTCTTTCGTCAGGTCCGGATGAAGCAGCAACAGGTGCGACTGCAGCAAATCAAGCACGCGCGGCACAGCGGCAAGCACGGAGATGCGTTCACGACGAATCAACTCCATCAATCGCGGAGCTTGCAGGCGCGATTCAAAATGCACCTCTGCGCCAAGCAGAACCGGTAGCCACAATCCCATAAACTGCCCGAAGACATGGCTCAAAGGCAGCGTATGCAGAAATCGCAGCGGATGAAAGAAGTGTTCATAGCGCAGATATTTCTGCATTTCACGTTCGATCGGCGCAACACTGGCCAGCACATTGCGATGCGTATGCACCACGCCCTTCGGCTCAAACGTAGTACCGGAGGTAAAGAGAATCTGCACTGGTGTATCGAGGTTCAGCCCAGGTTCTATGATGTCGCCCCGTGGTTCTTGGGGCAGCACGTCCTTCAGGTCATCGAGAACAAGCCGCGAAGTATCTTCCTGAATTTGAGAAAGGGAAGAAGTATCGCCAATAACCAACTTCGGCTGCGTATCGGCAATAACGCGACGCGCAAATTCAGTGTTTCCTGCCGCATCGAGCGGAACAGCCATGACTCCGCGCAATACACAGCCGAAGAAAGCTGCTACCCATTCGGCGCTGTTCTGTCCCCAGATAAGAACACGGTCCCCTGCAGTAATCCCGCGTTGCTTCAGTTCAAGAGCAAAGCGGCGTGCCAGCGAAGCCACTTCGGCATAAGTCGCAACGATCCGCCGGTTGCCGCGATACGTAACGATGGCGATTTCATTTCCGTGTCGCTGAAAATCATCGAGCAGCGTTGCAAGGTGCGGCCGTATATTAATTTCGCGCGAAGTCAATATAGCCACGCTCAGGATCCGTATGGACCAATGTCACTTGAATCTTGTCACCCACATCCGCGCCCTTGGCTCCTCGGATGAGCATGCCTTCTACGTGCGGAGCTGTAGTTCTGACAAAAGTTCCATGTTCATTTACGCCAGTAACAATCGCGGCGAATTGCTGCCCAATGCGGTTCCGCATTACAACTGCCGCAATGCGCTTCCGCATCTCGCGCTCAACTTTCCGCGCTGCATCTTCTTGCCGTGTGCATTGCTGCGCAATCGCAGCCAGATCATCGTCAGAATATGGCGACTTCTGCTTCGCCAGCATTGCTTTAAGCAGCCGCTGCGTTACAAGGTCAGCGTAGCGTCGGTTCGGTGCCGTCGAATGGGTGTAATCCTGGACCGCCAGGCCAAAATGCCCTTCAGCAGTCTCTCCATGCCGTTCCAAAACATATTCGCCCGATCCAAGCAGCTTGACTACAGACAACGAAAGATCAGGGAAATGGTCAGGATCAACCTTCTGCCGTTCGCAGAGAAAATCGTGTAACGGTTTTGGATCAGGTGTATCCGGGAGCTTCGTGCCATACTGCGCAGCCAGCTCCACGATGCGGTCCCAGCGTTTCGGCGTTTTCACCACGCGCCGGATAGAGGAAAAATGAGCCGCCTCAAGACTCTTCGCGACGACCTCGTTAGCAGCGATCATGAAATCCTCAATCAGATCCGTGGCGAAGTTTTTCTGCTGCTGTTCAATTTCGACCGGCTGTCCATCTTGCATGAGAGGATGCGTCTCGATGGTCTCAAGGTTCAACGCGCCACGTCGGTATCGTTGTTTTCTTAAAAGCTGAGCGACGCGGTTCTGTATCTGCAATTGCTGTTTTATTTCTTCCGATGCCAAAACTTTCGCCGGCGGATTTGCTCCACCCATCAACCATGCGCCAACAGATGGGTATGCAAGCTGTGTCCTATTTCTAACTGTCGCGCGATAGATTGCGCTTGAGGTGACACAGCCTTGCGCATCTACAACATACTCGTAGACGACACTCAACCGGTCTTCATTCTCAAGCAGAGATGTAAGGCCTGTTGACAGCTCTTCCGGCAGCATGGAGAAGTTGTGGACCCCGGTATTCACCGTGGTTGTTTGTTTGCCTGCAAACTTGTCGATGGCGGAGCCTTTCGGCACATAAGCGTCCACATCGGCAATTCCGATGCGCACGCGGACAGCGCCATCGGTCATCTCCGCGACCATTTCAATCTGGTCGAGATCGCGCGACGTGTCGTTATCAATCGACGACCACGGCAGGTCGCGCATGTCCCGCACCCCATCAAAACCATCTACCGCAAGAGGATGTTCTAGGATCGACGCCACTTCATCTTTTGCAGCCTTTGAAAACCCGGCATCAAAGCCGTGGTCAGTCATCGAAAGGCGTGCAGCTGCTTGCAGATCAAAACCATCAGAATGATTCATAGGCCCGTGTCAAAGGTACAGGTCTTTAGCGCATTTCGCAAAATCGAAACAACTCTGTACTTAAGCAGTCTTTCCCTGCCGCTCCTTCAGTTCGCGCAATAGTCCTTCAATCTGTTCCTCACGTTCCAGAACAGCAAAGCGGTCTTCCAGCGAATCGCCCCCCATCAACTCGCGCGTCGCTTCATTTTCTGATTCTTCTCCCACAACACGAAGCCGCATCTTGTCGATGCTCGCTCCATGATTTGCCGTCTCAACTTTCTGCCGAGCCTGATTGGCTTTGCTTACCACGCGCGCGCGACGGTGTTGCGCAATCAATATCTCGCAGCGGCTGCGTGTTTCCGTAAGCTTCTGCTCAAGCTTGCGCAACGCAGACCGCAGAGACTCGGCCTCTGCAGACTGGTCTTCAATCTGCTGCGCGAACCCAGACGCCATCTGTTCGTGACTCAATGCGCGCTCAAGCGCTCCACGTGCAAGGTCGTCTTTGCTTTTACTTACGGCCAACTCGGCTTTCTTGTGCCATTCAGTTGCGGACTCATCATGTTCTTTTTTCTTTTTCTCCAATAAATGCTCGTCCGCAATAGCGATAGCTACCTGCGTCTTCACCTGAAGAAGCTGGTTCTCCATGTCGAGCACAAGCTGCTTCAGCATTTTTTCCGGATCTTCCGCTTTATCCATAAGGTCGTTGACGTTTGCGCGCAGCAGAGCTGCAACGCGTTCCAGGAGTGCCATATCTCCCTCCTTATATAAATACGGTGGGCGAGACTATAGTGGTCTCGCCCAGAGTTTGAGTTACTTGCCGTCGACTGTGGTTGCACCGTTCGGACGCGCCCGCATGCTCTTCACGTTGTTCATCAACTCACGGATATCCATTCCGGAAAGCGCTTCGAACAACGCCGGAACCTGCGCCGCGATCTTCGTAATGTCACCTGTGAGCTTGTTGATTCCCGCTGCGCCATCATTTCCAGTAGAAACAATCGTGACCTTGTCTACCTTCGACAGCGGCTCAGACATGGCACGCACAACATCAGCCATATTGCTAATAAGGCGGTCAACCACTGCGGCCTGGTTCCAGTCCTGATAGGCCTCAGCCTTCACGTTCATCGCCTTCGCTTCAGCCTCACCCTTCTGGAAGATCACCGCAGCCTCAGCTTCACCCTGTGCGCGAATCGCAGCTGCACGGCCCTCGGCTTCCACTGTCAAACGTGCCTTCTCCGCAGCCGCAAGATTTTCAACCCGCTGACGCTCTACCTCTGCCTGCTTCAGCACGGTTGCAATCAGTTCTTTCTCATGACGCAGGATTTCTGCTTCCTGCACCTTGATCTGCTGCTCTTTCTCTATCTGCTCGACCTTCACCTGTTCGGCGATGACCTGCTGCTGCATGACATTCGTCTGCAACTCGTAAGCTTTGTCAGCCTGCGCCTGTTGTTTGCGGCTCTGCTCAGCGAACTGCGCTTTGCGGATATCGAGGTCGCGCTGTGCTTCCGCTTGTTTTGCGAGCGATGCGGTCTCCGCAATCACGCGTTCCTGATCCGCAGCAGCTTTAGCAACTGCAGCCTCGCGCTGTGCATTAGCGCGGCGAATCGCGGTGTCGCGCTCGGCTTCTGCAGTAGCCACATCAGCATCGCGCTTGATGCGCACGATGTCTGGGCGGCCCATGTTGGTGATGTACTCATTCTTGTCGCGCACTTCTTTGATGGTGAATGAGACAACTTCCAGTCCCATCTTGCTCATGTCATCGGCGCATGTGGAGCGCATACGATCGGACACCATCTCCGGCTCTTTCACGATTTGCTCAACCGTAAGCTGGCCGATAATGCCGCGCAGATGGCCTTCCATCACTAGGCGAATCAGTCCTTCGCGCTGCGGAGGTGTCTTGGTCAGAAACTGCTCCGCTGCAGTCAGGATGGATTCCTGATCAGACCGCACCTTGATCTGCGCCACAGCTTCGACTGTCACTGCAACGCCTTGTTTGGTGTATAGGTCCTGTTGCGGAGCCACATCGAATGACATCAGTTCCAGAGACAGTTCGCGGCAGCTTTCCACCATCGGAAAAATTACCGTGCCATGGCCTTTGACCACGCGCGGTCCGCGAAAGCCATAGACAACCAGAGCTTCATTCGGACCGGCCTTGCGGAACATCTTGGCCAGCAGGCCCGTCAAAAAGATAAGTAACAGCAAACATAATCCGATGATGACAATAAATGTGCTAGTCATAGCAATCCCGATCCTTTCTCACCGGGAAGACCGTCGAGTTAACGTTCATACATTACGCCCGGACCTACTTCAGATCACCGGCAACTTCGTCCCAGCGGCGCACCCAGGCGATGCCCTGCTCGTAGCGCATCACCACAACTTCCGTGTCTCGCGGTATTGGCAATCCGTTTTCGCTGCGCGCAGCAGCGAATTTACGGCTGCCATTCTGCGTGAACAAGATTTCACCTGTGCCATGGTCGCGAATCGCAGCGCTTACGCGTCCCAGCATGCCCGTAGTTGCAGTATCCTCAGCACTAAGAGCATGCTCATGCGGCAACAGAACACGCGCCATGAACCAGAAGATTGCAGCTGCGCCGGATATCCCGGCAACTGTCGACAGTAGCAATACAACTGGAACAACGAACCCACCGTACCGCTCCAGCAGATATCCAGCCCCACCGAACCAGCACAGAAAGATCATCAGCGTGAACGCATTCACCGGGCTGATCGACTGGCCGCTGCCGCCTTTTGCAATTTGTCCATGCACATGCCCGACTTTTCCAACGTGATGCAGATGCAAATGGCCAATGTGAAAATGCGAGAAGCCGCCTACGAATGCCACAGCGCTGAGACACAATCCCAGGGCAAAGCAAAACAGGTAGAAGCCTTCCCACGTCATTTCTGAATCTCCTTTGCGGACGGCCTCTTTGCCATCCGCTCACTTCCTCGATCAGGCCGCAGCACTTCCAGCAGGCGCTCGACCAGCCCCGGAGTCTCAATAATTTCTTCGAGCAGCAACAGGCACCGCCGAGTCTCCTTATGCCGCGCCAACGTCAGCAACGCCTGCCGCAGCGCGGGATCGCGCCTGAAACGCTCGGCCCCGCTTACAAGCCACAAATCCAGCTTGTCTTCGAGCGTGCGTGCGGCGCTCAACAACTCAGGGTGGTAGCCATCCGGATCATCTACGAGATAGCCGGGATGTATCTTGAAGAACTTCGCCAGCAGTTGCCGCGTGGTATTCGTCAGGTGAGGACGCGCGCCGCTTTCTATCTGCGAGAGGTATGACTGACTCATCGTGGCTTTTAATTCCGAATGGATGGCCCGCATTAGTTCCTGCTGTGTCATGGCCCGGTTCAGCCCGCGCAGGTTGCCTTCAACTTCACGCAGGTAGCGGATTTTCTCGCCAAGTTTCATATCGCAAATCGCAATATTTATATCGCTATTTGCAATAATAAGCAAGAAAAATCGCGCTTAAGCGGAAGTAGCTGAATTACTGGAGGTTAGGAGAGCAGTTTGTCAGCGTGCTCAATCAGCTTTTTGGCATCAAAGGGTGCGCGTACCTTGGCGTCGTTATCGAAATAAACGTATATATCCCGCCTTATGCATTGAGGCACGAAATCCGGATCAGCCTTCTCTGCATCTTTAGGCTCTTCGCCTCGCGCCCAGGCAACTACACGCTCCGCCCACTGGTCTAGCATTGCGTCATCGTAGCCGCTTGAATATAAAACTTCTGATCCATGCAACCGGCAGTAAACAAAATCTGAAGTCACATCCATCAACCGCGGCCAGTTCACTGCATCCGCGCAGACCAAGGCCACATTGTATTTGCGCAGCAATTGCACAAACTCGGGCGTGACAAAGCTCTTGTGCCGGATCTCTATTGCATGTCTAAGAGGAAGTTTTTTTTCGGACTCGATAAAAACGCGGCCATGCATCCATCGCTCGTGCTCAGCCGCTATGGATGCGGCATCATCTGTATCGTGCGGCAGCAATCGAAAGAATGACTCAATCGCTTCCGGATCAAATCTGAAGGATGGCGGAAATTGCCACAGGATTGGGCCGAGTTTTTTCCCTAGCTTCAACAACCCTGAAGCAAAGAAATTCGCCAATGGCGCTTCGATGTCACGCAGCCTGCGCTGATGTGTGATGAATTGCGTTCCTTTAACGGCAAAGACAAAGTCATCGGAAGTCTCGGCAGCCCAGTGTTCATAGGAAGAAGGCCGCTGCAAAGAATAAAACGTCCCGTTTATTTCGATTGTTGGAAAAATTGAGGCTGCAAAATTCAGCTCTTTTTTCTGCGGCAGTTTTTCGGGATAGAACACACCTCGCCATGGCGCATAAGTCCATCCCGAGATGCCGATTCGCACTTTGCCATGCATAAACAGTCAGATGCTTGCATCCTGCATCAGATATAGAATGCATCAGTTCAAGGTCTGGGCACCGAAAGCGAAAAACATAAGTGTCAAGATCGAAGGGCAACTCTACCCTTTGCAAAAAGACAATGGCAACTGGTGGCAAACGGAAATTGCGAACGCTTCCGCCGGGACTGACTACGCTTTTGTCATCGATGATGCAGCGCCCGATCTACCCGATCCGCGCTCTGGATGGCAGCCACACGGAGTGCGCGGTCCATCGCGCGTCGTGGACCATTCAGCATTTCTATGGACCGACGAGCACTGGCAACAGCAACCGCTTTCGAGCGCCATCATCTATGAACTGCACATCGGCACGTTTACTCCTGAAGGCACATTCGACGCGGCGCAGTCTCGCCTGGCCTATTTGCGCGACCTCGGAATCACTCATGTCGAGTTAATGCCTGTTGCTGCTTTCCCTGGCGAGCGCGGATGGGGTTACGATGGTGTTGCTCTGTATGCTCCGCAGGAAGCCTATGGAGGTCCGGATGCGCTCAAACGCTTCGTCGACGCATGCCATGAGCATGGACTTGCTGTGCTGCTCGATGTGGTCTATAACCACCTCGGCCCCTCCGGAAATTACTTAGCAAAATTCGGCCCGTACTTCACGCATCTGCACAACACTCCCTGGGGAGATGCGGTGAATCTCGAAGATGCGGGAAGTCATGAAGTTCGCCGGTTCTTTTGCGATAACGCGTTGATGTGGCTGCGCAACTACCACATCGACGGCCTGCGCCTTGACGCTGTGCATGCCTACAACGATCGTTCCGCCATCAACTTCATGGAGCAGCTCTCAAGTGAAGTCCGCACTCTCGAAGCGGAGACAGGGAAATATTATGTTGTGATTGCCGAAAGCGATCTCAATGATCCCCGCCTTGTGCGCGCGCATGAAGCCGAAGGCTACGGTATGGACGCGCAGTGGAGCGATGACTTCCATCACGCTCTGTTTGTGCTTCTTACGGGAGATTGCAGCGGTTATTATGCAGACTTCGGCACTATGGCAGATCTGGCCAAAGCGCTCAAATCTGTCTTCGTCTATGACGGCATCTATTCCGCATACCGCGACCGCGTACATGGCCGTTCTGTTGAGGGCTTATCGGCCTGGCGCTTTCTCGGCTATGCGCAGAACCACGACCAGGTGGGTAATCGCGCCAAGGGCGACCGTCTCTGCCAAATCACCAATACTGGCCACGCTAAAATCGCTGCTGCGCTTGTGCTCACTGCGCCGTTTGTTCCCATGCTCTTTCAAGGCGAGGAATGGGCTGCATCTTCGCCTTTTCAATATTTCACTGATCATGATGCAGAATTAGGCAGTCTTGTCTCTGAAGGCCGGAGGAATGAGTTTGCTGCCTTTGGATGGAAGCCCGAAGACGTACCCGATCCGCAGGCTGAGAAGACATTCCTACGTTCCAAACTTCACTGGGAAGAGCAGGCAGAGCAACCGCACACAGAAATGCTCGATTGGTATAGAAAACTCATCGCGTTGCGTAAATCAGAGCCTGATTTGACCGAGGGATCGCTCGAACATATAAAAATCGAGTTCAGCGAAGAAGAAAAATGGATTGTTATTCGTCGTGGGACTATTGAAGTCATTGTGAACCTTGGCAAAAATCTGCTTACACGGCAAATGCCCGAGACTACCCGGGTTCTCTTGTCTTCTGATGTACCCACCAGGCCGGAAAAACGAACAGTTAGAGTACGTACTGGTTGCGTAGCTATTCTGAAAACTTAAGGCATCCCTTCGGCGGCTAAAGCCGCGCTCATTCTGTACTATTACGGCACAGCTGAAACCGTAGAAAACGGTATTCTTATTCTTCGCGATGAGCACGCTCGAGTTTTCATCCTGGATCTTTCTTAGCTCCGTTCTGGCCGGGCTACTTGGCGCGTTGACCGGTCTTGGCGGCGGTGTGGTCGTCGTGCCTGTCCTCACGCTGATTTTTCATGTCGATATCCGCTACGCCATCGGAGCATCGTTGGTTTCCGTCATCGCCACTTCTTCCGGAGCAGCAGCTGCCTATGTGCGCGAAGGATTTTCCAACGTACGCATCGGGATGTTTCTTGAAATCGCCACCACGCTGGGAGCCTTGCTCGGCGCGTATCTCACGGCGATTGTCTCCACGCATGCCATCGGAATCATCTTCGGAGCAGTACTGCTTTATTCAGCGTATGCATCGCTCAAGTCGCAT
>DATAQW010000183.1:0-7811 GCA_036264445.1 Pseudacidobacterium sp.
GCATGGCAACGTAATGTCGTTGGGCGAGCGGGAATGCTCGATTCAAAGACGGCATCAGAAGCTGATTGAGGAGGCGCCGTCGCTGCAGGTGAACCAGAAGATGCGCGATGAGATTGGCAAGACGCTGAAAAAATCGCTCGAAGCAGTCGGTTATCAGAATGCAGGAACCGTCGAGTTTCTGATGGATGAGGACGGCAAGCTCTATTTCATCGAGATGAACACGCGCATTCAGGTCGAGCATACGGTGACAGAGTTCGTGACCGGCCTCGATCTGGTGAAGGCGCAGTTGCGCATTGCATCGGGTGAGAAGCTATCGAGCATTGTGACGGAGCCAGTGACGATCCGCGGGCACGCAATCGAGTGCCGCATCAACGCAGAGCATCCGGAGAAGTTCACGCCATCTGCAGGAAAGATTACGGCCTTCAATATTCCCGGCGGCAACGGCATTCGCGTGGACACGGCGCAATATGCTGAGGGTGTTGTGCCTCCGTATTACGATTCGCTGATTGCCAAGCTGATTGCCCACGGTAAAGACCGCGAAGAGGCGATGGAGCGGATGCGGCGCGCTCTCGATATGTTTGTGGTCGAAGGAATTCATACAACGATTCCGCTGCATCGCGGAATCTTCCAGGATGAAGAATTCCGCGCAGGCAAGTTCGACACAAAATTCATGGAGCGGTATTTCGAGCGCGAGAAAGAGCGCAGGGAAGCTGTTTTAGCTGGCAGCTAAGCTTCCCGGTGCTGTGAGTCTATAAGCCGATCTGCAACTACTGAACGCGCAATGTAGTCCTCAACTTGATATCAGCCGATGAGCTGCCGACCATGAGATCAACCGGCTCGGTTTCAACCCGGAAGCCCTGAAGTTTCTCATCCCAGTAAGCAAGCTGGGAAGCTTTGAGCGGGATCTTTACAGTCTTCGTTTCATTTGGCTGGATTGTCACGCGTTGGAAACCTTTCAGCTCTTCAAGTGGTCTCTCAACTTTTGACTGCAGGTGCTTCACATAAAGCTGGACCACTTCATCTCCAGCAAGACTGCCGGTATTCGTCACATCGACGCCGACAGTCACGGTTCCATCCTTTGCCACTTGAGCAGAGCTGGTCCTGAGGTTGGAATAGCGGAAGGTTGTGTAGCTTAATCCGTAGCCAAAGGGATACAGCGGATCTCCTTTGAAGTACATGTATGTGCGGCCGTGACGAATGTCATAGTCCATCATCGGCGGCAGTTGATCGAGAGATCGCGGCCATGTTGTGACTAAGCGGCCAGCGGGGTTGTAGTCGCCAAAGAGGACCTTTGCGAGAGCAGTGCCTTCATCCTGCGAGGAGTGGGCCATGTGCAGGATTGCGGGAACATGCGCCTGTGACCAATGAATCGCAAATGGAAAGCTGGACACGAGAATGACGATGGTCTTCGGGTTCGCAGCATAGGCCTGCTTTATCAGTTGCTCCTGCGCAAGATCGATGCTTTCGCGATCGCGTCCCTCGCGTCCATCGCTAGGCACAGCGCAGGCAAGTGTGTCGCCTCCGTCATAGTCAGTGTGGTGCCAGTCATGCGCCATGTCCGGCCCGCAGGTAGGATCGCTGCCCACGACTACAATCGCTACGTCAGAAGATTTGGCTGCATTGTATGCAGCATTTCCGATCTCATCCGCGGCATAGGTGACCTTAACATTCGGGCCAACTTCTTTCTTAATGCCCTGCAGCGGTGTAATGGCATAAGGCGGCGTGCCTCCGTACCAGTCCCAGTGAACCGAGTCGGCAAGTGGACCGATCACCGCGATCGATTTGATTGAATCTTTTTTGAGTGGCAGAAGTGAGTCTGAATTCTTAAGCAGCACAACGGATTCGAGCGCCATCTTTTCGGATACTGCCCGGTCTTTGTCTGTGTTCCACGGCTCCGGTGAGTCTTTGATCTTCGAATAGGGAACCATCTCCGACGGATCGAGCAATCCGAGACGGATAGTGACGCGGAACTTGGGACGAAGGAGCGCATCGATTTCGGCCTCGGTGATCGAGCCGTCTTTCAGTGCTGCTTTCGTTTCATCTTTGTAGGTGTCGAGAAACTGATTGATGCCCGACTTGAGACAGGCAACGACAGCTTCTTTTTGATTCGCGAAACGTTTGTGTCCGGTGACGAGGAGCTTGACCGCTCCGCCATCGCTTGAAATGACATCAACTCCCCATTTGTCGCGGACGATGCTCTTCAGAATTGGGTTGATGGCCATCGGAGTTCCATTCCAAGCGTTATAGGAGGCCATGACGCCCTTTGCGTCACCGTCGAGAAAGCCCATGCGGAATGGAACAGAATAGTATTCCCAGAAGAGCCGCTGATCGAAGTTGGATGACGAACTTGTCCGGTAATTTTCATTGCTGTTTGCAAGAAAATGCTTGAGCAGCGCTGCGGCCTGCCAGTACTTCGGGTCATCGCCTTGCAAACCCTTGATAAAGGCCGTCGCCATTGTTCCATTGAAGAATGGGTCTTCGCCATAGACCTCTTCGCTGCGGCCCCAACGCGGATCGCGAGCCAGATCGGATTGTGGTCCCCAGAGCATCAGGATCTGGCGATCGTATTTCTCGGTCTGCGTAATGAAGCGGGCTTCATAACCTTCGACGCCGCCCGCCTGACGAACCAATGCAGGGTCCCATGATTCACCCATGCCGACAGGCTGAGGAAATTGCGTTGTCGTGATGGCTGTCCGGTTCAGGTGGCCTCCGCCGCGCTGGACGACCCCATGAATACCTTCTGAACTGCCGAAATTCTTGACGCCAAGACGAGGGACACCTGTATTTGTGCTGAGGCAATCAATCTTCTCGTCGGTGGTCATTAATGAAAGAAGATTGTCGATCCGTTTCTCCATGGGGAGGGTTGGGTCGTTGAAGGGGTAGGAGGTTTTTTGACCAAATATCGCGAGAGATGCAGAGATGAGCAGGCCAAATGCGATTGCAGATCGTATTTTCATGATGGACGACTAATTAATTCCCTCAACTAAATCGATTCAGTTTCCACTAAAAGGATCACTTTTACATGCACGAATTCGATTGTCAAGAATGCGCAATACCTGTCTTTCTCGTACTAGCTTCTTAAGGCGAAGAAGAGACGAAAACGTCGTAGAATATGCCAATGCAGTCCTTGTCTGTTTCTGAGAGCCTTGCCTGGGCGCACCCGGTGGTGCAGGAGTGGTTTGTGCGCCGCTTTGGCACGCCTACAGAGCCGCAGGAGCAGGGATGGCCGCACATCTTAGCTGGCAAGCCAACGCTGATTTCGGCGCCTACGGGGTCGGGCAAGACGCTTGCGGCATTTCTCATCTGCATCGATCAATTGATTCGCAAGGCGCTTGAAGGGCGGCTCGGTCCGGAGACAGAAGTTGTTTATGTTTCGCCACTGAAGGCGCTGTCGAATGATGTCCAGAAGAATTTGGAGACTCCCCTCAAGGAAATTCAGCAGCTTGCTTTGGAGCGCGGATATCTCTCTCCGCAGATTCGTACTGCAGTGCGCACAGGCGATACGTTGCCTGCCGAACGGCGAAGGATGCTGAAGCAGCCGCCGCATATTCTCGTCACAACGCCGGAATCGCTCTACATTTTGCTGACTGCGGAAAAGAGCCGTAACAACCTGCGCCATGTGCGCACGGTGATTGTGGATGAAATCCACGCAATGGCTGATGACAAACGCGGCGCGCATCTTGCTCTGACATTGGAGCGGCTCGATGCGCTGGTGCGTGGCGAGAATCGCTTATCCATTGGAGATTGGCTGGTTGGCCATGACGAAGCGCCGCAGCGTATCGGGCTTTCGGCTACGCAGAATCCGATTGAGCTGGTTGCGGAATTTCTGAGAGGCGGATGCCAGAAGCCGGTCGAAATTGTGCAGGTAGGGCAGCGTCGCGAATTTGATCTTGCGGTTGAAGTTCCGGATGAAGAGTTAGGCGCGGTCGCGAGCAATAGCATCTGGGATGGCATTTACAAGCGGCTTGCTGAGCTTGCCCTGGAGCATCGGTCAACTCTGGTCTTTGTCAACACGCGTAAGATGACAGAGCGGCTTGCCTTCCGCATGGCCGAGCTGCTGGGAGAAGAAAATGTTGCGGCGCACCATGGGAGCCTCTCGCGCAAGTTGCGCCTGGAAGCGGAACGTAAGCTGAAGCGGGGCGAGATTCGTTTGCTGGTGGCGACAGCGTCGTTGGAACTCGGAATCGACATTGGCAATGTTGACCTTGTGTGCCAGATCAACTCGCCGCGCGCGATTGCAGTTGCCATGCAGCGCGTGGGCCGCGCAGGACACTGGCGCGGGGCGATTCCGAAAGGGCGGTTTTTTGCGACGACACGCGATGACCTGATTGAGCAGGCAGCGACGATTCGGGCCATGCGCGCCGGCGTGCTCGACAAGCTGGAGATTCCGCCGAAGCCGCTCGATGTTTTGATGCAGCAGATTGTCGCATCCTGCGCTGCAGAAGCGTGGGAAGAAGATGCTTTGTTTGAAGCACTGCGCCGGGCTCAGCCATATCATTCGCTTTCGCGGGATGAGTTTGAAGAAGCACTGTGCCTCCTTACCGACGGCATTGAAGCCAGCCGCGGGCGTTATGGATCGTATCTGCTGCGCGATCGGGTGCACGGGCGAATCCAGGCGCGGCGCGGCGCGCGGACAACTGCTGTATCCAATGGCGGCACGATCCCGGATACGGCGTTGTATGCAGTCATCGCGGAGCCTGAAGGCGTGCAGATTGCTACGCTCGATGAGGACTTCGCGGTTGAGACATCCGCAGGTGACATTATTCTGCTCGGCAATACGAGCTGGCGCGTACAGCGAATCGAAAGCGCAGGGCGCGTGCTGGTGGAAGATGCACATGGGCAGCCACCTACTGTGCCCTTCTGGCGCGGAGAAGCGCCGCAGCGGACGATTGAGCTTTCGCAGTTTGTCTCGGATCTGCGCGACGAGATTGACCTGCGCACGAGGAATGTTCTTCCCGGATATGTCAGCCAGTCGAATCCTGAGATTGCCGAGACGGTCTCGTGGCTCAAGCAGGAGTGCGGTGTCTGTGATTCCGGTGCGGAGCAGTTAATTGGCTACATCGCTGCCGGCCGCGCAGTGCTGGGAACTGTTCCCACGCTTACGACGATTGTCGCGGAGCGTTTTTTCGATGAAGGCGGCGGAATGCAGCTTGTCCTGCATGCGCCATTCGGTGGCCGAATCAACAAAGCATGGGGCCTGGCGCTGCGCAAGCGTTTCTGCCGCGGCTTCAATTTCGAGTTGCAGGCGGCGGCCACGGATAACGGGCTGAATATTTCACTGGCCGAGCAGCATAGCTTTCCCTTGAGCGATGTTTTTCAGTTTCTGACGGAGCACACGGTCACGGAATTGCTGGAACAGGCCTCGCTGGCGTCGCCTATCTTCAAAGCGCGCTGGAAATGGGATGCGGGGCGCAGTCTTCAACTGCTGCGTTTCAGGAACGGCAAGCGCATTCCTCCGCAGATTCAACGCACGCGCGCGGATGACCTGCTGGCTAGTGTCTTTCCGCAGGTCGCAGCTTGCCAGGAAAATGTCGAAGGCGATATTGAGATTCCCAATCATCCGCTCGTCCGCGAAGTGATGAAGGACGTGCTCGGCGAAGCGATGGACCTTGAGGGATTGAAGCGCGTCCTCGAAGATATGCATGCTGGACGCATACGCTGTGTGGCAGTAGACACCTCGACGCCGTCGCATTTTGCGCATGAGATGCTGAACGCGAATCCATACGCGTTTCTGGATGATGCTCCGCTAGAGGAGCGACGCGCGCGGGCAGTGAATATGCGTGGCATTCTTCCGGACAATCTGCTTGGTGAGGCGGGCAGGCTTTCTCCGGAAGCGATTGCATCAGTACGCGAGGATATATGGCCTGATGTTCGCGATGAGCATGAATTGCACGATCTGCTTTGTTCGCTGGTAATTGTGCCTGCGGAGATTTTGTTTGAGTCAAGTGCGCGTGACTGGGATGTTTTCTTCGCGCGGCTCGAAGAGCGGGGACGGGCGAGCATTGCACGAGTAGGCACTCGCAAATATCTTTGCGCGGCTGAGCGTGTAGAGTATGTTCGAATGCTATGGCCGGAAGCACAGTTTGTCTCCGCGCTGGAATATGTATCTGAACCAGTTACAGATGTAGCGGAAGGCATTCGCAAGGCCGTGCAGGGGTGGATGACGATTCTCGGGCCTGCATCGTCGCGTTTTCTCGGAGAGAAACTCGGCATTGCTTCAGGCGAAATCTGGAAGCAGATGCTGCACCTGGAGATGACGGGCACAATTCTGCGCGGCGTGTTTGAAGGACATGGGTCAATTGAAACGCTCGCAGACGAAGACGTCGAATGGTGCGAGCGGCGGTTGTTACAGCGCATCCATAAACGGACGCTTGTAGCTCTGCGTAAGCAGGTTGAACCGGTTACGCCATCACTGTTCATGCAGTGGTTGCTGCGCTGGCAGCATGTGGCTCCACGAACGCAGCTCAGCGGTGAAGTTGGATTGCTGGAAGCGCTGCGTGGGCTTGAAGGGTTTGAGGCTCCGGCAATTGAATGGGAGCGGTCGATTCTACCCGCACGCGTGGCAGGGTATGATCCGCGATGGCTTGATGTGCTTTGTCTTTCGGGCATAGTTGGATGGGGCCGTATTTCGCCGCATCCTGCTTTCAACTCAATTGAATCGGGCGGCCCGCGCCGTATTGTGCCAACGAGCATGGCTCCCACCACCTTCTTCATTCGCGAAGAGGCGCTATGGATGGATTTGTGCCTGTCACAGCGACAAATTCCCGAAGCCTGCCTGACGGCTTGTTTGAGCGAGCTTGCAGGGCGCGTGCGCGACGCTCTTTCTTCTGGTGGCGCAATGTTCGCCGGCGATCTGGTGCGCAGGCTGGGCATTCCGGCTGCTGAGATTGATTTGGCGCTATGGGAACTTGTCGCAGCGGGGTTGGTGACGGCGGATGGCTTCGACAGTTTGCGCAGTTTGATCGATCCCAGACGCAAGGAAGTGAACGGCGCTCGCGCCAGGGCGAAGCAGGCTGCGGGGCGCTGGAGCTTCTTCAGGGGCATCGACGAACAGACTCCTCAGCGTCGTGAGGCAGAGATTGAATCCGCCTGCCGGATGTTGCTGCGGCGCTATGGCGTTGTCTTCCGTGATCTGCTGGAACATGAAACAACCGTCCCACGCTGGCGTGATTTGCTTGGCATCCTGCGAAGGATGGAAGCTCGCGGCGAAGTACGCGGCGGGCGGTTTGTTTCGAGTTTTGGCGGCGAACAGTTTGCGCTTCCCGAAGCGCTGGACTCCTTGCGCGAAGCGCGACGCAGCGGCATCGAGCTCGAACCAGTGGCTGTGGCGGCTGCGGATCCTTTGAATCTGATTGGTGTTGTTGTTCCCGGTGAGCGTTTGGCGGCTGTGGCGGGGAATCGTGTGACGTTGGACGAGTCAGTTTTGTCGCCGTTGGAGCTACGGTCTCCTACCCTTTTGCAAAAGGCGCAAAAGGATGGGGCACCCGAACTCGTGTTTCATCACCGTCCTGATATTTCCACTTTGCCGCTACCTCTGACAGAATCGAAATATGGGCGGCCTCCCACAGCCTGAGCCAAGCCAGCCACTTGTTGAAGGCGTGGATTACTATATGGACGGGCCGTTTCTGGTCTTTACCGAGGCATATCATCTTAAACGCGGATACTGCTGTGGATCGGGATGCAGGCATTGTCCGTGGCGTCAGGAAGCGATCGAGGACGAGATGTGACCGGCTGCGTCGCTGCCGGACTCCAAGTGCCGGACTGGACTACTATCCCACTGCGCAGCGAATTAGGTCAGCGGAGGAACCACA
>DATAQW010000407.1:0-5740 GCA_036264445.1 Pseudacidobacterium sp.
TATATTCTGAAGCACGCGCGCGCATTTTGCGTCTGCGAATTGTACATAGTCGAGTAATGGAACCAGCGGAGCGCCTTGTCCATCTGCAACCATATCCGCGGGACGGAAGTTGCTGACTACGGGGACCTGTATCTCCGCCGCTAAAAGTGCGGGTTCACCAATTTGCCATGTGCATGCAACCTGCCGACCGGCATATAGTGCAGGCGTGCCCTGGTGATAGATTGTCTGTCCATGGCACCCGACCAATTGCAGCTTGCAGGGATGCTCTGACACTGTTCTGCGAATCGCTTCGGCATAAGCCTGCCCGAGCCGCCAGTTCAGGCGGCCCAATTCCGCTGTTGAGGTAGATTTCGCATCCATTGCGGCCAATACTGCCTGCCGCAAAATACGCGGATAGGGATAAGCCTCATGCGCAAGCAATTCCAGCTTCAGTTTTCCGCGATTAGGACGGAGATGGACAAGCACAACATCAATGCCATCTGCGGACGTGCCGCTCATAACGCCTGCGACAACCATCGGACGGAAAGGAATTGCAGGAGACGACGAACGGATGGGCAAAAGTCAGCACCTCAAGGGGTTATAGCTACATTGTAATGATTCACTATTGGACGACGCCTATCTGCGTTTCACCCAATATATCCATCGCTTGGCCCATTTTTTGTTCGGGAGTAGGATGCAATCAATCGAGAATACTTCCGTGCGGCACGACGAACCTGGCACATCCTCTAAATCCGGCATGCGCTACCCGGGCTGGCTAACCCTCTTTATCGTCTGGACGCTTATTGGCTCGTTGGCATTCGCGCGGCACCTGCTGGATGCGACTGGAAGCCACTCCAACATCAATCCTATTGCGGAATTCGCAGGATGGCTCACATGCTTTTATCCATGGATTCTGCTTGCGCCTCTGGTCTTTCGTATCGAAAAACGATTTCCTCTTTCCGGCAAACAATGGATGCGCAGCATTCTGCCGCTTTTCCTTTGCGGCATTTTTCTGTCCTTTATTGCAGTGAAATTCACGATCCTTCTCGGCATGCTGGTCAGCAGGAAATTCGACCTTCATACGCTCATCGTCGCGGCGCCTTTGGGCGAGTCCGGGCTCGCATTTTTTCTCTACTGCAACATTGTGATTACCGGAGCAGTCATTCGCACCCTCATCCACTTGGAGCGGCAGCAAAGAGTCGCTGCCGAGCTCGAACTGGAGAATGCAAAGCTGGAAGCCTGCCTGAAAGACGCAGAACTGGAAGCGATGCGTCTCCGGCTGAAACCGCATTTCCTCTTCAATACACTGGAAAATATTTCGGCGCTCGCAGAAGACGACCCCCGTCTTGCGCGGAAAATGCTGGCGCGTCTGGGCGAACTGCTGCGTGCTGCCTTCCGGCGGGACTATCAGGCGGAGATCAGCCTGAGCGCAGAAATTGCTTTGATGAATGCCTACCTTGATGTGGAGCGCGTGCGTTTTGGAGAGCGACTGCACGTGAGCATTGAGATCGATCCACAAACTGAGACTGCGCTGGTGCCTAGCCTGCTATTGCAACCACTCGTGGAAAATGCCATTCTGCATGGGCTTCGCGACGTATCCGGAACGGGCCGCATTGAAGTCGCCAGTGAGAGAAATTCAGATCATCTGATTCTTACGGTAAAAGACAATGGCAACGGACCGTCGAATCATTCACTTGAAAGCCTGTCGCTCGGTGTTGGCCTCGGGTCAACGCGCGAGCGGCTCATGCGCATGTATCCCCAGGGCCATCAGCTTTCTGTCGAGAAAATGCAGAACGGAGGAACCCTTGTCTACATCCAGCTTCCTTTCCACACTCACAACGCAGCCACGCATGATTCCGTTGCGAATTCTTATCATCGATGACGAGCCTGCGATCCGCACCGGCATCCGCCGGCTGCTCTCGTCTGTGCCGGACGCAAGCATTACGGGTGAATGTGCTAATGCATCCGATGCCATTGGCGAAATTCAGCGCGGTCAAGCAAATCTTGTGCTGCTCGACATTCACTTGCCAGACGCATCCGGCCTAGACGTGGTGCGTACAGTTGGGCCACAGCAGATGCCGCTGACTGTCTTTGTGACTGCTTATGATGAACACGCAATAGAGGCGTTTGAATTAAATGCGCTGGATTATCTTCTCAAGCCTCTCGATGAAGAACATCTGGAGCGTGCTCTGGGCCGCGCGCGTGAAAGACTCACATGGGGCCAGCAGACTCATCTTACGCAGAGACTTGAAATGTTGCTGGCGAACTACCGTTCACAAGAACCACAGCGTTTTGCTGTGCGGAAGACGAACCACTTCGAATTTGTTGCGGCGGAATCGATTGAGTGGATTGAATCCGCCGACAACTACGTTGAACTGCACTGCGGCAATAAGACTCATCTGCTGAACGAGACAATGAGCAATATGGAACGACTGCTCGATCCTAAGAAGTTTCTTCGCATTCATCGCCGTTATATCGTCAGTGTCGCGCGTATTCTCGCCATTCACCCGCTGGCAGCAGGCGCTTATGAAATAGAAATGCAGCATGGTGGACGGCTGACCTCTGGGCGAAATTTCTCTGCTGTGATTCGGCAACTGATCGGCCGCTAAATTGTAGAATTTCTGGTGATGCTAGCTGCCGTCCTTCGTCGCAATGCGCCTATCGATGAGCATCCTCTTCAAATTGAGGAATTGCCTGTACCGCAGCCTGAGTCGGGAGAAATCCTGATAAAGGTGGAAGCCTGCGGCGTGTGCCGCACTGATTTGCACATCACCAGCGGAGAATTGCCGCCTCTGTTGCCCGCAGTTACTCCTGGTCACCAGATTGTTGGCCGCGTGGAAACACTTGGCAAGGATGTCGCCGGCTTGAAACAGGGCGCACGCGTCGGCGTCTCCTGGCTGGGCGGAGTGGATGGCACCTGTACGCTCTGTCGCAAAGGCTTTGAGAATCTTTGTGACCATCCTGTCTTTACCGGCTACAGCGTGAATGGCGGATATGCCGAGTATGCCGTTGCCCGCGCTGATTTCTGTGTTCCGCTTCCTGAGTCTGCTCCAGTTAAGAACCTTGCGCCGTTGCTGTGCGCTGGAATCATCGGCTTTCGCAGCCTGCGTGTTGCGGAAGTGCAGCCCGGTGACCGTGTCGGGCTTTTTGGTTTTGGCGCCTCGGCGCATCTCACCATCGATGTGCTGAAGCACTGGGGATGTGAGGTTTATGTAGCCACACGCGGAGCATCGCATCGACAACTGGCACGCGAGCTGGGAGCACACTGGGTGGGTGAAGCTACAGAGCGTCCTCCAGTGCCGCTGGATCGCGCTGTGACCTTCGCGCCCAGCGGCGATGTCGTGGTTGCAGCCCTGGCTTCCCTGCGCAAAGGAGGGACTGTTGCAATCAACGCCATTCATCTCGACCGAATGCCGCAGTTTGATTACGATACCCTGCTGTGGGGTGAGCGCCAGTTGCGCAGCGTCGCTAATATGACGCGCAAAGATGCGCATGATTTCGTGAAACTGGCGGCAGAAATCAGCATTCAGCCCCGGTCTACCGTTTTTACTCTTGATGAGGTCAATGAAGCGCTGGCTGCCGTGTATCAGGAAACCATCAATGGGGCTGCAGTGGTTCAGATCGCTAATGATTAACGGCGCGGGCTGCTGTACCATTCTTTCTGCTTCCGAAATCAGCTGGAAAGATAGACCATGCTAATTCGACATCTGCTGATGCTTACTGCCTGCATGACTGCCTCAGTTGCAATAGCGCAGAATGATGTGCCTGTACCGCAAAGTTGCACTCCGCAGGTCAACCAGAGGCTTGCCGATCTTCTGAATGCGGGCCAAAGTCATACAGTCGATAACGTCATGGTATGCGGCATCACTGTCAGTGCTTCACACACCCGGCAGGGAGGTCCGCATGGCAGCCATGAGATTCTTCCACTGCGCGTAACTTTTCCTGACGGCAATGTACACCTGATTGAAGTGGTAACGAACGATGATCTTGACGGCGTGATAACCGCGCCTGTCAATACACAGGTCTTCGCATATGGACAGGCGTTTTTCCCTTCGCGGGGACGCTTTGCTGCCGGCATTCATGACGTACACTGCTCTACGCATCGCGGAGCGGATAATGGATGGGTGGTCGTTAATGGACAGAAGCATCCAGCGAGTTGCCAGCACTGAGAGGAAGCTATGGAATCCTTCACTCCTGCAACCATCGCCGCGCTGATCATCGCAGCCAGCTTTGCTGCCGGGCTGAATGTTTACGCAACTCTGCTGACGCTGGGCCTGCTGGCTCATGCGCATTGGATTGCGCTTCCCGTTGGCCTCGATATTCTGAGCAGTTGGTGGGTAATCGGCGTAAGCGGTGTGATGTTCGCGATTGAATTCGTCGCCGACAAGATTCCCGGCTTCGATATGATCTGGAACGCGCTGCACACCTTCATTCGCATTCCAGTTGCGGCGTTGCTGGCTTACCATGCAAGCGCACAGCTCTCGCCGGAAATGCAGATTCTGGCTGCGGTAGCCGGAGCCGGAATTGCTGTCGTCGCGCATGGGTCAAAGACAGCGATACGTGCAGCGGTTACACCAAGCCCTGAGCCGATTTCAAACATAGCGCTAAGCACAACGGAAGATTTCATGGCTGTTGGCATTACCTGGCTGGCGACACGGCATCCGTTTGTTGCCGCTGGCATTGCGCTGGGTTTACTGGTACTGGCTGTTATCATCATCCGCTGGCTGTCGCGGTTCATACGAAGGATGTGGAATAAACCCAAAGCGGCAGATGCACACTGATTGCCTGTCAACGTATTTGTACACATTTCCTGACGGAGATGTTCTCACCTCAGAGTTAAAGCCCCGCCATTCTTGCGTTTCATTGGCACGGCTGAAGTTGTGCCCTTTCGAAGAATCCCTGAAACACGCTGTAAGATGATTCAAGTATCCGCCGCTTCATGACACACGAATCGTTCAACCTCACCGTCGCCATCACCGGAGCCAGCGGCTCTGTTTTCGGGCAACATCTTTTGCAGGCGCTTCACGCCGATCCGCGTGTCTCGCGTATTCATTTTGTAGTTTCAGAAAGCGCGCTGCGCGTACTGGCGGAAGAGCTTCGCTTCAGTGGGAGAAATGCTCTGGCGGAAAAGCTGCTTGGCCATCCTCCCTCTAAAATTCAGCAGCATGCGGAGTCCGATATCGGTGCGCCGGTTGCCAGCGGTAGCTATCCTTCGAACGGCATGATTATTCTGCCTTGCAGCATGGGGACGCTCGCCGGCATTGCCAACGGCATGGCACAGAACCTCATCGAGCGGGCCGCCGATGTATGCCTGAAAGAGCGTCGTCCGCTGGTTCTTTGCGTACGGGAAACGCCGTTTAACAAAATTCATTTGCGCAATATGTCTCTCGCCGCAGATGCCGGAGCGACCATCTATCCGGTAATTCCAACGTTTTACAACCATCCGGTGGATTCTACTGCAATGGCCAAACAATTTGTTGCGCGCGTGCTTGCGCATATCGGGCTTGCGCAGCCGGATACCTATGTTTGGAAGGGTGAGGGTTGAGAGTGTTGCTCTCCCACCCCTATTTGCAGAAGAACAAACAAAACACAGGTCCTTCCCTTCATTGCGTTCAGGGTCAGGAATAACAACTCTAAGTGGAAGGCTTTTTTTGCCAGATGAATTGCTTTTTCAATCACTGTTACAGTAAATGGCGCGATGCGGTATTTGCTGTGTGAGTTCAATTCTTCGTGTGTAATCCACGCGGCAGCGCAGGCATCG
>DATAQW010000436.1:0-3061 GCA_036264445.1 Pseudacidobacterium sp.
CCAGTTGCAATGGCAAATAGTGAAAGTAATAGACGCCGTTTCCACCGGAAGTAAGAAATGTGCCGATATAGTCCGCCAGCCAGACAGCGCTGAAGATGTCCATATACGTCTCGCTTGTCGATGACGACAGGTTCGACTCAGTGATAAACATGGGTACATTTGCAGGAAGGCCATCATCGCGCCACACCTGCATGATGTGGCTCACAAGCGAAGGCTCATCATAGAGGCTGCTCCAGCTTATTTTGCAAGGTTCATACGGGTAATGTTCAAACGAGAAAAATGACAAGTCGTTCATGCGCTGGTGCTTGCGCAGATAGTCAATAAATCGCCCGAGCCATGAAGTGCGGCCCTGATCATCCGGCCACACCTCAATATCTTTGTTCACTCCCTGAAATGCGGGTCCGCCGAGCTTGAGGCTCGGATCAACTCGATGCAACGCTGTGGCCCATTGCAGATAGAGCGCCGCATAATCCTCCGGAAGCATGTATTGGCCGTCGGATTCCTCACCCATTTCTACATATGAGAGGGGATAGTGCCGTTTCTCGATATAGCTGATCTCAGCAGCAGCATTTTCCGGCGTGTCATAGAGCATCGCCACTGGAATCATCGCCGGCAGCCCGCGCGTAATGCCGCTGGCATAGAAGAAATCAAAACCAACCTGCGACTCAAAAGTGCTCTCAAGATTGTCCGGCTCGTGCCATGGGTCAACCGACGAGCAGATGGTCGCCGTCTGCTCCTGGTCCGGCGTATGGCGGACAAGATCATGGAACTGGCCGTCTGCCGAAATCGTTCCCATCGACAGCTCACGAATTGCGTAACCAACACAGTTACGTAGATCAGACGAGCCATGTGTATCGCACGTATTTGACGAGACCGTCATAAGGATGCGGACAAATCGCAGTTGCATGGGAGGAGATGCAAGTCGAATCATCTTTGCTCCGCCTTTGCCGTCGACGATCTCAGCGTGCTGAAAGGTCTGCCAGATGCCGCGTGTCGGCGCGTGGATGGGATCGTCGCCAGTCCAGTACTGAATGGAATAGCGCGTTGCATACGGCTCAGCCCAGTCAATGCGGATCGTATCAACCATCTGGTTTGCGGCGAGATCGAGGATCACCCATTGCGGATGCAGCGCGTCGTCTTCACCCGTGAAGCGCTGCGTCAAATAAGGATTGCTCTTCCAATATGAATTTGGATCGCCATCGGTAAGGCGCGAAAATCCCGTATTGCCGGTGCCGTCATTACGCGTGACTCCGCGATGCGGCAATACGTAACCGTAAGAGTGACGAATCGGGTCTCCCAGGTCAGTTGATCCCGTGAAATAACCCTTGCCGCTCGGGTCGCTCCATGTGCCCTTTGGGTTCCAGTGCCACGCCTGCACGGCAAGCTCTGTGTTCTGGCGATAGGTAACCGTCTGCCAGCCTGAGGAGAGCGTCGTCGCCAGCGTTTCAGGAACAAAGTCCTTCTCAAAGGCCTCACGCGGAATACGGTCTACTCCCGCGCCAAGAGTCTGCACTGGAATAAATGTGTTCGTCCGGTTTGCAGGAGAAATGCTGACATGAATTGTCTGCGCGGGAGCTATAGACACAGCACACGTGACGAAAGCGGCGAAAATGATTCGTTGCAAGCAGGTACTCCCTAAAACCAAAGGCGATTAATTTTCCAATTTCAAACGTTTCAATATTTCATTGTCAATCTGTTTTTTCCATAGGGAATTCTTTCACCCAAGAAAAAGTCTTACACTCATCCTGAACCAGAAAATCCATTTAGAAGGGACATATGCAAAGGATAACTCTTGCATTCGCGGCTATTTTTGTTTTTTGTGGTTTAACAGCATTTGCGCAGGCTCCGGGAAATTGGGTTGGCACCTGGGCTGCCTCACCTCAAAGTGAACCTGTAAATCCTGGCCAGCCTGCCCCTGGTAACTCTACGTATCGCAATGTCGTTCATACCACCCTTGGGGGCAATGCCATCCGCGTACAGCTGACCAACGAGTTTGGGACTGCGCCTCTTACGGTTGGCGCAGCGCATGTTGCCCTAAGCGCAGGGCACGGAGCAATTCAGCCCGCGACCGACCATGCACTCACCTTCAATGGACGGTCATCCGTTAATATCCCTGCTGGAGCGTTTGTCGTCAGCGATCCTGTGCCAATGCAGGCAGCTCCACTCTCTGATTTCGCGATCAGCGTTTTCCTGTCAGATCAAAACATCAATACAATGACCTGCCATCCTGGGGGGCGTTCAACAAACTACATCTTCAGGGGCGATGCCACGTCTGCTCCTACGGCTGACAACTCCAGCACGGTTCTTTCCTGGTGTTTTGTGAAGGGCATCGATGTCAGCACCAACGCCTCTGATCACGCCGAGGCCATCGTTACCTTTGGCGATTCGATCACAGACGGCGCCGCATCTACCACTGACGCAAACCACCGCTGGCCTGACATACTGGCTGCGCGCCTTCAAGGCGACAAGCGCACCGCGCACCTGAGCGTGTTGAATCAGGGCATCGGAGGAAATCGTCTCCTGCATGATGGGATAGCACAGAACGCTCTCGCCCGTTTTGACCGCGATGTAATTGCACAAAACGGCGTGAAGTACCTCATCATTCTTGAAGGCATCAACGATATTGGACGGCTGCAGCACCCTGAAAATCCAAGCGACAAAATCACCGCTGATGACCTCATTTTCGGCCTCTCGCAGTTGGTTACACGCGCGCACCAGCATGGAATCAAGGTCTTCGGCGGGACTCTCACTCCGTACATGGGAGCGGGCTATTCGACTCCCGAAGGGGAGCAGATCCGCCAGGTATACAACAACTGGATCAGGACAAGCGGTGTCTTTGATGCCGTAATCGACTTCGACAAGATAACCCAAGATCCCGCGCATCCTGACACCTTCCTGCCCGACTACGACTCCAGAGACCACCTTCATCCCAAAGATGCGGGATACAAAGCAATGGGCGATGCGATTGACTTGTCACTCTTCCGCTAGGAATGTTGATGTCGGTGGGGTAATCGCCGGCCAAAGTCTATTGAATAAACTGCTTGAGGGGGTTGGCTTTGAG
>DATAQW010000442.1:0-3038 GCA_036264445.1 Pseudacidobacterium sp.
AGCTGATGCTGCTTTTTTACAGCTTTGCTCTCGCTCTGGTGCTTGTTATAGGCGCTCCTTACTGGCTTTTCCGCCTGGTCACCGGCGGAAAATACCGAGAAGGTCTGAGCGAGCGGTTGGGGGTTGTTCCTAGGAGGTTACTGGGCAGAGAAGGTCAACCTGTCATCTGGGTGCATGCCGTTTCCGTAGGCGAATTGCTGGCGGTGGCGCGCATGATTGTGGAGTTACAGAGCAAGCTGCCCGGGTGGCGAATTGTCATTTCCACTACAACCAGAACAGGGCAGACGCTTGCGCGGGAGCGTTTTGGCGCCGAGAATGTCTTTTATTTTCCTCTCGATTTTGCATTTGCTGTCAGTGCGTATCTGCGCGCACTGAAGCCGCACATGCTGGTGCTGATGGAGACGGAGTTCTGGCCGCGATTGCTGGTGGAGTGCCGCCGCGCGCAAATTCCTGTGGCAGTGGTGAATGCGCGAATCTCTGATCGCTCATGGCCGCGTTATCTGCGGCTGCGGTTTTTGTGGAAGCGGTTGCTGCAAGGTTTTGCATTGGTTCTTGCGCAGAGCGAAACCGATGCAGAAAGGCTGCGGGCCATCGGTGCTGCGAATGTCCGCTATGGTGGCAATCTGAAGTACGACATTCGCACAAACGAGCCTGCAGCGGTTACGCAGCAGTTAAAAGAAAATATTGAGCCGGGAACCAAAGTGCTCGTGTGTGGCAGCACTCTTGATGGCGAAGAAAAAATGCTGCTTGATGCTATGCCGCCTGATGTGCTGATGGTTCTTGCACCGCGTCATCCGGAACGATTTGGAGCTGTCGCGCAATTGCTTGAGACAAGCGGTCGTCAATGGGTGCCGCGCTCACAGTGGATGACTGCGCCAACGCAACTGAAAGCTGGCTCTGTTTTCCTGCTTGACTCGATTGGCGAGCTGGCATCTGTCTATTCACTGGCGAAAGTTGCTTTTATCGGCGGTAGCCTTGTTCCTGCTGGTGGTCACAATCCGTTGGAGGCGGCACAGTTCCGCGTGCCTGTGGTGATGGGGCCTCATTATGAGAACTTCCGCGCCGTAGTCGAGCGATTGCGCGCTGCCGATGCAATTCGAATTGCCTCTTCTGAAACAATAGCTGCGGCGCTGGCGGAACTGCTCCATGATGAAGCAGCGCGTTTTCTTGGAGATCGTGCTTACGATGTTTTTGCTACAGAAGCAGGAGCTACTTTGCGCGCTGTTGATGCTCTCATGCAAATCGTCAGGGTGAAGCAGTGACGCGCCGACTGCTTTACCCACTGAACCCCCTGTATGCCGCTGCCATCGCGGCGAAATATGCCGCCTATGATCATGGATGGTTAAAGACGAGGCGGCTTCAATGGCCTGTCATCAGCGTTGGCAATATTTCCGTTGGCGGTTCTGGCAAAACGCCATTCGTGATCTGTCTGACGAAGCTGCTGATGCAGCACGGCCTGCGAGTCGATATTCTCTCGCGTGGATATGGTCGAAATTCGGATCGAGTAGAGCGGGTCTATCCTGGGGTCGACCCTGGGGTCGATCCTGGAGGCGATGTGGAGCGCTTCGGAGATGAGCCGTTGTTGATCGCGCAATCCACTGGTGCCCCGGTTTACGTGGGAGCAAGCCGTTATGTCGCGGGCCTTCTGGCAGAAAAGAATGAGACCGGGCCGCGCATTCACCTTCTTGACGATGGCTTCCAGCACCGCAAACTCGTCCGTGATCTGGATGTTGTGCTCGTCCATCGCAGCGATTTTTCCGAGACATTGCTGCCTGCCGGAAATTTACGTGAGCCGTTATCTTCGCTCAAAAGAGCCTCAGCGGTTGTTTTGCGGGAAGAGGATGCTGAGTTGGAACAGCAGCTCAGGCAGCGTGGCATCGATGCGCCTGTTTGGCTGATCAGGCGTACTGTAAATGTGCCTTCAGATGCCGGTAAGACTATTGCGTTTTGTGGCATCGCTCGCCCTGAAGATTTTTTTTCATCGGTGCGAGCAAGTAATGCTGAAGTCGCTGCCGGATGTGCTTTTCTGGATCATCACCGATACTCGGACGAAGACCTGCGGCAATTGATACAGCGCGCACGGTCTGTCAAAGCAGATTCGTTCGTGACGACGGAAAAGGATGTTGTTCGTTTATCGCGGAGTCAGAAAGAACAACTTGGGGCAATTGCGCCGCTCAAGCTAGTCAAGCTGGAGGTGCGGCTATTGGATGAGAGCTCCGTATTGCAGCTCATATCAAACTTGAAAGCTCAGGACACACTGAACCGGCCAAATAAAGCGATTAACGGAAACGAGAAGTAGAGCCAGACAATAAGCATAGGTAAGGATGGCGAGCAAAGCGAGCGTGTCCCTGGACGGTCAGTCCCTGTGAGAAAATTAAAGTTTGCCACCAGATAGTCAGCAATTACGGGTGCTCATCGTGAGACTGGGCGCGATGGGGGACATTCTTCATGCCCTTCCAGCAGTTACGGCCTTGCGATCGGCGCATCCGGAGTGGTTTATTGGTTGGGCGGTTGAGCCGCAGTGGCGTGGATTGCTGGCCGCAAATGGGGCTGACACGCGCGGGCCAGCGATGCCTCTTATAGATCAGCTTCATGTCGTAGCGGCGAAGCAGTGGGGGCGGAATCCGCTGAGCAAGCGCACGATTGACGATATCCATCGCATAAGACGTGAACTGCGCGCGGCGCACTATGATGTTTGCGTTGACTTGCAAGGAGCAGTGCGTTCCGCCATTCTTGGGAAATGGGCGCATCCGCAGCGATTGATTGGAGAGGCCAGGCCACGCGAATGGGCAGCGCAATATTTGTTTGACGAGCGCGTTGAGACGCATGGTGTCCATGTAATTGAGCAGGCTGTGGAAGTGGCGAACAATGTTGTTCATGAGAAGCTTCCCCTGATGCAGCCGTGGCTTCCGGTAAGTGAAAGCGTCGAACGCTCCTATGATGCGCAGTCGAAGCCATTCGTGATTCTGAATCCCGGGGCTGGATGGGGAGCGAAGCGCTGGCCAGCAGAAAGATATGGAGAGGTGGAGCAAACTTTC
>DATAQW010000039.1:0-13213 GCA_036264445.1 Pseudacidobacterium sp.
GGCCTATATCCCAGCGAGGAGTGTGGCCTCAGCGTGTTGTAATGCACTCGCCACCTTTCACATAAAATCTGTGCCTCCTTGAGGGAATAGAAGATCTCTACGTTCAACAGCTCATCCCGCAGCTTGCTGTTGAACGATTCGCAATAGCCGTTCTCCCATGGAGATCCAGGCTCGATGTATAACGTCTTTGCACCGGTAGCTTGAAGCCACTGGCGTAGATTCCTGGCTACGAGTTCGGGGCCATTGCCCGAACGTATATGTTCAGGAACGCCACGCAGAATCATGGCGTCGCTGAGCGTGTCAATCACATCATGACTGTTCAGCCGCCGCGCTACACGAATCGCCAGGCATTCCCGGCTATACTCATCGATCAGGTTCAGCATGCGTATGGTTCTTCCATCATGTGTCCTGGCGCTGACAAAATCGCACGCCCAGACATGGTTGCGATGTTCCGGATGCAACCGAATACACGATCCATCATTGAACCAAAGTCTCCCTCGCGGCTTTTGCTTCTGTGGCACTTTCAGCCCCTCGCGACGCCAGATACGCTCGACTCGATCCTTGCCTATTTGCCAGCCGGCGCGTTGCAACAACGCCGTGATCCGGCGATATCCATAGCGTCCATATTGACTGGCTAATTGATAATGGCCCGGGTCAATTGATCTTCATCTGTACGATGTAATGTATCGGAATCAGCCGCTGCGTGCCTCTAGGCTGATCGACCAATCGGCACGCACGTCCCTTCACTGATCCGATGCGCCTGTTCCGCATAACGCACCGCGCATCATCGCCGCTCAGGGCTTAAAAATTTCCCCGCGCCAGATCCTCTAAAACCTGCTTATCCAGGCTCAAATTCGCTACCAGCCATTTCAAGCGGCTGTTTTCCTGCTCCAGTTCTTTTAGGCGTCTTGCCTGATCCACCTTTAACCCGTCGTACTCTCTTCGCCAGCGATAGTAGGTCTGCTCTACGATCCCAGCTTCTCGTGCTGCCTGCTCGGTTGTTTTTCCATTTGCCACAGCCACTTCAATTTGCCGCAGCAAGTTCACAATCTCTTCTGGCCTATACATCTTCTTCGCCATTTTCCTCGGCTCCTCTATACCAGTTTCTCGCTCTTATCTGCTGGTACATCCCGAGCCGGGCACTCCACCTCCGTATGGGCGACAATCCGATCACAACCGCAGGGTCCGTCGCTTCCTGGTCGACCGATTGGTTTGGGATCCCATGAAATCTTTAGCTAGCAACCTTGCGTCTGATACAGCTCTGCGCGAAAAGCTCCATCATGCCATCGGAATTGCACGAGCACGCATGGCGTCGAAAAACAGCACGGTGAGATCAGAATGCGAAAAATTAGAGAACTTCCTTTGGGATCACCAATTGACCATCGAGCAAGTCTACATTGGAGGGACCATGGGGCCACAATCGTATTCGATTCGCTCTATGGACGCCAATTCACATAGAGATCCCAGCATGATCAGGACAGCCGCGTCTTGCGCCATAATCCTGGCGGCGCTTTTTGCATTCGAAGCGTCCGCGCAGGTCTCAAAGTCTCCGAGTCCGGCTACAAACGTTCCTGCTGACAACGCACCTGTTCAACGTACGGTTGCTTTGACGGTGCCCAAAGGAGCGCCACTCCAGATCGCGCTCGACAGCGAGGTCCGCCTGAAAAAGGAGGGGCAGCCGCTTCAGGGCCACCTGATGCAGCCGGTCTACGCCTTTGACCGGCTCGTTCTTCCGCTGGGTACGCGAGTTCAGGGTCACATCTCGAAGATCGGCAGGCCGAGCGGAAAGCAGCTCACTTGGTCAATCCTGAATGCAGACTTCTCGCCGCCACGGCCGATTGAGGTGTCGTTTGACCAAATCGTGCTTGCGGATGGGAGGCAGTTGCCTCTGCACATCGTCGTCGTCCCCGGTTCGGGCCAGGTGATCAGACTGGTTGACTCTGGATCTGCAAACAAGGGTGGTGCGAAGAATGCTCTGTCAGCAAAGATGGACGAGGCGAAGCAGGAGTGGCAACAGGCAATGCAGCAGATAGAACAACCAGGGAAAGTGCATCGTGCATTCCGGCTTGGAGTCGCGCAGCTGCCCGTTCACCCGCAATACATCGATGCAGGTACTCTGTACAATGCCGAGTTGCAGGAACCGTTGAATTTTGGGAGCGAGGCGGTCAAAGAGCAAACGCTCCAGTCGATCGGCACGCCACCTCCGCCGGGAAGCTTGGTGCGCGCTTGGCTGCTCACGCCGCTTGACTCAGGCACGACGAAGCGTGGGGAGACCGTTCAGGCTGTTACATCCAGACCGCTCTTTGACGGAGATCGTTTGATTCTGCCGCAGGGAACACTGCTGAATGGATCAGTTTTACAGGTGCGGCCTGCGCGGCGTTTGAAGCATAACGGTCAACTTCGCATTGCCTTTCATGAGTTGACGTTGCCAAGTGGGTCGACGTTCAGAGTGGACACGACGCTCGCGGGTATTCAGGCTGGGCAGACAGACGATCTCGATCCAGAGGGCGCGGCGAAAGCAACAAACCCAAAGTCACGCTACGTTACTACAGGTATTGCCGTGACCCTGGCTTGGGTGGGCAGCGGCGGCAAGAATGATGTGGGCACGGCTGGCCCGGCTGCGGGAGGAGCGGTAGCCTTTCGCTTAGTCGGCATTATCGTGGGGCTGGCGGTCCGCTCGCACACGATGGCTATCCTCATGAGCGCTTACGGCGGCAGTAGGTCTATTTACATGAACTTTTTCAGCCGCGGTCGCAACATCACTTTCCCGCGATACACCACAATGGATATTGGCTTCGGCGGCCGAACGGCAGCACCGATGCCGACCAACCCCTGACGAAACTGACGGGAGCATAATCGTCAACCTCAAGACTTACATCGCTAGATAGGCGGGCGGCGCCGGAGTGCTGTAGTGGCGATATTCTATTAGTCCGTGGCCGCATCAATGGAACGTCTCGGAGTCCGCCGGAATGTAATTTGGCGGACCGATTATCCGCTGCCCACTTCGTAATCGAGAGAATTTAACCGTAATGCAAGCGAGCCAAGCGCCAGGCAAAAGAGGGCGTTTTACGTAACCTGCTCGAAACAAACGAGATGCGCACTGTACCTAAATTTGTACCTGGAAAATAACCAAACGTTCGCTGCATCGACCGTCTGCAATAATAACTGTTGCCGCAGGGCATTGATAATAAGCGAGTTGAACAAGATCGTGTTTGGTGCCCGGAGGGGGACTCGAACCCCCACTCGATTGCTCGATGCGAATTTTAAGTCCGCTGCGTCTGCCGATTTCGCCATCCGGGCTATTTGTGGAAGGGTCTCTCTTAATCGTAAATGAAAAAGCCTATGTGCAATTCTCTTGGCCGCACCGAGTGCCGGTTCTGGCCGACTAGAGACGAACGTAAATTGCCGATATCCTTAGAACCACAACACGACATCTCAAAACTTCACTGTCGGAGCCTGCCTCGATGATTCGCTGGCCTGGAAGTAATCATTGTTTGGCTGAAAGCCTGCTATGCCTGCCCAGATGCTGTTCGGAAATTGCCGGATGAATGTGTTGTAGTCCTGCAGCGTTTGATTGTATCGACGGCGTTCTACTGCGATGCGATTCTCAGTGCCTTCGAGCTGGTCCTGAAGCGCGAGGAAATTCTGGTCAGCTTTCAGGTTAGGATAGTTCTCTGATATTGCCAGCAACCGTCCAATGGCTGAGTCGAGCTGACCATTAGCCGCAATTTTGTCGTGAGGATCGTGTGCGTTCAGCAACGCAGCCCGCGCATTGGCGATATCCGAAAACACAGTCTCTTCATGAGTGGCATAACCTTTAACCGTCGCCACCAGATTCGGAATCAGATCAGCGCGACGCTGCAAAACCACGTCCACCTGCGACCACTGCGCGTGAATCGCTTCCTGTTTCGCGACCATCTGGTTCTTGGCGCTCACATAACTGCCAAACACCAGCAGCACGGCCAGAAAAATCACAACAACAAACGCAATTGCAATCCACAACCCACGTCTCATCACGGGCAATTTCTCCTTGCATCAAAACCGTTGCTTCCAACCAGAGGGTATCACGCAGCTTTCAGTATCCTGTCTGCCTGAGTACCCCCCAACAACTGGGGACTAACAACAAACAACCGTCTTTTCACCAGTCGCCGCCAGCACCGCCGCCACCAGTGCTACCGCCTCCCCAACCGCCAAAACCGCCACCTCCACTACTGCCTCCGCCAAAACCTCCACCACCACCCCATCCCCCTCCGCGGCCGAGAAACATTCCCAGCAGAAAGCCGAGCAGTCCTGAGCCGCCGGCTCGCGCAAGAAAGAGAATGACAAGGAAAATGATGACTGCGAATACGATGAGTTGCCCAAGACTTAAACGAACAGCTTGCTGCCGTGGCGCAATGTGCGTCTGTTGCAGTGATTGCAAAGTCACGCCCGCATCCCTGGCAATGATCTGCGCAATCTGATTCACGGCCAGCGATACTGCGTCATCGTAATCACCCGCGCGCAGATAGGGGACCATCTGCCGCCCGATTTCTCCTACGCGAGAATCAGGCAGAATAGCTTCAAGACCATAGCCAGTGGCAATCCACCGTTTACGGTCTTCGACAGCGAGCAGAACCAGCACTCCTCTGTCCTTCTGGCCAATCTTCCATTTGTCCCAGAGCGCAACTGCATAGTCCTGAATCGGTTGCCCATCAAGCGTCTTTACCGTCACTACTGCAATCTGCGCATGCGCCTGACGGTCTATCTCACCGCTGAGGTTGTTCAACTGCTGCCTAGTCTCCGGAGAAAGCACATTGGCAAAATCGCTGACATAGCCAGTTGCCGCGGGAAGGTCTTTGACTGCTTGCGCATGTGCGGCAAAAGACCACAGCAACAGGGCAAGCCCAAGCCATCGACGTACTAAATGACAGCGCATCGACCCTTATTCTAACTGTTCGTATGCAAATCTCTTTGCGTGCGTCTAAACTTGTTGCAAAAGGAGTGACCCATGCTCCGACGATTCCTGATCCTTTCACTCGCCTTTTTCCCATCATTCGCAACACACTCATGGGCTCAAGCGCAAAAAGATCCTCTCAACCCCGACGAGGTCGAGCAGGTGCGCGAATACGCAGACCGCCCGATTGACCGTCTGAAGCTCTTTCAAAAATTTATTGATCAGCGCATCGACGCCATCACAAAACTTTCTTCTGATAAGAAAACCCCGAACCGCAACGCCGAGCTGCGCGCAAGAATTGAGGAGTTCACTTCCCTGGTCGATGAGCTGCAGGACAATCTGGACGCGTACGATCAGGAACATGCCGACATTCGCAAAGCGTTGAAGCTTCTTGCTCCGTCCAGCGAAAAATGGCAACCCACGCTGCAAATGCCTGAGGCGAATCCCAGCTACGACTTCGCTCGCAAAACCGCCGCTGAAGCCGCAAAAAGCGCCGCCGATCAGATAAAAGAACTTCAAGCCGACCAGGAAAAATACTTCGCCGAGCACAAAGACCAGGCCGGTAAGAACGGCACTGGACCGCAGTGATGACTTCTCCCTGCTGTGGGAACTGGCCCACTCAAGCCAAAACAAGGCTTGAGTGGGCCACCCGCCATGATGAGCAACTGATCACCGAAAGAGTAGTTGTGGAACTCTGCCATCGCAGAAAGCCATTGGCGAAACGTCGCTGATTTCGCTGTATCATCGGTCTGCGCGGCCAGCTTGTTGATGCTCTCAGCAACGCTATCCATCAGGCTTAAGCGGTTGATGGCTCGGTCAGGTAGGGATTTATGGCGGCACGTGCAACTTTGGGGAACTGATTCGCCAATGATCGAGCCTCTGGACCAGACGCATGAGCGAACAGAGGTTATGAAAGATGAAGCAGTAGGCGGCGAAGTGATTGTACTTGATTAGCTGTATGCTGTTTCTTTTCTTGCTTGGCTAATCTTTTGCCGGATAACCGACCGTTAATGGTGATATAGCTGTAACTATGTCATTGCTTGAGAAATCTGTCGTAGTATTCGGATCCCGTTGGAATCCTATATCGACTTTTATATACTCACAGCTTTTATACACATACGTTGTCTTGTCCCGAAATGTCATACCACCTGCCGCCTTGAAATAGGCTTCTACGTCTCCTCTCTTCATGCCAGGCTTAAGATGTTCATAGTCTTTGAGTGCTTCGGCAACAATTGAGCAGCATTGCGATGCGGTGGTAGTTCCTGCTGGTGTCTGCATGGCTGGTATAGACAGGGCGATGCTCATCAGCACAGCACTCATGATTGTTTTGAGCATTTGAACCTCCCAAGTAAAGTCATGGTCGTCATTGACTTGGCAACACTACCGTATTGGTATATCCAGACTTTGTGATCTGATACTTCCATTTTCCATCGGTGTCCTGAAAGATTCGCCTGGCTATGGTGATATCCGGAACAAAACGCTGATAAGCTCCGTTGTCATAACACGGGCATTCCCATTGTAAGGTTTGAGTAGCAGAGAAGTTAACTGAATAGTACGGTGTTTTATAACTGGTTGGCGGTCCATTGTTATCTTGAAAACCAGCGCTACTGCCTGGGCCGTAAATAGTCGTTGGATTCGGTGTGCTTTGGACCATTGGTAAAGGCCATATGTATGAGCTAGCAGTTCCTGGATAGCCGACAGTTTCACCAACCTGACAACTAGATAAGTCACTCAAAGCTCCTGTGCTCGATTGAAATGAGTACTTAAAGACCATGGATCCATTTGAGTTAAGGGTGGGTGCCGACGAAGTGAAGTTTGTTGGTGTTGCACATTTTATATTTGCCTGCCCGCTCGGGTACAGAGCAGCGGGAGGGCAGCGCTTGGCTTGGACAGCACCTATCGTCAACGTGCCATTGGTAAAGTTTGTCGTGTTCCCGATCCCTACACCGGCGATCACCCTCCCATTCGCGGTGGCGATGGTGTGGTTGCCAGTATTCCAATTGATCGAGGGAAATCCAAAAAGCACAGAGCCGCGCATGGCAGTGCAGAAATTAATATCCCAGACATCCTGGTCGCCTGTAAATCCTAAGATTACTCCGATGGGATCGTAATACATATATGGGGCAGCACCGTAGCCGCAACATGTGGCGCAACCATAGGCCACGTATCCAAAGGTCTTATCCAGAATGACCTTGCCCTCATAGAGGTTCCCTACAGCCCGGTCGGTCAGGTCTTCGACCTCGTAGGAGCCCATCATCAGATCCGGCGGCAGCGTATGACCGTTCCTGTCGGGCAGCTGATCGTGAATCAGCTTGCCCATATCAACCCACAACTGTTCGTGCGGTTTCAGGTCCTGTTCCAGATCGTAGCGCTTCAGCCCGCCATCGTAGTAAATCGTGAACAGGGCTTTCGTTATAGTGTTGCCGCCATTGCCAACGGTGATGATGGAGTTGTGGGTGCTGTCCACCTGCCACTCTCCACCTTCCCAGTGAAAGGTGAGCTGGTCGTTGAATGGTGTTTGCGCGCCATAACGCAGTGTGCTGTCATAGCTGGCGGCAGTTGCCATAATGTCGTTTGGGCGTCCCAACGACGTGAGTTCTACCGAAGCCCAATGAGCGGTCGGTGGAATGGTGTTGTTCTTTTGCAGCGCGGCCACATCGACCAGCCGCGTCTCATAGGGGGCGAGTTGAAGTGTTGGACCAATCGAATTGCCTGTTGTCGAGGTGGTTCGCCAATTGAATCGCGTTGCGACATCTGCCGGAGCCGCTGTGATATTTCGAATGAAAATTTCCGGCTGCAACACTGTGCCGCTGGGAAAACCAAGAGCAGGATCTGGGCTTGAAAGCGCCAGCATCGGAGCGCGGGTCGTCCAGGTCTTGACTTCCGGGAATCCGAGGCGCTGGTCCAGTTTGCCTTGCGGATTGTAGTCGAAGGTCTTCATCAAGGCGGAGAACCCGGCGGTCTCATCGTAGAGCAAATAAGCCGTGTCCAACGAGCCAACCTTAGCCGCGACATCGATCTTAAACCCGCCGTAGGTTCCTGTCAGTCCGGCCTTCTGAAGCAGGTCCCGTATAGAGTTCCGCAGAGTCGTTCCGGGTTTCAGCACAACTTGCTGGGCCGAGCTTTTCCCTTTTGCGTCGAAAAGGCTCAGGGTTGCCTCAATTGGTTGCCGACTATTATTCGTCAGGATGAGGAAGTCCTTCGCCGTATTATTAGGCAGCCACCAGATTCCTTCCCGGCTGCCTGCGTCGTAATCCGTAGCCTCAGGAAAAGCATCCATATGGTAAGCCACCGGGCGCCCAGTGTCACGAACCATGACCGCCGCATAGAGATTTCTGAAACCCGGAGAGTTATACCGAAAAACCACCGAGCCATATGAACCTGAGAGTTGCGGCACAGATGAGGCGATGGCCTCCCCTACGTCAACAGACTTGATTTCATTCGGGGCAATGGTAACTGGTGCCAAAGGAAATTCGCCTCCAGTGGAATCACGGAGAACGGGCGTAACTGTAAGGCTCTGACCAGCGATGTTGTTACGCATCTGCAACTCGGTATCCCATCCTCCCTCAGTCGTCCAATAAGGAGCAAACTGCTCCTGCGGGAGTGGCGAAGGCGTATGAGGGTCGTTCTTTTCGGCAGCGGCCTTTGCCGTGGATAACGGCAGCTGTTGTGCAATCAGAACCATTGGAAGCGAAGAGATAATCAGGAACGAAATACACGACGAGAAAAGCAGACGTCTGGACATTGTCTTCTCCAACAACGGAAATGAACAAATGGCCCGGAGTCCTTGTGGAATGACCTAAAAACAATAAGAAGTGCGCGTCGCCGAGTGGTGGACAGAACGATGTCACAGGACCTGACGAATGTCAAGGGGATATGCAAGTGTCTTGAAATCAACCAGGGCATTTGCACTAATTCTGGTGCCCAACAGCGCAAACCTATGAGTGCGGTGTGCATGCCCACTCTGTACCCTGAACGCCTTACTCTGTGCTACGCTCACTTTCAGTGCGTCCCGAGATTTTGCAGTTGTTTCATGAGGAGTATCGCGCCATTCGTCCGCGCGCTCCTATTCCTCCGATTCATGTTCGTTTCTACCACTTCACCAGCCTGAACACGACCATCCGGCTGCGTGATGGCGAGCTGAAAATCCATCTTTCTGATTTGCTTGAAGGCGCGCCCGAGCCCGTCCTGCGCGCGATTGCACATATTCTGCTGGCAAAACTCTATCGCAAGCCGCTCAATTCAACCCATACCTCGCGATATAGACGGTTTGCTTCAAGCGATGCCGTCATGCGACAGACAGAACGCATTCGCCAGATGCGCGGACGCAAAAAGATCTCGACCGCAAAAGGCGAACACTATGATCTCGATGAGGTATTCGAATCGCTGAACCAGCGTTTCTTCCACGGACTCATGGGCCGTCCGCAGCTCACGTGGAGCGAGCACAAAGCCCGCCGTCTGCTGGGGCACTACGACGCTGCCCACAACACCATTATGGTCAGCCGCGTCTTCGACCGCAAAAATACGCCGCGCTATGCCGTCGAATACCTGATGTACCACGAGATGCTGCACTTGAAGCATCCCATAAAGGTACGCGGAGGCCGCCGTTGCGTGCACTCACGCGAATTCCAGGCTGAAGAAAATCTCTTCCCTCACCTCGAACAAGCCAAAACCTATCTGAAACAGCTGTAGCGATCTATATGCAAGCACCCAGTCAAGCTTCTTTTGGCTTGAGTGGGGAAGTGAGCATAGACCATCTTTTAACTTGAGTGTGGCAGTTTCGCAGGCTAAGCTGGCTGACGCCAGAAATATGCATTCAGGAGACCCCATGTCCACGAAGAATCGTAACTGGTCATTAGCCGCTGCTCTTTTGGCAACCTCATTCTTCCTTCCGGGATTAAGTGCCCAGGAATTCAGGCAATGGCCAACCTCCGGACAGAATATATACAACACCCGCAGCCAGCCGTCAGAGTGGGCCATCCGCCCTGCCAACGTCAACACATTGACTGCCAAATGGGTTTTTACAACAGGCAGTGATGTTTCTGCCACTCCTACTGTGGTCGGAGATGCAGTTTACTTCCCCGACTGGAATGGCAACCTGTTCGCGGTGAATAAACATAATGGCAGTCTCCTCTGGTCTCACAGCATTGCCGACTACGATGGCGTCGCCGGAGCGCTCTCTCGCGTCAGTCCTGCCGTCGATGGCGATCAGCTAATCTTCGGCGACATCCTCAGCCTCAGCCAGACGCATGCCGGCGCAAACGTAATCTCAGTGGATCGCCACACCGGCGCACTGCGCTGGATTACACAGGTCGATAGTCACCCGGCAGCAATCATTACCGGCTCTCCGGTTGTTTTCAATGGCGTCGTCTACATCGGAATCTCTTCCAGAGAGGAAGCCTTAGCGCTGAATGCGTCGTACCCGTGCTGCAGCTTTCGCGGCAGCGTTGTAGCCCTGGACGCCTGGACTGGTAAGCTGCTTTGGAAGACCTACGACATGCCTGACAATGGTGGCCAGATTAATCAATACAGTGGCGGCGCAATATGGCAGCCTCCGGCCATTGATCCGCGTCGCGGCTTGCTCTATGTTGGCACGGGCAACAACTATACAGTGCCTGCCGATGTGGAAGCCTGCCAGAACGCAACTCCCACAGCGAACTGCACTGCTCCGAATGATTACTTCGACGCGGCCCTTGCGCTGGATTTAAGGACCGGAAAGATCAGATGGGCGAAGAAACTCCAGAGCTTCGATACCTGGACCGTAGCATGCCTGCGCCCTTCCTCGACCAACCCCAACTGCCCCGTGCCTGACAGCCCCGATTACGATCTCAGCGGATCAGGACCCAATGTTGTCGGCGGTATTGTCGGTTTCTCCCAGAAGAGCGGTATCTACTGGGCGCTAAATCCTGAGAATGGAAACATCGTCTGGAGCACGCCGGTTGGGCCAGGAGGTTCGGGCGGAGGCATTCAGTGGGGCACCGCAACCGATGACAAGCGCATCTACGTGGCGATCGGAAATACCGATCACCACCTCTACACACTCGTTCCTTCAGGGCAGCAAATCACCTGGGGAGCGTGGAGCGCTCTGGATGTCGCTACCGGAAAGATTCTTTGGCAGACCGCCGACCCTACGGCCGCCGCTACTGACGCGGGCGCTGTGAGTGTTGCCAATGGTGTAATGTATGCAGGGTCTTCTACAGGAAAGATGTATGCTCTGGACGCAAGAACCGGAAAAATCCTCTGGAATTTCGCTAGCGGTGGCACTGTCATCGACGGTCCATCCATCGTGGACGGCGCTGTCTATTGGGGCTCTGGTTACCGAAGAGGCGGAACCGGCAACAACAAGGTGTATGCCTTCACGCTCCCCCGCCGGGAGAATTAAGACGACGGCTCAAACACCAGTGCCCCATTCAAACCTTCTGTTGGTTTGAGTGGGGTAGCCGGCTATGCTGCTGAATACTTCAAATAGTCGAACTCGTTGGACAAAACAACAATACTTTTCCCAATCCATAAGGCCAACCGAGTGCAGCGATCTCGTTCCCTTGAATTAGAGGATCACACGTAAAACAAAACCAAGCACTACGTGTGTCATAAAAGGAGACAGAAGAGTGAGCAAGAATGGTGCCGAAGCGATTATTTGTATAGGAAGGCGCGTACCGCCTCGCCTGCCTTAACGGGCGACTCTAACAGGCTTCTTCTGGCGCGGTCTTACAGCCTTTATTTCAATCTTCGGCATACCACCCGATTGCTGGTCCATCCAGTCATCCAAACGCGACTTCTTGAACCGCCAGCGATTCCCAAGCTTGAACGCAGGAATAAAGCTTTCAGAAGCATATTTATAGAGAGTGTCCGGGCTGATGCCCAGGTAATCCGCAGCCTGCCGGATGTCCATGACTTCCCGAATCTCGTTGCGCGCCACCGACGTCTTCATGAAGCCCGCCCTCCCGGAATCAGAATGAGATGCCGACTCAACAAACCCGGCCCTGTGCTTATACCGTGTTTTGACGGAGTAATTCAAGAACTTTCCACAAATCACTGGTTTATTTCTGGTTTCCTACAGTCTTTCTGGATAATTCTATGCGATAGTATCTAGCTTGATTCCTTTTAATCGATCGATAAAGTTACCCTTTTATTTATTGTACTTAAGTAAAAGAAAAAGCTGGAGATAACTCTCCAGCTTTTTAAACAATCCCAAAAAGGAACCCTAAACCTTCGGTTCCAGCCCACTCAGAATTTCTAGGAACTGGTCGTCGAGAGTCCGGTTCTTCGAAATGGCATCTTCGAGCGGAATGTCCTTAATTTCAGTCCCGCGCAGAACGACCAGCCGTCCAAAATTTCCCTTGTGAACCAGATCGATGGCGGCCAGACCATAACGGGTCGAAAGCATCCTGTCATAGGCCGTGGGATGGCCTCCGCGCTGCGTATGTCCCAGATTCACCGAGCGCGTCTCGTAGCCAGTCTTCTCTTCGATCAGCTCAGCCAGCGCCTGCCCTTCACCGCTCAACCGGGCATGGCCAAAGGCATCGACCTTCGTGCCAAGAGTAGCCTGACTGCCGTTAGGCAGCTTCGCGCCTTCCGCGACTACGACAATGCCATACTTCTTGCCGTGGTCATGGTTGTACTTGAGCAGCTTGCAGACATGGTCCAGATCAATCGGTTTTTCCGGAACCAGAACGGCATGCGCTCCTCCAGCCACACCAGCCGTCAGAGCAATCCAGCCTGCGTCGCGTCCCATCACTTCGCACACGATGACGCGGTTGTGGGCTTCAGCGGTCGTGTGCAAACGGTCAATGGCTTCTGTTGCAATGGAAACAGCGGTATCAAAGCCGAAGCAGGCGTCCGTCCCATACAGATCGTTGTCGATGGTCTTGGGAACGCCCACGCCGGGAACCCCTGCTTTCACCAGAGCATTGGTCACGGACTGAGTATCATCTCCGCCAATTGCGATCAGCGCGTCAATCTTGTTGGCCTTGAGCGTCGCGATGCACTTCTCGATGCCGCCTTCAATCTTGCGGACATTAGTGCGCGAGGTGCGAAGAATCGTGCCGCCCTTGTCCAGAATGCCGTCAACGGATTCGATCGTCAGCGGCACCGTGGTGTTGTCGAGCACCCCGCGCCAGCCTTCGAGAAAACCAACAAACTCATCGCCGTAGTGATAGATTCCCTTCTTCACCACAGCATGAATCACAGCATTCAGACCGGGACAATCCCCGCCTCCAGTAAGCAGACCAACTCGCATTTTCCTGTCTTCTCCTTCTAAAAATGTGTCCGGGATGATTC
>DATAQW010000052.1:0-2808 GCA_036264445.1 Pseudacidobacterium sp.
CTCCTGCATCGATGCGGGTTCGCGGCCATCGAGTGGCTTGCGCATGAGGAGCCAGTTGAAGGGGATCGCGCAAGCAGCTACGCCGAGTACAAAGTAGAGGACCGCGGCATATGGTCCCACACTGCCCGGGCCGGTCATGGATGCTGCGACAAATGGATAGAAGCAACCCATCAGCGCGCCCGCAATCAGGCTGATGACAATGCCTCGCCGGCTCATTGCAGATCTGTTCTGCTCGCGGAGGCGGTAGGCAATGGCGTCGAAGATGATGGCCGCGACAACGAGACCGATTCCGCCAAAGAGAAGCAGGGGGTTTCCCTTCGGCGTGATCACGTAGCTGCCGAGGGCTCCGACGATCAGCGCAAGGCCGATTCCGATTGGGAAGGCGACGGCCAGTCCGGCGATATCGATTGCGGCGACAAGAAGCAGGTTTGCAATGTTGAAGACCACGCCTGCAACAACCGCAAGCAGTGCTTTGTTCACGCCAGCGCTGGCGATGTCCGCAAGGAAGGGCTTGCCTGCGCTTCCAAAGCTCCCGAGCGTCAGGCCCCATAAGAAGGCGCCGACCAGCAGACCGACGATGTAGTCCCAATAGAAAAGCTGGAAGCGGAAACCAGGGCAGAGCTTCAGTGTGTTTGCCCAGGAGCCCCAACAGAGCATGCTGATAATCATGAACAAGAGAACAACGGCATAGATCTCCGGTTGATACATTCCGCGCGTTCCTTTCGGGGCCGACCATTACCCAGGCAAACAAGTCTATTGCACAGATACGACTTGATTTCGCCTTCTGGGTTGACCGTTGCTGCTGTGAAGACCAAGGGTACAGATTCTGACGGGATCGCTCAACTGGCTTCCCGTGTCAGGTATTTCATTGGGCATTAATGCGGCAGGTCGTGACAACTGAGAGGATGGTCGCGGGTCAGGATGCAGCTGCAGACTTTAGATCTTGCCTTCCGAAAAATTCGTCGATTCCTAGAAACGCTTTCCACCGTTTTCTGCTTGCTCTCGATCGGAATTCTGAATCGTTCATCGTGTGCGCAGGCACAGGCTCACGAGACGTGTGCGCGTCCGGCCGTCGGCAGCGTCGTCGAGGAGCCGCCCGATGTCCGCAGCAAAGGTGGTGTGCTCGAAATCACGTTGACCGCGATGAATGCTGCGCAGAGCGATGGAACTACGCGCTACTGCTTTACCGATGCGGAGGGTCGTGAATCCCCTAATCTGCGCGTGAACCCGGGTGATCTGGTCATTATTCATTTGAAGAATGCGATGACGAAACCGGAGAACGGTGCGACGCAAGGAGAGCACGTTCATTCCATGACGGCGGCGAATGGATGCACGGGCGGAGCAATGAGCCTTGTGTCCACCAATCTGCACTTCCACGGGTTGACCATTCCGCCTGTGTGTCATCAGGATGATGTGTTGAAGACGCTGGTGCAGCCGGGCGACCCGCCATTTGAGTATCGATTTCGTATTCCTGAGGATGAACCGCCGGGGCTCTACTGGTATCACCCGCACATACACGGATTCAGCAAGCCGCAGTTGCTGGGCGGAGCGTCGGGAGCTTTGATTGTCGAAGGAATAGAGCGAGCGCGCAATGACGTGGCGGGGCTGCCAGAGCGTGTATTTGTGATTCGCGATCAGGACCTTCTGAATCCAAATGCGCCGCCGTCAAAGTCCGAGCCGGTGGTTCCGAAGTTCATGGTGGACAAGGACGGAGACTCGGCAAATAACGGCACTGGTTTTGGCAAGCCAGCCAAGGACGTATCAATTAACTATGTACCGGTGCCTTATCCGGACTACACACCCGCGACAATTCAGATGAAGCCGGGCGAGCGGCAGTTGTGGAGGGTTTTGAATGCCTCTGCGATCACTTACCTGAATCTGGAAGTTCTTTTCGGTCATGCGCCGCAACAGCTTGGTCTGGTTGCGATGGATGGTGTGCCGATCGGTTACGGAATTGACCAGCGTACGGCTGCTCCCATCAACTGGCAGAACCACTTAGGCATACCACCGGGCGCGCGCGTGGAATTTGTTGTGCAGGGGCCACCCGACGGCATGCCTGGCTTGCTCGTGACACGCACGGTGGATACAGGCCCCGGCGGAGAAAACGACACGA
This sequence comes from Pseudacidobacterium sp., assembly GCA_036264445.1. GTDB lineage: Bacteria > Acidobacteriota > Terriglobia > Terriglobales > Acidobacteriaceae > Pseudacidobacterium. The sequence continues at coordinate 2,114 of DATAQW010000052.1, forward strand.
ACCGGATGCTCGCGAAGATCGTCGCGACCACTGATGCTCCCGAGCCGCAATCAAAGTTGCAAAGCTCTCCGGCTGCGCTTCCAGCGCCGCGCGAGCAGTGGATTGGAGATGTAACTCCTATACGCGTGCGGCATCTATATTTTTCCGAAAAGCTTGCGGATCCCAATGATCCTACAAGCGCGATTGAGTTTTATCTGACCGTTGACGGACAGACGCCAAAGATGTTCGACATGAACTCCGCGGTTCCCGACATCGTAGCCGAGCAAGGGACTGTAGAGGACTGGGTCATCGAGAACCGCTCGAATGAGCTGCACGCTTTCCACATCCATCAGCTGCATTTTCTGCTGGTGGACTACATGGGCAAGCCTGTGAATGAAAATTTTGTGCGTGATACAGTGAACGTCCCGTATTACAACGCACATTCTCTGGCGTATCCGAGCATTCGTGTTCGCATGGACTTTCGCGATCCAAACATGGTCGGAACATTTCCATATCACTGTCATCTGCTGGAGCATGAAGACAAAGGCATGATGGGATCAATACAAGTTGTTCCGCAGAAGCTGAATCAATCCGCGTCGGACCGTGCATTCACATCAGGAAAAAATTCAGTGTCCTCCAAGAAGAACGTTCCAGGCGAAACGCAGTGATAGAAGGGAGATAATCATCCGCGCGAATCATGATGGATACCTAAGTCA
>DATAQW010000057.1:0-20791 GCA_036264445.1 Pseudacidobacterium sp.
CACTTTTCGGTTGAACCTCTTCGGCATCGAGAAAGTCTACGCTGATTGGGAACGGTTGAACTGCAGACCAGTGATTCTTGCGTCTAACCGAAAAATGTTCCCAGTCCACTCTTGCTTCAAGCACGCGATCCACAGTACTCAGAAAATTGTTGCAGTGCGCCTGCACATGAAATCCGATCAGGTCCGCTCCCAGTAATCCATCCAATATTTCCTGCTGCCATGGGCAAATACTGAAAGCATCAGGATTTGGCCACGGAATATGCCAGAAGATTGCAATCCGGGCATGGGGCATGCGGTCTTTCACCATTCGCGGCAGCAGGGCGAAGTGATAATCCTGAATGAGAACGGCTGGGGATTTCTCATTGCCGATCTCTTCTACGATGGCGTCAGCAAACCTGGCATTGACTTTGTTGTAGTCTTCCCAGTCTGATGCGCGGAAAATTGGCCGCGTATGCGCCATATGGCAGAGAGGCCACAGACCTTCATTGGCGAAGCCGTAATAGTAGCCCTCCTCTTCTTCTTTACTGAGCCAGATGCGGCGAAGCGTGTATTTCGGATTGTCTGGTGGAACCTGCAATCGATCACGGCTATCTACCGTATCTTTATCGGCATCGCCGCTGCCCTGCGCTATCCATGTTCCGTTGCAGGCACAGAGAATCGGCTCAATCGCAGTTACCAGCCCACTGGCCGGAACGCTCACGGTTATCTCATTGCCGTGGTGACTGTGGATATAAGGCTCGCGATTTGAAACGACGAAGAGATTACTGCCATTTAATTTGTTGCGGACATGATCGGCCAGGCGCTGCGCTGTCCAGAGAGACTGATTCGTATTTCGGAGCCTGGCTTCCAGCTCCGCAGCAGCACGTGCCTGGCGCATGCTTTCAGCGAGAGGCGCAACTTCTTTCGTCAGTGGTTGGAGAAAATCGAGATCTTTCTCAGAAGGAGGCGCGACATGCCGATCGATGCGAAGTGTTTTCATCCAATGTGCAGCGCGCGCAATCGGCCCAATAAGACTCCACCGCACAATGAGCAGTGTAATTGCGACGATCACCAGTACCTGACCGGCGATGTGTAGAAATGCCTGTCCCCATACGCGAAAGAGCTGTGCGCGTATGTAGCCTGTGTCGTAGATAACGATCAACCCGCCGGCAACCTGGTTGTTTATGGCATGCAGTGGTGCAGCGAGAACATACAATCTCTTGAGATGCACCCGCATATAGACAGTTTGGGGACTGTTGCTGGTTATTGCATCTCGTAGGATGTTTGGTGTCGTGGGTAGTACTTCGCCAAAATTGGGCGTAGCGACTAATGAATATGAATCTGTGTCGTAAATACCCATGCCGAGCAGATGGTCACGGTTACTGAACCGTTTGACCATGGACTCGAGCGCTGGCTTATCTCCATCCCGCAAATAGGATTCGGCGTTCGAAGCAAAACTCTCAACAGATGTCTCAGCCTTTCGCTCAAGGTCAAGACGGAGTTCGTCCTTTTCTGTCCGTATCTGGTACCAGGACGATACCAGAGACACCGTTGTAACCCCCAAAATTAGTGCTACGATCAGCCGTAAACTTAATATCCGCATTCGTTATCACCCGACTCATATGAGATGCACGCGGGCCTATTTAAAAAATACAGGAAATCAATTCTTATCAGTGAATAGCTATAGTGCCTCTTCTGCACTCGTACTTCACGGTTTCACAAGTAATCTCAAACCAGGGAAGAAAATTCTTGTCATGCGTTATTCAGCAAATTCCTCAGCGCATCTGCACTTATGCAGCGTAATCGGCGCTCAATACAATGAGGCCCAGGGCGAAACGCACCAAAAAAGCCGTACCCCTCGATATTGAGAAAAGACGCTTAGTTTGTAAAGCATTTGTGCGGAGTGTGTGTGTCCGGACAGCCAGTCCCGGTAAAATAGAGGGATGGAATCCTACAGGCAGACTTACAAGAGGCGTAGATGAAGCGCATCCTGCGTCTGCTTTATTATGTACGGCATTATTGGTTGCAGGCGCTGGCGTCGGTCGTTCTGATGGCGACGGTTGGGTTGCTCGATGCATTCCGCGTACTGCTGGTCAAGCCGATCTTTGATCACGTCCTGAGCCCCGGCGGGGTAAACGAGTCGATTCAACTCTATAAGATTCCTGGAACTCACTACCAGTTCACCCTTCAGCAATTTGTTCCTCACTACTTTCACAATGAATGGACCATTGTTGCATTCGCGCTGGTCGCATCGACCCTCTTGAAGAGCGTTTGCGACTACGCCGGAACGTATCTGGTGAATTATGCCGGCTTCGGCATGATTACCGATCTGCGCGATGATCTCTATGAAGCGATTCTGCGCCGGTCCGTTTCGTTCTTCCAGAAGCACGCAACGGGCATGCTGCTTTCAACGCTGATCAATGACATTGAGCGCGTGCAGTTCGCTATGTCGTCAGTGCTGTCGGAATTCCTGCAGCAGGTGTTTACGCTGATCTTCACCATGGGTGTTGTCATCGCACTGGGAGGCAAGCTGGCGTGGGCGCTGCTGATCTTTGTGCCGGTGGTGATTGGCTCGATCCGGCGCATTGGCCGCGATGTGCGCAGCACCACCCGTAAAGGACAGGACCGGCTGGCGGAAATCCAGAATATCCTGCACGAGACCATCACCGGTAATCGCATCGTGAAGGCTTTCAATATGGAGTTCTGGGAGTTGTTACGCTTCCGCGATGCGGCGCGGCGTCTGCTGAAGGCGAATCTGCGATCCGTAAGGGTGCAGGCCATCAGCTCTCCGTTAATGGATTCCATCGGAGCCATCGCTATCGCCCTGTTGCTTTTGGTTGGACGCGGCGAAATCAAGAGCGGCGCGATGACGGAAGGAACGTTTTTCGCATTCATCGTTGCGCTGTTCAAACTGTATGATCCAGTGCGGCGATTTGCGATTTTCTATAACAATTTTCAGCAGGCGTTAGGCGCTTCGTCGGCGATTTTCACCTTTATGGATGCCCAGGATGAATTGGTCGAAAAGCATCGCGCTTATACGCTGAAAGGCTTCCACGACTCAATCAAAATTGAGAATGTCGGCTTTGCTTATCACGGTGACGAAGGCGAAAAAGATGTCCTGCACGACATCAATCTGGAGATTCGCTGTGGGGAAGTTGTCGCGCTTGTTGGACCAAGCGGCGCCGGCAAATCTACTCTGGTCAATCTGATTCCGCGCTTCTTTGACGTGACTACAGGGCGCATTCTGATTGATGGGCATGATCTGCGCGATGTGAGTATGCGCTCGCTGCGTGACCAGATCGGCAAAGTCACGCAGGAGACAATCCTCTTTAACGACACGGTGCGCAACAATATCGCCTATGGGCAGCCCGATGTGCCTATCCACCGCGTACAGGAAGCAGCGAAGGCCGCTCTGGCACACGACTTCATCATGCGTATGCCGGATGGGTACGATACGGTTATTGGGGAAAAGGGATTTCGTCTTTCCGGAGGCGAGCGCCAGCGGCTGGCCATTGCGCGCGCCATTCTGAAGAACGCGCCGATACTGATTCTGGACGAAGCGACTTCGGCGCTCGATACGGAAAGCGAATCGCTGGTGCAGGCAGCCTTGAGTAATCTGATGCAGGGACGTACTGTGGTCGTGATCGCGCATCGTCTTTCGACGGTGAGACGCGCAAACCGTATTGCAGTTATTGAGCAAGGACGCATTACGGCGATTGGCCCGCATGAGGAATTGCTGCGGATATCGCCGACGTATCAGAAACTGTACCAGTTGCAATTTATGGATGAGCCGTCGCCTGCGCTGCTGTGAAACTACTCCACGTTAGGCGCTGCGCGCCGAACATCGGTAACCTGTAGTCGTTGATAAAGAAGATATGAGTTTAGCAAAAGTTTTTTCCATGACAGGATTTGCCCGCGTATCAGGGCGTATCTCAGAGACGCTTGGCTACACGTTGAGCCTCAAGAGCGTGAACCACCGCTTTCTCGATTTGCACCTGCGCATGCCCGGCGGGACCGAGTCGCTTGAAATGCGCTTGCGCAAGTCCCTTAAGGAAAAGCTGGCGCGCGGGCATGTCGAAGCGACACTTTCGCTTGATCGAACGGCAAAGGCTGAGGCGCAGTACAACGATGCCGTCGTTGCGGCATATGTTGCCGCATTCCGCAGCGCTGCTGCGCAGTATGGCATTTCGGGCGAACCCGATTTGAATGCCATCTTTCGCTTCCCCGGAGTCCTCACCGGAGACACGCGCCATTCTGAGGAAGAGATGCAGGCGGTAGAAGAGTCCGTAATGCAGCAAATGGACGGGATCATCGAATCGCTGAACACAATGCGCGCTGCAGAAGGGAAGTCTCTTGCCGATGAACTCCGTAGAGTATTGAAGCGCCTGGGCGAACACGTTGAGCAGGTGGCGGGGTTTCGACAGGATGTGCAGAAGGTTTATTTCGAGCGTACCAGCCAGCGGCTTTTAGAAATGCTGAACGGCAATATGGACCGCGAGCGCGTTCTGCAGGAAGCTGCATTGCTGGCCGAGCGCAGCGATGTAGAAGAAGAGATCACGCGCATGCGCACGCACATTGAACATTTTGAATCAATGCTCGATCAGGGCGGGGAGATTGGCAAGAAGCTGGATTTTCTGCTGCAGGAGATGAACCGCGAGGCTAATACCCTGCTGTCGAAGACAAGCGGCATTTCCGGCAATGGAACGAAGATTACCGAAATTGGGCTGGGGATGAAGTCGGAGATTGAGAAGGCGCGGGAGCAAGTGCAGAATTTGGAATAAAAATGGCTAGCGAGGGCTTCCAGTCCTCGCAATATTATGCGCAGGCTAAGTCTGCACCCTACCAAACAAGAGATAAGGAAAGAAGTTTTGGCTGGTATCTTATTCATCATTTCGGCGCCTTCCGGGTCGGGTAAATCAACGCTGGTAAGCCAAATTCGCTCACTGGTAGACAATCTTGAGTTCTCGGTCTCTTTTACAACGCGCGCGCCTCGCGGATCGGAAGAAGATGGCCGCGAATACCACTTCACCACGCGCGAAGAGTTCGAGCGCATGATCGGCAATGATGAATTTCTGGAGTATGCCGAGGTTTTCGGCAATTACTATGGAACGGCGCGCCGTTCGTTCGCCGATGCCAAAGCGCATGGCAAAGACCTTCTGCTCGACATTGACGTGAAGGGAGCGGCCCAGGTTCGAGAACGTGTCCCGGATGCAGTCAGCGTCTTTGTTATGCCGCCTGATCCGAATATTCTAGCTACGCGTCTGCGGAACCGCAGCCGCGCCGAAGGCAGCGTGCAGGAAGACGTAATTAATCGGCGGCTGGCGGAGGCGCGTCAGGAGATTGAGAATTATCGCGAATACCGCTATATTTTGGTCAACGATATTCTGGCTCGAGCAGAAGAGGAGCTTTTGGCCATTGTAGTCAGCGAGCGCTTCCAGCGGGAGGGAGGCAAATCCGGCCTCAATCCCAGTCCGGACGTTGCGAGGCTGATGAAGCTGGCCGAAGGCTGCCAGCAGCAGAATGAGGGTGAGCGCATCCGTCCTGTGCTTGCCGCGTTTGGTCTGCTTGATCCGCCGATAGCAAAAACGTAGTGCAACTTGGAGGTTAAGGCGATGAGTATGGAGCAGTCGTTCGACAGCAATTTCCGCTATGTTCTTGTGGCCGCGCGCCGGGCGCGCCAGTTGCAAAATGGATCAGCGCCGCTGGTTCCGTCTAAATCGAGCAAAGCATGCCGTATCGCTCAGGACGAGATTGCCGCAGGTAAGGTGGGATATGTAAAGGGGGACACGCCTGTAGTGAAACCCGAAGTTGCAGGTGCAGATATTCCGCGGTTTGCGATTTCTTAGGATCAAGCAGCCCCAAAAGCAGTTATCCCGTGGCTATCAGTAGAAGCTAGGTCCGTAAATGGTTTGTTTTTTCGATGCGCGACCTGGAATGGCTCTCATTTTTGTACGTAAGCGTGAGCAACTGCCACGAGAGCACGAAGAGAAAGCCAAATTCAGAAAAGCGGGAATGGCGCCGAAGGCGAGTTTCGCTGGACGCGCAGTCCTAGTGCTTAAACACTTGCATCATCAACTCGGACTGCACCTGGTCGAGTTGTTTCAGGGTGGACTCAAGCGTTGGCCGGTCTTCAAGCGATGCGCTGTGCAGAATTTCGTTCAGCCGAAATGCGGTATGGCGCATCAGGATTTCTGCATTTTTCAGCTTGTGCGTGTCGTCGGCCATCCCCATGTGGATTTTCTCCGCATAGCCTTGCATGACCTTTAATGTTTGCGAGGCGTGCGCAAAGTCGCCGGCAGAGAATTCCTGTCCGGCAATCTCAGTCATGTCGTGGACGATTTGTGCGTAGAGGAAACACTGTTCCTTAGGCGAGGCATGGTCAGCCTTGGCTTCGAGCATAAGAAGAGCTTGCGTGTCCGGTATTTTCTCGTCCGCGCCATAGGCGTGCGTACACGGAACAAGCAGGAGGGTTGCGGCTGCGATTGCTACGAACCTCATGGAGCACCTCCTCAGGCGCCACGGGAACGCTATCGGCTATTTTTGCCCAAGTGTGACCAGCCTCTGTTTTGCCTGCCACTCCTGGTCGGGGAACCTTCCGTTCGATGCGGCGAGAAACTTGTTATAGTATTCCGTCGCTTGCCTTGTGTGATGAAGATTATCGTAAGCTGTTGCCCAAAGGAAGTAGGTAGCTGGAGTTTCTTCAAGATATTTTGATCTTGCGGAAAGAGAATCCAAAACGGTCTGGTACTGGTGGACCTGGGTAGCGGCAAAAGCGAGGCTGCTCCAGGCATTGCCGTTATCTGGTTTGAGTCTTACGGCTTTCTGCAGGACCGTTACCGCTTCCGGATACCGCTGCTGGTGAATCAGGTTGTCGCCACGCTCGGCAAGCAAATTGGGATCGTCGGGGTGGGCCTTCAGCAACTGGACGTAGATGGGGTCGGCCTTGTCTGCCTGCCCGGTTTGCGTATAGGCATCGGCCAGCATCGTGCCTATGGTGAGGTCGTCCGGTTTCAGCTGGTGAAGCTTCTCAAGCATGCTAAGTGCTTCATCCTGCTTGCCTTCGGCATTCAGAACCAGGGCCATCTGGGTGTTGAGCGCAGGATCGTCAGGGTCGCGGGCCAGGGCGGTTTTAATCAACGGCTCGGCGTCAGAATATTTCTGCTGCGTAATCAGGACATGGGCAAGCCCTGCGGTTGCCGCTGAGGAATTGGGCTGCTGTTGCAAGGCCCTACGGTAGGCTGTTTCGGCGTTGTCGTTGTCGCCTTCGGCTTCGGCGATTTCTGCTGTCAGCAGGATGTCTTCCGGGGTTTCAGGGCTGGTTTGGAGTGCCTTGACCAGGGCCTGCTTTGCCGCGTCTGGGTCCGACGTGCGGTCAAGTTGGGCCAGAGCGCGATAAGCCTGTGCCTTGGCTGCCGGGTTCGGAGGGTTTGGCTCAAGCTCGGTTGCAGTGCCCAGCTGCTCGTGGGCCTGCTGCTGCTTGCCTTGTCGGGCCAGAATCAGACCGAGCGCGAGACGCGATTCAAACTGCTTGGGATCGGCGGCGACGGCTTTCTGGTAGAAGTCGGCAGCCGCTTCGTCGTGTTGCTGTGAATCCTCTATAAATCCCCGGTCAAAGAGTGCGCGGGCATCGTTGGGATGCGCGGAGAGATAAGGGTTGAGCAGGTTTTTAGCCTGATCGAAGTCTTTGGCCTCGATGGTGGCTTCGGCTTTGGCGAGTGGGGTGTTTTCTTTCGGCTGTGCTGGCTCATCGACGCTTGTTCCCGGCGGCAGGGGCGCGGATTGCGCGTGTATTGGAACCGAAACAAAAGCCGCAAAAGCCAGGAATGCCGTAGGCAGGACTCGTTGAAGCGGCGCGGCTTTAGCCGTGCCGGTATTGTTCGTCAAAGGCCGCGGCTTTAGCCGCTGAGGGAGATTTTCGTCTGATAATAATCCAAAAACCTCGGCGGCTAAAGCCGCAAAACTATCTGCGCTAACAGCACGGCTAAAGCCGTGCCTCTTCAAAACCATCGATTTCATACTGCGATTTCACTTTCCGCTTCTTTTGGACGGGCGCTTTCCCGAAATGCATCGCGCCTGGGAGCAAGAACTTTCGCCAGCCAATAGCCGGTATGCGAAAGTTGGTTCTGTGTAATCTGCTCTGGGGTTCCGGTGGCGACAATCTGGCCGCCCTTCGAGCCGCCTTCAGGGCCAAGGTCGATCACCCAGTCCGCTGATTTGATGATGTCAAGGTTATGCTCGATCACCAGCAGGGAGCCGCCTCCATCGATGAGCTTACGGAAGGCAGTGAGCAGCTTGCTTACGTCATCGAAGTGCAGTCCGGTCGTTGGCTCGTCCAGAACATAGAGCACACGGCTGCCGCCCTTCTTTGCTGCTCCTCCGGTTGTGCGTACTGTTGCCAGGTGCGCGGCGAGCTTCACGCGCTGCGCCTCGCCACCGGAGAGCGTGGTCGCCGATTGACCCAGGCGCACGTAGCCGAGACCAACTTCATCGAGCACTGCGAGTTTGTCGAGAATCTTCGGTTGCCCTACGAAGAAGCGGAGCGCTTCTTTCACTGTAAGATTCAGGACCTCATGGATGCTCTTGCCTTTGTACTTGATCTCCAGCACGCTGGCCTTATAGCGGGTGCCGTGGCACTCTTCACATGGCAATTCCACGTCGGCAAGGAACTGCATCTCAACGGTAACGGTGCCGTCGCCTTCGCAGACATCGCAGCGACCGCCCGGGACGTTGAAGGAAAAGTGTCCGGCCGCGTAGCCGCGACGCTGCGCTTCCGGCTGCGCGGCAAAGAGCTCGCGAATGGCGTCGAAGGCCTTGATATACGTCACAGGATTCGAGCGCGGCGTGCGTCCGATGGGGTTCTGGTCGACAAGGACAATGTCGTTCAGCCGCTCGACTCCCTTCAGTTCCTTGTAGAGATTTGTTGGATCGGCGCCTTCGCCTTTACCGAGCTGATGGGAGACGGCGCGGTAGAGCACGTCATGTACGAGCGTGGATTTGCCCGAGCCGGAGACACCAGTGATGCAGACGAGCATATTCAGCGGAATCTCGACATCGATTCCCTTGAGGTTATGCGAGCGCGCCCCGCGCAGCTTCAGCCATTCTTTTCCGGGTTCGCGGCGGCGTGTGGGGACGGGAATGGTAACCTGTCCATTCAGGTAGCGTCCAGTGATCGAATCGGGATTCCGCTCGACTTGTTCAATGGTGCCGGCAGCGAGCACGCGACCTCCGAACTCGCCTGCTCCCGGACCGAGATCGAGCAGATAATCAGCAGAGCGGATCACATCGGGATCATGCTCAACGACGAGGATAGTGTTGCCGAGGTCGCGCAGGTCTTCAAGGATGCGGATGAGCTTTGCCGTATCGCGTGTGTGCAGGCCGATGGATGGCTCGTCGAGAACGTAGAGCGCGCCAACCAGTTGAGAGCCGAGCGAAGTAGCGAGCTGGATGCGCTGTGATTCACCGCCGGAAAGCGTTGAGGCAAGGCGGTCGAGCGTCAGATAGTCGAGCCCAACAGCGTCGAGGAAATGCAGGCGCTGGCGAATCTCTTTGAGAACGCTGCCTGCAATCTCTTCCTGCATGGGCGTAAGCGTCAATCCCGAGAAAAAGCGGTTTGCGTCGCTGATGGTGAGCGCTGCCGCATCGCAGATATTTTTGCCCGCTATGCGGACGGCGCGGGCTTCAGCGCGCAGACGCTGGCCTTTGCACTCAGGGCAGAGCGCGTATCCGCGGTATTTGCTCAGCATCACGCGGACATGGAGCTTGTACTTCTTGCGTTCGAGATATTCGAAGAATCCGTGTACGCCGGGAAAACCGCCGTGTCCGTCGAGTACGATACCCTGCTGGTCGGGTTCGAGGTCATACCAGGGCACATCCATAGGGATGCCGTGCTGCTTCGCGGCCTTCTTCAACTCGGTGAAATAAGGGCGATACTTCGGACGGTTCCAGGGATCAATCGCACCCTCATCCAGCGTTTTGGATTTGTCCGGAATGATGAGGTCGAGATCGAAGTCGATAGTGTTGCCGAAGCCCTGGCAGCGAGGGCATGCTCCAAATGGATTGTTGAAGGAGAAAAGACGCGGCTCCGGTTCGCGGTACTGGCGATGGCAGTTCTTGCACTCGAAGGCACCGGAAAAGCGCAGTCGCTCGCGTTCTGCCGGCTCGGCATCGCGCGGGACGATTTCGTAGAGAATTTCACCGGATTCCCGGTAGCCGATTTCAGCCGCATCCACAATGCGCGCGCGGTTATCAGCGCTTACGACGATGCGGTCGACCAGCACGAAGACCGGGAGCGCGAAGTTGATTTCAAGCAGGGATTCCGGAGTAGAAAACTCGTAGATATTATCGTTTTGATACAGGCGGTTAAACCCGCGCTTGCGCAGGTCGGTCAAGCGTTCTTTGAGTGCATCATTAAGGGCCTGATTTACGTCGTTTTTCGTCTCAAAAACAGCATTTTTCGCTCGTTTTTTGCCCTTTTTTGCAGCAATTTCGGGCGAAACTGGCTGCTCCTGTTCCTTCTGAACCGGGAAGAGCGCCTGCAGGCGGGTGCCTTCGCCTAATGCGAGGACAGCGGCAGCGATTTCGTCTACCGTGTCACGTTTCACCACCCCATCGCAGACAATGCAGTAAACCGTCCCGCAGCGCGCATAGAGCAGGCGCATGTAGTCGTAGATTTCAGTGGCTGTGGCTACCGTCGAGCGCGGATTACGGGTGGAGTTTTTCTGCTTGATGGCAATGGCTGGAGCGAGGCCATCGATCAGGTCTACGTCAGGTTTTTCAATGCGCTCTAAAAACTGGCGTGCATAAGCTGAGAGCGACTCGACGTAGCGGCGCTGGCCTTCGGCGTAGATGGTATCGAAGGCAAGCGAGGACTTGCCCGAGCCGGAGACTCCGGAAACGACCGTGAGCTGGCCGTGCGGAATGTCGCAGTCGATGTTCTTGAGATTGTGGACCCGCGCGCCGCGGATGATGATCTGGTCCGTCAAACTTTGCCCCACTCTATATGCAGCAGAAAGCGATCAAAGCTGCAAACTTCCCATCTTCTCATTATAAGTGCTGGCCGCACGGGCGAACGCGCGCTTCGCGCGCCATTCCTGTGCGCTAGATATATCTGCTTTTCTTTCTGCTGCGCTCGACTCTTAAGACATAGGGGTGTGGAGAACAGAGAGATCCGTATGGATTTACTTTGCTGAATCTTTGACGATGAGGCGATCGACTGTCAGCTCGCCAACATTCAGTTTGCTTATATGGGCCTTGTGGGCCATCAACTTGCGGATGACAAGCGAGCCGATGGCTATAGCGCCGACGGCGGTCGCGCCTATGGCGACGGCGCCGAGAGCTGCTGCGCCGCCAAGGGCAACGGCGGCGCGGGTGACGTTGGCTTTGGTGAGTAGTTCACTCATGGCTATTATTCGACGCGCAGAGACTCCATCGGGTCAAGTTTTGATGCGCGGGTTGCGGGCAGCCATACCGCCACAAGGGCCACGGCGGTTAATATCACGGGCACAACTACAAATACAATCGGATCGTACGTCTTGACTCCGAAGAGGAAACTGGCGATGAGGCGGGTAAGGGCAAAGGCAGCGCCAACGCCAATGACTGCGCCGATGAGGGCGAACTGCATTCCCTGCCAGACGACGAGGTTGCGGATGCGCGCACGGTCAGCACCGAGGGCCATGCGGATGCCCATTTCCTGTGTACGCTGCTGTACGGAGTAGGCCATAAGGCCGTAAATACCGATGGCGGCGAGGATGAGCGCAGATGCTCCGAAAATGGTGAGCAAGAGCATGTTGAAGTCCTGGCGCGCAGTGGATTGCGAGACAACCTCATCCATCGAGCGGACACGCCACACCGGAAAACCTCCACTGGCCTGGCGGAGTTGTTCGGTAACGGAAGAGATGAACTGGTGCGGGTCGGTGCGGGTGCGGACGATCCAGGCAACGGGGCCGATGCTGGCATTGAGCGCGGTCATGCCGTCGGTGACTTGTGCCTGGGGGATGATCATGAGCGGACGCGGATCGCGATTGAGGCCGCCGTCGTGGATGTCGCCGACAATACCGATGATCTGGCGCGCAGGCTCGTCAAACTGCGGTCCGACGTCTTTACCGATGATGATCTGCTGCCCGACGGGATTTTCTTTTGGCCAGAACCTTTTGGCCATCGCGTCGTTGATGAGGACGACGCCGGGTGCTCCAGCCACATCCTTATCGGTGAAGTCGCGTCCGCGGAGGATAGGGATTTTGAAAGAGTCGAAGTAGCCGGGGGAGGCATTCATCCAGCCTGCTCCACCTGTCTGCTGGTCTTTGCCTAGCGGCCGGCCTACGACGATGAAGGGCAATCCGAAGCCACCTTCAAGAGGCAGGCAGCAGGTGGAAGCTGAGGCCTCGACACCAGGAATGGCGTTCAGACGTTCGCGGCCATCACGAGTAAGCTGCGCTACTCCGGCGGTCTTCTGGAAGCGGTCACCAGTGAGTGACATGTCCAAGGTAAGGACGTTATGCGTATCGAAGCCGGGATTCACGTTGCGCAGAGCAAGGAACGTACGGATGAGCAGCGCCGCGCCGATGAGCAGAACCAGTGCGAGGGAGACTTCGCTGATGACGAGCAGCGAACGGGCTTTGCTCTGACGAAATCCGGTGCCGGAGCGGTTGCTGCTTTCTTTCAGCGTGGAGTTGAGATCGGGACGCGAAGCTCCGATGGCCGGGAAGAGTCCGAAGAGGATGCCGGTGAGCAACGAGACTCCGAGAGTGAAAAGCAGCACGCGCCAGTCGATGCCGACAGCAGCTCCGTGTTCGCCGATGCGCGGAATGTTGCCCGGGCTGAGGGCAAGCAGAGCGCGGACGCCGACATAGCCAAGGATGGAACCGAGAATACCGCCGGTAATGGCGAGCAGAATACTTTCGGTCAGCAACTGGCGGATGATGCGGCCGCGGGTCGCTCCCATGGAGACGCGGATGGCAAATTCGCGTTTGCGGCCAGCAGCGCGGACGAGCAGCAGGTTTGCAACGTTGGCGCAGGCAATAAGCAGCACCAGGCTTACTGCTCCGAGGAGGATGAAGAGCGAGGAACGCACATCGCTGACAATGGTGTCGCGCAACGGTTCCACCGCGAAGCCGTCCTTGGGATTGGCTTCCGGATAGCGGCGGCGGAACTGATCGTAAGCGACTTTCAGCTGAGCGTTGGCTTGCGCGAGCGTTACGCCGGATTTCAGGCGCGCTGCGGCCTGGAAGTAGTGGCCCTGGTTGGTGCTATTCGGATCGATTTGAAAGGGTAGCCAGATATCGGCTTCAGGATCCGAGGCAAAGGATTGTCCCAAAACGCCGACAATGGTGTAAGGCTCATTGCCCAACGAGAGTGCGCTGCCGATGACGTTGGGATTTCCTCCAAAGCGGCGCTGCCAGAGACCGTAACTGAGCACAACGACCTTGCCGCCGTTGGGCGAGTCTTCCTGCGGGGTAAAAGTGCGGCCCAGCATGACCGGTGCGCCGAAGACGCGGAAATACGCTCCGCTGACGTGGATGCCGTGGACCTGTTCCGGGCGGTCGCCGGTGAGATTAAAGCCGGGACCGCCAAAGTCGTAGGCAGCGACATCCTGAAAGACGTTGGTTTGCTGGCGCCAGTTGTTGAACTTGGTTGGGGATGCGATGGCATCTTTGCCATCCGGCGAAGTAAGCAGAAATTCGACGATCCGGTCTGGGTCGGGATAGGTTAGCGGCTTGAGCAGGACGGTGTTGACGACGGTAAAGATGGCCGTGTTCGCTCCGATACCGAGGGCCAGAGCTGCGATGGCTGCGATGGTGAATCCTGGGTTTTTGAAGAGACTGCGCAGGGAGTGCTTGAGGTCATGCCACAGATTCTCCATGGATCTGCTTCCTTTCCTGCACTGGGTTGATGCTTAGACGCGCAGAACTGCGATTCGCTCTTGCTGGCGAGATATACGCGAGCGGAGCGGGTGTTGTTCCGGATTATTTTGCAGGTTCCCTTGGCTCGCCCAGGAAGACAAATTTAGGGAGAGTTGTGTTCGGTTCAGGATGACGGCTTTGAGGATTTTGGCCAGAGTGAATCGATCAGGATGAGAATAGCGCCGCAGACGATGGCGGAGTCGGCGATGTTGAAGTCAGGCCAGTGGTAGCTCCAGTTGCCGAAATGCAGGTGGACTTCAAGGAAGTCGGTAACGACGCCGTAGCGGATGCGGTCCCAGACGTTGCCGAGGGCTCCGCCGAGTACGAGCGCTAATGCGACGGTTGTTAAGGTGATGCGGCGTCCGGCTTTAAGAATGAATGCCAGGACAACCAGCGCTGCGATCAGCGAGAAGATGGTCAGCATCCAGCGGGTGCGGTCGGGTGACGGCGAGTCGGAAAAGAGGCTGAAAGCCGCTCCGGGGTTGAGGACGTGTGAGATGCGGAACCATCCAGGGATGACGGTGATGGTGTCGCCTTCGGCGATGTGACGCGCGACGAGGATTTTGGTCCAGCGGTCGAGCGCGATGATAAAGGCGGCAATGAGCAGGAGCCAGCCTCGGCGATCTTTGTTCAATCTAACGTCCTCAAAGTTGTGCGCCGTCTGGGACGGCGATCTGGTCAGGCCCACGTTACTTTCCTAACACGGGGCACCCCGATTTCTGGCCACTATACCCCTACGGTTTGTTTGTAACCCATTTGTTCGAGAGCAGTAGCGCAGCGCCCGCAGACTTTAGGCCAGGGGCCGAATGGTTGAACGCGGGTGGGACCGTCATCAGCATAGTAATTCCAGCAGCGTTCACATTTTGTGCCGTCGGCAGGCAGGGTTTTTGTATTCACCCTGCCGTTGGCTGCGGCATTTGCCGCGATCTCAACCTGCGATACGTTGAACAGCTCTTTCAGGCTTGATTCGTAAGCTTTCAGCACTGCTGCAATATCTGCGTTGACTTCGACCTGCACTTTCGCTTCGAGCGCTTTGCCGATGCGCTTTTCCTTGCGTGCTTCTTCAAGGCTTTTCAACGCTTCGTCGCGGATGGCGAAGAGCTTCTCCCAGTCAGAGAGCAGCGACGGCGATGCCGGAGCTAGCTCATCCGGAGCAGGGAATTGGGCAATATGCACACTGGTTGGACGACCTGCCACCTGCGGCAGATATTGCCAGACTTCGTCGGCAGTGAAGCTGAGGATGGGCGCAACCATGCGCACCAGCGTCTCAGTGATCTTCCAGAGCACCGTCTGCGCCGAACGGCGTTCAATGCTCTCAGGCGCGAAGGTGTACATGCGGTCCTTGAGCAGGTCGAGATAGATGGCGCTGAGGTCGACGATGCAAAATTCGTTGATGGCTTGATAAGCCCGGTGGAACTGGAAATCTCCGTACCAGCCGCTTTTGCCATCCGTCCCGCAGACTTTTTCTACCAGCTCGCGGGTGCGTGCGAGCATGTATTGATCGAGGGGCAATAAACCTTCATAGGGCACTTCGTGCAGTTTTGGTTCAAAACCATTGAGGTTACCCAGGAGGAAGCGGAAGGTGTTGCGCAGCTTTGTGTAGTTTTTCGCGATGCGCTGCATGATATTTTCGCTGGCGGCTACGTCTTCGCGGAAATCGACAGATGCGACCCAGAGGCGCACCGTTTCTGCGCCGAGACGGTCGGCGATATCGACGGGATCGACTCCGTTGCCAAGCGATTTCGACATGGCGCGGCCCTGCTCGTCGAGTGTCCATCCGGCGGTGCCGACCATGGTGTAGGGCGATTGATGTTTCTCGCTTACTCCAACCGACGTGAGCAGAGAAGTGTGAAACCAGCCACGGTATTGGTCGCCGCCTTCGAAGTAAAGATCAGCAGGAGGCGCGATGCCCGGTTCGTTTTCCATGACGGCGTGCCAGCTTACTCCGGAATCGAACCAGACATCGAGGATGTCCATCTCTTTGCGGAAATCAGCATTGCCGCAGGTGCATTTCGTTCCAGATGGCAGAAGCTGCTCGGCTTCGTGCGTGTGCCAGACGTCGATGCCTTCTTTTTCGAGCAGCGTGACGATGCTCTGGTTGATCGCTGCGTCTTTCAGTGGCGCGTGGCACTTGTTGCAGAGAAAGACGGCAATGGGCACTCCCCAGATGCGCTGGCGCGAGATGCACCAGTCGGGGCGCGTTTCAATCATGTTGGCGATGCGCTCTTCGCCCCATGCCGGATCCCACTTGATGCTATTGCGAATTTGATCGAGCGCAAGCTGGCGGAATGTGGTTTCAGTTCCGTCGGGGCGCTTCATCGGCGTGTCGATGGCGATGAACCATTGCTCCGTAGCGCGGAAGATGACTGGCTTGTGGCAGCGCCAGCAATGCGGATAGGAGTGGTAGATGTCGCTGCGGCCCATGAGCACGCCGCGTGATTCCAGTAACTTGATGATCGGCTCATTGGCTTTGAAGACGGTCAGGCCATCGTATTCGGGAAGGCCGTTGCGAAGGCGGCCCGCGTTGTCCACGTTGCAGGTCTGATCGAGTCCGTATTTTGCTCCGGTCGCGAAATCATCTGCGCCGTGCGCAGGTGCGGTGTGGACGGCTCCGGTACCTTGTTCGGTGGTGACGTAATCAGCGAGCACGCCCAGGATGCTGCGGTCGAGGAATGGGTGTTGGAATGTGGCGCGTTCGAGCTTTGCTCCTTTGAAACGAGCTACTTGTTTCGCTTCCTGCAGTTTGCAGTTTTCGCGGACGGAGGCAGCGAGGGCTTCGGCGATGATGTAGATCTGGCCCTCTTGTTCTAACGCCACGTAATCGAGTTCCGGATGGAACGCTACTGCCAATGACGCAGGCAGCGTCCAGGGAGTCGTGGTCCATATAATCGTCGAGACATTCTTTCCAGCAAGTGCAGAGTCGATGGCTGTGGGATCGCTGGTCAGCGCATATTTCACATAGATGCTGGGGCTGGTGTGCATCTCGTACTCGATCTCAGCGTCGGCGAGAGCGGTGCGGTCGTTGATGCACCAGTAGACCGGCTTGAGGCCCTTGTAGACGAAGCCCTGTTCGAAGAAGCGGTAGAAGATTTCGAGGGTCTTGGCCTCGTACTGCTTCGACATGGTGACATAAGGGTTCTCCCAGCGTCCGAAGACTCCGAGGCGGACGAACTGGCTGGTCTGGAGGTCGACGTATTTCTGCGCATATTCACGGCAGGCGCGCAGGAAATCGACCGAGGACATTTCGAGCTTTTTACGGCCGAACTGCTCGTCGACTTTGATTTCAATGGGCAGGCCGTGACAGTCGAAGCCGGGAATGTAGGGGGCATTAAACCCGGCCATGGTTTTTGATTTGACAATGAAATCCTTGAGACACTTATTGAGCGCGTGACCGAGGTGGAGCGGGCCGTTGGCGTAAGGAGGGCCGTCGTGCAGAAGATAACGGTCAGCCCCTTTGCGGACTTCGCGGATCTGCTGATAAAGTTTCTCTTCGTCCCATTTCTTCAGGCGCAGGGGCTCATTTTGAGGCAGATTAGCCTTCATCGGGAAATCGGTTTGCGGCAGCGTAAGAGTGGCCTTCAGTTCGGGGTACGGGCTGCCGGGATCGTGCTTGGAGGACATCATTTCTCCCAATGGAAAAATTTGATAAGGGTAAAACATTATTGTATCTGTTTGAGGACGTAACTTTGTGAGGGGCACTTCGTCTATATTGGAAGGAATCAGGCTGGTGGCTATCCGGGCGAAACTGCAGATCTCTCCGCAACGTTCGCGTGCGGGAGCTTCGGTGGGGTGACAATGAATGCAGCCTCTGCTCAGGATGACAATTCGTAAGAAAGTGACTCCGCTCAAGAAAGCAATGGAAGAAGTTTCCAAGACAAGCGGGGCTTGCGTCATCCATAATGGAGGGATATACAGTTGGGTGCGTACTTTTATCCTGACTGTAAAGTGAAATATGGGCAATCAAGTTGTAACACCACCGGAATTGGAGCCTGGGAAATCCCGGCCGCAGGAAGAACAGCCCGAACTTCTTGTAGAAGCCGACGGATCCATGTGGCAGTCGCTCATTAAAAATCTGCGCGACGCCTTTTCCTCTTCGAAGCAGCCTCCGCTTCAGTTGACATCTCAGCCGGACGCAGATAACGACCTCGTTGAAACCCTGAAAGAAGAGTCCATCTGGAGGTCGCTCTGGACCAATATTCAGGACGTGTTTTTCCCCAAGAAACTGCCTCCGCTGGAACTTACGTCCAAGCCAATTGAATCCAATGTGCTGCTGAAAACGCAGCGTAGCGCGAAATCGAGTGCGTATTCGATTGCCGTGCATGCGGTGCTCATTGGATTGATTGTGTTGGCGATCATTGAGGCGCGCATTCACGCCAAGGCGATTGAAAAGAAGGCTCAGGTCACGCCAGTGGACGTGTCTCCATTTATACCGATGGCGCCTGCAAAGGATGTAATGGGCGGCGGCGGTGGTGGCGGCAATCACGAACTGGTGGATGCATCGAAGGGCAAGCTGCCCAAGTTTGACAAGCAGCAGATCACTCCTCCGCAAAAGCTACTGATCGATAAGCCGAAACTCCCGGTTCCTGCAACAGTGGTGATGCCGAACATAAAAATGCCGGATGTAAACATGCCGAATCTGGGTATTCCGCAGTCGAATCAGGTGGCGCTGGCTTCGCAGGGGCAGGGTTCGGGTTCGGGATTTGGCAACGGCTCTGGCGGCGGCATTGGTCCGGGCAATGGCAACGGGATTGGGCCTGGTTCCGGTGGCGGAACGGGCGGCGGTCCATATCACCCGGGCGGTGGCGTTTCCGCTCCGCAGGTGATCTATGCGCCTGATCCGGAATTTTCCGATGAAGCACGGCGCGCGAAGTACCAGGGTATCTGCATAGTGTCGCTGATTGTGGATGCGCAGGGAAATCCGCAGCATGTGCGCGTAGTGCGGCCGCTGGGAATGGGGCTGGATGAAAAGGCCGTCGAGGCGGTGAAGCAGTACAAGTTTAAGCCAGCCGTGTTTCAGGGGCACCCTGTTCCGGTGGAAGTGAATGTTGAGGTGAACTTCCGCATTTATTAGAGAAATAGGAGTTAGGCATTAGAGACTAGACGGCAGCGGCTTCCGCTGCCGTTTTTCGTTGATAAGTTTTTTGTGCGAAGCATCTAACGGTTGGTGACAAGTGAGGCACGGATGGTTGAGCAGCCTATTGAAAATTACGGCGTAATCGGCAATATGCGCTCGATTGCGCTGGTGAGCATGATCGGGTCTATTGATTTTTTCTGCTTTCCGAATTTTGATTCGCCTACTGTTTTTGCTGCATTGCTCGACAAAGAAAAAGGCGGCAGGTTCTGCATCGAGCCGGAGCTTGAGAACCTGCGTACAAAGCAGCTCTATCTTCCCGATACAAACATTCTGCTGACACGCTTTCTCTCTTCTTCCGGTGTGGTTGAACTCGTCGATTTCATGCCGATTCTGGAAGGAAAGAAGGGCGACATCCATGCCCACCAGATCATCCGCTCGATGCGCGTGATTAAGGGCGAGGTCCGCTTTAAAATGCGCTGCTCCCCGCGTTTTGATTATGCCCGCTGTGGGCACATGGTTGAAGCCAATGGCAGATCAATCCACTTTAATCCGCATGACAGCAAGTGTCTGCGCATGAGCCTGAAGGCGACGGTGCCGTTGACCGTGGAAGGCGATGATGCAGTCGCGTCATTTACTTTGAAGGCCGGCGAGACGGCGATATTTACCTTTGGCGAAGCCGAGGACACAAAAGAACACATAAGTCATCGCTCGATCGACTACCATTTTCAGCAGACAGCGAACTACTGGCGCGGATGGATTGGCCACTCCAATTACACGGGCCGCTGGCGCGAGATGGTGAACCGCTCGGCGCTTCTGCTGAAGATGCTCTGCGACCAGGAACACGGCTCGTTGATCGCCGCGCCCACGTTTGGATTACCCGAGGACATTAGGGGAGTGCGCAACTGGGACTATCGCTACACATGGTTGCGCGATTCTGCGTTCAGTCTGTATGCATTTATTCGTCTTGGCTTTCTTGATGAAGCGCGCAACTTCGCCCGCTGGTTGCGCGACCGCCTGCACGATGATGCAGAGCGCGGGCCGCTGCAAGTGATGTATCGAGTGGATGGAAATCAGGACCTGGATGAAGAAATCCTGGAACACTTCAGGGGCTATAAGGAATCGCGGCCTGTGCGCACTGGCAATGGTGCGTCGAAGCAATTGCAGCTTGACATTTACGGCGAACTGATGGATTCCGTTTATCTCTCGAACAAGTACGGCGATGGTATTTCGCATGATGACTGGAAGGGCGTGAGCCGCATTCTGGATTGGTTGGGAAAGAATTGGCAGCGTCCGGATGAAGGCATCTGGGAGGTTCGCGGAGGCAGCCGGCATTTTCTGCATTCACGGCTGATGTGCTGGGTCGCCTTTGACCGCGGCATTCGCCTGGGCGATAAACGTTCTTTAACTGCGCCATTTGCCCAGTGGCAAGCAGCGCGGGATGCGATCTACGAAGACATATTTGCGAATTTCTGGAGCGACAAGCTGCAGGCATTCGTGCAGTACAAAGGTTCGGACAAGCTGGATGCTTCGGTGCTGCTGATGCCCATGCTGCGTTTTATAAGTCCTGTTGATCCCCGATGGCTTTCGACGATGCAGGCGATTGAGAAGAACCTTACGGAAGAGAGTCTCGTTTATCGTTATCAAACTTCGGGTGAAACGGTTGATGGACTCACCGGGGGTGAAGGAAGTTTTACGGCCTGCTCTTTCTGGTATATCGAGTGTCTTGCGCGGTCACATCAAGTTGAGAAGGCGCGCCTGCTTTTCGACAAGATGCTTGGCTATGCCAATCATCTTGGGCTGTATGCAGAAGAGCTCGGGAGCAGTGGATAGCATCTTGGGA